>CAZTGH010000043.1:0-21106 GCA_964612985.1 uncultured Pirellulales bacterium
GCGGCGGTGGGGTGTCGGATACCAGGCCGCCGCATTCCTCTTGACGCGAGTGACCAGATGGGTGCCTTGGGCAAGCAGCCTGCGAGTGATGCGACCGGTTCCGTAGTAGGCGTTGGCGACGTTGATCCCATCGCCCACCAGCACGGGCCTGCCCTCGACGCGAAGGATGCCCGGATGCGATTGGAAGACCAGGGTGCTCCAGATACGCGTGAGTGTTTCCAGGTCCACCGCGGTACTGTGAAGAATGTCTCCGGAGCATTACTCGATCAACGTCCCGAAGGTCGCCCGCAGAATTCCTCACCACATGTGCCCGGACAAGTAGTATGAGAATCCCACTGGTCACCGGCTCCATCGCCTCAAGCGGTTGCGAGATAGTCTTTCAGTAAAAGCTGAAGGCATTCGACGGAAGTAATGGACCACACAATATAGACTGCACTATATGAGGAGGCGCGAATCATGTGCCATGAATGCGAAGAACGGCCATGTAAGCAGCATCCGAGGACACGGTCTCTCCCTGATCGCCCTGGGCGATGGCATTGGTCTGTCTGGGCTTTTCCTTTTCTGGGTCTGGCATCGTTGGTGTGGTTTCTGGTCCGTGTTATCCCCAAGCCTACCCGGGCAGCGTATCCGTGCCAGCGCGTGGCGGCACCCCTGGCCAGCGGCTTCGTGGTGTGGTTGCTTGGTGTTGGCGGCGTGGTTCTGGCCTGTCGGAAGGTGACGCGACTGTTCCGTGAATCGAGAGCTCTGATTGCCTATGCCGTTCTAGGGAGTGCCATTGTGATGGCGTGGTGGTCTGTTAGTGTGGTGGAGGACAGGAGCGCGCAAGGTGCCTTCGTGCCGAGTGAGCCGCCAAACCGCAGCATGGGAGTCGGGCGGGGGATTTATCCGGGACGTGTAATATGGGTGCATGAGCCGAACGCAACGAGGTGGGACGGTGTGACGGGAGCGTGGTGGGAAGACGAGCACACCGATCAGGATCTGGTCCATGCAATGGTCTCTAAGGCTGTTCGGACGCTAGTAGGCAAGAACAACGAGGCGACAGCCTGGGACGCTCTCTTCAGGCACTTCAACCAGATGCACGACCTGGGTGACGTAGGATATCAGGACGGAGAGCAGATCGCGATCAAGATCAATATGAACCTTGACAACGGCAGCAAGTGGGATTGGAGTCCGGCCGTCAGTCTGCCAAGTCCTCAGGTCATCATCGCGCTGCTCGACCAACTCATCAACAAGGCGGGTGTGCCGGGCGGAGCGATCGTGCTGTACGATGCATCTCGTTACATCGGCGATCCGATCTATGACAAGGTTCGGGGAAGCGCGGATCCCAATTTCCAGGCCGTGCGCTTCTTCGTCAGGCCTGAGATCGCCAAGAATGGGCGTCTCGCAGCCGAGCCCGATGCAGCCTACCCGGTTCACTTCAGCCATCCAAACGTGCCGCACGGTGCGAGGGCTTATCTGCCTCGCTGTGTGACCGAGGCCAAGTATGTGATCAACATGACTCTCCTGAGACCGCATCAGATGGCCGGTATCACGTTGTGCGCCAAGAACCACTTTGGCTCGATCTGTTTTGATACTCCATTTCGCGGGGGTTGGACGCCCGAGCCGTTGCACGAGTTCGCCAAGCGCACTCAAACGCCGGGATCGTACAACTGCCTTGTGGACCTCATCGGCCACCCACACCTAGGGGGCAAGACACTGCTCTATATCATTGACGGTCTCTATGGGGCCGAACACCAAAACACCAACGTGATGCCCTATGCTTCGTTTGGAGAGGACTGGACGTCTAGTCTGCTCGTGTCACAGGATCCGGTCGCGATCGACTCGGTTGGATTGGACATCCTGCGCAACGAGCCCAAAGCAACCTGGTGTGCAGGTCAGGGGGTGGAGAACTATCTGCACGAAGCCGCTCTGGCGGACAGCCCACCCTCAGGAATCCACTACGACCCAAAAGGCGACGGGACCGGACTGATGAGCCTGGGCGTTCATGAGCACTGGAATAATGCGCAGGACAAGCAGTACTCCGTCAACTTGGGCCTCGGTGATGGCATTGAGCTGCTCATCGTGGCGGCGACGGACCCCATATATGAAGCCGTGACCGATCTGACGGCTGACGGTGTGGTCGATGCCCATGATCTGGCGGTGCTGTGCCAGAAGTGGCTGGCCGATGTGAACGACCCTTGGTGGGATCCGTTGTGTGATTTCTCGATAGACGGCCAGATTGATCTCGGCGACTTCACCGTGCTGGCGCGGGCCTGGCGCTGGACAGAGCGCTGAGTTCGGGCGTCCAAGCGGCCCGCGCAAACTCGGCAGCATTGTGACAGTAGCGGGCCTGCCCAAGCGATGCAAACCGCTTTCCAGCATTCTTTGTCGACGAACTCAACTGATCAAGGACGCATGGAGGTCATTCCATGAGGTCGCTCTCCGCATTATCCGCCGGTGGGGCGGCCGCTCGAGATCGACTGGCGCATGCGCACGAGATGGAAGTGCAGGTCCTGCCCCGTGATAGCGGTTCTGCATCGCCCGTTCGTGCAGGCATCACATCGGCCATTGCGAACACACCCGTGATCGAACTGGCTCGGTTCAATCACATCGCATCTGACGTGCGAATCTTCGGAACACTCGACGGGGCGAACCCAGGCGGGTCGATCAAAGACTGTTCCGCCCACTACATGATCGCCGGCGCCGAGCGATCCGGCGCGATGACGGCGGGGAAGACGATTCTCGAAGCGACATCGGGCAATACCGGTATCGCCCTCGCCATGATCGGAGCCGCCAGAGGATACCGCGTCAAGCTGTGCATGCCGGCGGCGCCATTCGAGCGGCACGTCGGCTTCCGGCGTCTGCACCGCAGACCTATTACATGCCGAACCAGCATGAGAACCAGGACAACCTTCTGGCCCACTATGAGACCACCGCTCCCGAGATATTCGCGCAGACGGCGGCTCAGGTCGACGTTGTTGTGGCGGGCATGGGCACAACCGGCACGCTCATGGGACTGCACAGGTTTTTCGCTGAACCCAAGCCAAGCGTCCGCATCGTAGGGGTCGAACCTTCGGAGGGGCACGCCATCCAGGGGCTCAAGAACATGACGGAGTCGATGATCCCTGCGATCTACGATCCGAACGCATTGGATGAGAAGATCACGGTCCAACATGAAGAGGCCTTTGAGGCAACTCGTCTTCTCGCTGTCCGAGAGGCCGTGTTCGTCGGCATGTCCAGCGGAGCCGCGGTGGCGGCTGCGCGGCGCGTGGCGCTCGATATGCGCAGCGGCATCGTTGTCGCGATCCTGCCCGACCGGGGCGACCCTATCGTAGTACGACGCTGTTCAAGTCGGTCTGTGCGAAATGCCCGCCGTAGCTGAAAGCCCGGCAGGACGGCACCGCATCTCGCCGGATGAAAGGGGAGTGATTGACATGAATGAGCGAAGGTGCAACAAGCCAGCCATGGTATCCACCCAACCTTTCTGCCGCTTGGCCGGATTCGTTGCTCTGTACTTCCTCCACGTGCCTCTGATCGTCCGAGTCATTGTGGGGTTCGTGGTCGTCTCTGTGTGTGTGGTGACGGTGGGCGAAGGCAAGGAGCACTCCCTAGCCTTGCCGCGCAGCTTGCTAACGGAGCAGATGCGGACGCACCCTTATCTGTTTGTGAATCTATCGCTGATTGAAGACATTATGCAGAAGGCCAAGGATCTTGCGGCGATCAACCGCTATGTCACAGCGATGTATCACAGGAACACGTCGAACCCTCTTGATGTCCCCTCCATCCGGCGGGAAACCGAGGTCCTCATCGACGAGAACCACCTCGAAATAGAGCGGTTTCGAACTTACAGCATGTACATCGGAATCAACTCGTATTTCAACAGGAATCAGCTGTCGATGGCCTATGGGCGGCAATACATCCAGGCGATCCTCGATCAGCCGGTCGATTTCCCCAGAGGTCTGGTCACGGGCAGATACCCCCGTGGAATGGAGGCGCATGACGGTCCGCCGCGGGGGAAGCTGTTTGCACTGGGGGTCCTCTATGATTGGCTCCATGCCGACTTGGATGGCAACGTCAAACGAGCGATGCGGGAACAAATCCTGGGCCTGTTGGATTATATCAACATCACGTGGCGATTCTATTCCGAACCTCTTTATTCCGGGGGCCACAGCCGCTTGGCGAACGTTAACGCGCTCGTTGCGCTACTGGCCATTCAAGACGAAATCTCATCCGACGAAGCCAGCATACGAGACCGCTACCAGCACTACTTCGATCTCATTGTCCGAAACTGGACGCAAGGCTACAATCCCCTCCAGGATTGGATTTCCATCGATGGTGGGTACCACATGGGATGGGCATACGGAACCTCGTATACGTGTATGACTCCGTATCTGGGTTGGGAATTCGCCACCGATGAGCCCTCCTGGTGTGGAGATGCGCAACGGAACCGTGTGTACTGGTATCTGTATGGGCTTCGCCATGACAAGACGCAGTCATCCCACAGATCCATGGGCTATTACGACCCCTATCCGTTCTCAGGCGATGTGTGGGCGGCGGTGTACACAAACGACTTCCAGGGACTTGGCATTCTCACGTGTGCACTGCTGTTCGACAACCCTCATGCCAAGTGGCTGTTCAATCGCCTGGGTGACAGTTCGGTATCGTATTGGGAACTGCTATATCGGCACTTTGACCAAGACGAAGGAGATGCTCCAGTGGAACTCCCGCTTTCGCGGCATTTTCGCCATGCGGGCTACGTCATCATGCGGGATTCATGGGACTTCAGTGAGAACGTACTCGTCACCTTCAAATCCACGTCCTTCTTCTCCGTCAATCACCATCACCGGGACCAGAACGCATTCACCATCTTCTACAAAGGTCCGCTTGCGATTGACTCCGGCGCCTACGGCGCTTGTGGCGGGTATGGTTCGGAACACTGGTGGAACTATTACACACGCAGCGTTGCGCACAACACGATTCTCGTATACGACCCCGACGAACGATTTACCCTGTGGGACAGGACCTACGCCAATGACGGAGGGCAGTTGCTCGTTGTGGGAAAGACCAATCCCCAAAGACTTGATGACGTCCGCGAGGGGGGTACGAACCATCTGATCGGCATCGATCGCTTTGAGGATCACGGCGATTACACCTATGCGAGGGGGGATGCGACGCGCTCCTACTCCCCTCACAAAATGGACCGGTTCACACGGTCCCTCGTGTATCTCAGAGCGCATTCCTACGTGTGGCCTGTCATCCTGGTCTACGATGGCGTTCAAACGAAGGACCCTGGGTTTCGGACGACCTATCTGCTGCATTCTATCCGGGAGCCCGCCGTCAAGAACAACCGGGTCACCATCACCATCGATGATGGGGCCGATGCCGCCAACCAAAGTCGATTGTTTCACGAGACCCTGCTTCCGCCCGATGCACAGATCGTCACCATCGGAGGGGCGGAGAACGGCCAGGCTTTCTTCGTGGCCGATGATGGCTTCGGCAACCCATACAATTATGACGACCAGGTGAATTCAAGCTCGATGGAGTACCGGCGCGCACTGCGTGAAGCAGGGGAATGGCGAGTAGAGGTCTCCGCACCAGTCCCGCAGCGTCAGACTCGGTTCTTGAACGTGCTGTCCGTGACCGATGGAGCGGACCAGTATCACCCCACCCAGGCGACCTACGTCGGATCGAACGGTGTCGAAGGATGCGTTGTCCAGGACAACGACGGGATTCAGAGAACGCTGGTACTCTTCGCCCGACAGGACGGGCCGTTGGATGAGGAGATTCCTCTCTCCGGCATCCCGTCGTTCAACAGACTGCTCGTCGTCGGATTGCCTGGCGAGCAGAAGTACAACGTTCACGTTGCTGGTTCAGCAGTGCACCTGGTGCAGCGTGACGGTGGCCAGTTCAGGTCATCGCGGCAGGGGACTCTGTATTTTCGAGTATCTGCGTTGCCGTCGCTCGACCATATCGAGTAGAGGATATCACGATGTGGAAGAACTACCTCAGGAAGATCCTGCCGGACAAGTCCGTCACACGCATTCGAAGTGCGATGGCGAAGCGCGAGCGCGACCGGCGAAGGAAGATCCCGTTTACCGAAGACGATCTCCTCTTCGCGATCGAGAACATCTGCGGAGTGAAAACTGGAGACGTACTCTTCGTCCATAGCTCGATCAACGGCCTGGCCACGGACGTGCCGCCGCGACGCATCTTGGAGATGCTGATCGACGCGGTCGGCCCGGAGGGCACTATTCTCATGCCGTCATATCCGAAATTGCCGTCTTATATGTATTTCCGAAACGAACAGGTGTGGGATGTCCGCCGGACGCCTTCCTACAGCGGTCTCATTACTGAGATCTTCAGACGGATGGAGGGGACGCGAAGAAGTCTCCACCCAACGAAGTCGGTCGCCGTGAGGGGCCGCCTGCGAGATGAGATGATCTCCGAACATCACATGGACGTCAGGCCCTACGCGGCGACAAGCCCCTATCTTCGGTTCGTCGAGAACGGAGGCAAGGCGATCGGCATGGGTGTAAGTGCGCGCTACATCGCCTTTATTCACACCATTGACGATTATCTGGCGGAGAGGTTTCCCATGAAGGTCTATGCCGATAAGATCGCATCGGGCAGGGTGATCGACTACACCGGCCAGGAGATCACCGTCTCGACCTTGGTTCACGATTTCCACGTACGATATGACCCCATCGGTTTCCTCCGCCGGAACGTCCCCAAAGAACGGGCGGACTCGGTACTCTACAAGGGGCGCGAGTTCTTCTATGCCGACGCCAGGACCGTATTTGAGACGGGGGTCGAGCTCGCGGAGAAAGGCGTAACCGTCTGCTCGCGCCCACTTCGTGGCTTCTTCAGAAGCGTCGCTGAGATTCGATTCGTTCACAGGAGGTCCGGTGTCGAAAACTCTGGTGTGCAGGAGAGCGGTTCGTGCTTGCCCGAACGGAACGCTCATTCGTGAATTCCCCAACGGGCCAAGCTGGGACCCAGTCAAGACAGCCAAATCAGTGAAAGGAACGTCGGACATGAATGTGCAACAGGAGATTCACAATTACATCGTCAACAACATCCTGTTTGGGGATAAAAAGCAGCTCGAAGAGAACGTCTCTTTTCAGGAGACCGGCATCCTGGATTCCACGGGCTTCCTCGAACTGGTCACGTTCATCGAGGAGCAATTCGGCCTGGAGATCGCCGATGATGAACTCGTGCCGGAGCATTTCGACACGTTGAGCGCGATGTCGGCATTCGTCGAGCAGAAGCTGGCGAGCCGGGCTGTGGCGTAACCCCTCCCGGCGCCGGGTCAGGAGCAGAGCCTCTTTGTTCAAGGTAAGCTATGTGCGGAATCGTTGGGATCTGTAATCTTGGGCCCGCTAGCGACATTGGCGTCGAGACACTGTCGCGGATGATGGGGGCGATTCGGTATCGCGGGCCGGACGAGGCGGGGATCTACATCGATGATCGAATTGGGCTGGGACACGTGCGCCTGAGCATCATCGACTTGGCCGGCGGAGGTCAACCCATTCATAACGAGGACCAGACGCTCTGGATCGTCTACAACGGGGAGATCTTCAACTATCCTGAACTGCGCGAGCAGCTCGAATGCCTGGGCCACCGCTTCTACACAACTTCGGACACCGAGGTTCTGCTGCATCTATACGAACAGGAAGGGCCCGAATGTCTCACCCGTCTCAACGGTCAGTTTGCATTCGCTATCTGGGATCTTCGCAGGCGGGAACTCTTCCTGGCGCGCGATCGAGTGGGAATTCGCCCGTTGCACTACACCGTATGCGATGGACGTCTCATTTTCGCCTCGGAGGTCAAGTCCATCTTCACCGTCCCGCGGGTGCGGCGCGAGATCGATCCGGAAGCTATCGATCAGATTTTCACGTTCTGGACGGTGCTGCCCGGACGGACCGCGTTTCGAGAGATCTATGAGCTGCCGCCAGGACACTACATGAAGGTGTCTGCTGGGAATGTGACTATACGCAAATATTGGGACATTCCCATCTGTCCTCGTTCGGATCAGATCGATCGCCCCCTGGACGAAATCACCGAGACGGCCCGTGACCTGCTGACGGACGCTATTCACGTTCGTTTGCGGGCAGATGTACCTGTGGGATGCTACCTGAGCGGCGGACTGGATTCATCCGGAATCGCTGCGCTGACCGCGCGGCGATTTAACGCCGATCTAAGCACGTTCGGAATTCGTTTCGAGCAGGAAGCGTTCGACGAGGGATCGCACCAGCAGACCATGGCGACGTTTCTCGGCACCCACCACCGGGAGGTGCAAGCGTCGGCAGAGGGAATCGGCGCTTCGTTTGCCGAGATGCTCTGGCACGGGGAGAAGCCAATCCTGCGCACGGCCCCCGTGCCCCTTCTGATGTTGTCCAAGGTGGTCAGAGACAGCGGCCTGAAGGTCGTCCTTACCGGCGAAGGGGCCGATGAGGTGTTCGGAGGGTATAACATCTTCAAAGAGGCCAAAGTCCGACGGTTCTGGGCTCGACAGCCTGCATCCGGTGCACGCAGCGCTCTGATCGGGCAAATTTACGGCTATGTCTTCCGCGACCAGAGGTCGAAATCGTTCCTGACCTCGTTCTTCGGTGCCGGTCTGGATCAAGTCCACGACCCACTCTTTTCGCATAGGGTGCGTTGGCGGAACACCAGCCGGATCAAGACGTTCTTCTCTGCCGAACTCAGGTCGGCTGCCAACGCCGGCGATCCATACGAACTGGTCCGAGAGAGCCTGCCCGACGAATTTTACGGGCTCGATGCTGTAGCCAAGGCCCAGTACCTGGAGATGAAGCTGTTCCTGAGCAATTACCTGCTGTCATCGCAGGGCGACAGGGTGGCGATGGCTCACTCGGTCGAGATTCGCCTTCCGTTTCTGGATTATCGTGTCATCGAGTTCATGTCCAGGGTCCCGTCCCGGTGGAAGATCCTCGGTCTGAACGAGAAACACATTCTCAAGAAGGCTCTTGCACCGAGCCTGCCAATAGAGATTTGGACGCGGCGCAAGCAACCGTACCGGGCGCCCATTGTCGATTGTCTTCTGAGCGGCTCGGGAAGCGACTACACGCGAGAGATGCTGGGTCGCCGGGCGATCGATGCCGCCGGTCTGTTCGATGCCGCCAAGGTGGAGAGGCTCCTCAACAAGATGCAGACGGTTGACAGTCCGAGTGAAGTCGACAGCATGGCGCTGGCGGGCGTACTGTCAACTCAGATTGTCCATAGGCAGTTCATCGAGCAGTTCAGCGCTGAGTCCGTTTCGCCGGTCCGTATGCCCTTGACCTTTGACCGGCGGCGGGGCAAAGCAGCCTGTAAAGAAATCGCTTGAATCGGACTATCCACGTCCAAAGGACGTGGATTGAATATCTCATGCAAGAGATCGACTATGAGCCGGTGCCACGAGTTGCGGTATCGAGCGGCTCCGAAAGTTAGAAGAGACCATCGGCACGTCGGACGTGCGATGAGACCCGATGAACAGGAGGTGCATCCGTGATAGAGTTCGACCCAACCCTGGTCCATGAGTGGCTGTCCCGTTCGGCCCGGCGACATCCTGATAAGGACGCCATCGTCTGTGGCCAGGAACGCTGGACATACCGAAAGCTCGAAGCCTGCTCGAATCGCTTCGCACGGGCACTGTGCGATCTGGGCCTCGAGCGGCAGGACAGGGTAGTGATCCTGCTGGGCAACTGTGCCGAGACGGTGGCGAGTCTCTACGGGACGCTCAAGGCCGGCGGCATCTTCGTGATCCTGGACGGCAACACGAAGGCGCGTCGCTTGCAGTACGTTCTTCAGAATTCGCAGGCGCGCGTGCTGGTTGCCAGGTCGTCGCTGAGGGCCCTTGTGGTCGAGGCCATGGAGGGCCTTGGCCATGATATGCGGGTCGTCTGGCATGATACCAACGCTCCGGTCGGCGCCCCACCGAACGTTTCGGACATCTGCTGGAATGCGCTCGTTGCCGACGGGACGGACGAGAGCGATCTATCCTCCGTGCCCGCCGGTGATCTGCCGCGGACGATCGACATCGACCTCGCTGCGCTGATCTACACGTCCGCGACCACGGGAGACCCCAAAGGGGTGATGTCCACGCACCACAACATCATCTCGGCGGCCCGAAGTATCATGCAATACATCGGCAACGACCCGGACGACATCGTACTCGATGCGCTGCCGTTGTCCTTTGACTATGGCCTGTATCAGGTGATTATGGCGGTCATGTTCGGAGGGACCGTGGTGCTGGAATCGTCGTTTGTCTATCTGCACAACATTCTGACACGGATCGCCGAAGAGAAGGTCACGGGATTCCCGATCGTACCGACGATGGTCGCCATGCTGCTGAAGATGCGGGACCTGGGCGGCTACGATCTGCGTTGCCTGCGGTATATCACCAATACCGGTGCGGCACTGCCCGTGCAGCACATTCGCAGCCTGCAGCAGTTGCTGCCGCACGTGAAGCTGTTCTCGATGTTCGGCCTGACCGAGTGCAAGCGCGTCGGCTATCTGGATCCCGAGGAGCTGGCGCGACGGCCCGGGTCCGTGGGCAAGGCCATGCCGAACTGCGAAGTGGCCGTCGTCGACGAGCAGGGCGACCGCGTTCCGCCAGGGGAGGTGGGCGAGTTGGTGATTCGCGGCTCCAACGTCATGCAGGGCTACTGGCGCGATCCCGCGATGACCGACAAGGCATATCGGGCCGGCCTGTATCCCGCTTCGCGGTGGCTGTACTCGGGCGATTACTTCCGGATGGACAAGGAAGGGTTCCTCTACTTCCTCGGAAGGAAGGATGACATGATCAAGACGCGAGGCGAGCGGGTCAGTCCTAAGGAGGTGGAGAACGCCATCTGCGAGCTGGACGATGTCGCCGAAGCTGCCGTGGTGCCTGTGCCCGACGAAATTCTCGGGCAGGCCATCAAGGTGTTCGTCGTCGGCCGGGCCGACGGTCTGAACGAAAAGGACGTGCTCAGGCATTGCGCGCGATGGCTCGAACCCTTCATGGTGCCGAAGTACATAGAATTCGTGCCTGCCCTGCCCAGGACGGCCCACGGCAAGGTCAACAAACGCGAACTGCAAACGGTCAAGGGAGGATAGGGACGATGCTGATGGAGAACGTGGCCTCCTGGAGCGGCCTTCGACTGGACTGCGGACGGGAAGTGGAGCGGATCAAGCTGTGCCTGCACAAGTTCGTGGGCCAAACGCTCAGGAAACGCGGTGTCGTAGTGGCCCTGTCGGGCGGGATCGACAGCAGCGTGGTCGGTGCGTTGTGCGTGCGAGCGTTCGGGCCCGAACGTGTGTTCGGGCTCTTGCTGCCGGAGAAGGATTCATCGCCCGAGACGCTCAGGCTCAGCCGCCTGATTGTAGATCACTTGGGCATCCAGGCCCAACACCATGATATCACGGAGATGCTTCAGACGGCAGGGTGCTACCGCTACCGGGACGAGGCCATTCGAAGCGTGATCCGCGAGTATGATGTCGGGTACAAGTGCAAGATTGTATTGCCCTCCCTGTTGGCAGCCGAGCATCTCAGGGTGTTCTCCGTGGTGGTCGAGTCGCCGGACGGGCGGCGGACGCAGGCCCGACTGCCCGTGAAGGCCTATTTACAGGTCGTGGCGGCCAGCAATTTCAAGCAGCGCATCCGCAAGATGCTGGAGTACTTCCACGCCGACCGGCTCAACTACGCAGTGACCGGCACACCCAATCGCCAGGAGTACGATCAGGGCTTTTTCGTCAAGCTGGGCGATGGAGCCGCCGATGTCAAACCGATCGCACATCTGTACAAGACACAGGTCTACCAGATGGCCGAGTTCCTCGGTCTGCCGCGCGAGATTTGCGATCGCCCGCCCACGACCGATACATACTCGCTGGCCCAGGACCAGGAAGAGTTTTACTTCTCAGTACCACACCACGTGCTGGATGTTTGCCTCTATGGAAAGAACCACGACATGGCCGCTGAGGAGATTGCTGAGGTTCTGTCGCTGGGGACCGAACAGGTGGAGCGCGTCTATCGCGACATCGACGCCAAACGCAGTGCCACGCGCTACCAGCACATACCGCCATTGCTGATCGAGCCGATTGATGAGATCCACGTCTGAGCCTCACGCGGGAGTCGGTATGGATCACCCCCTATATCGGGAACTGCTGGCGCGTCTCGAGCGCGAATTGGAAGTCCTGCCGGACAAGCCTGACGAGACTCCCCGCAATACTCTGGATTGTCTCTGGGCCATGGTCGCAGGCCAGCGTTTGGCGCTGAGTCAGGTGGGCACGGCGGCAATGGTCGAACTCAATCCGGCGGAACAGGAGCGGTTGCTGGAGCTGGTCGAGCTTCGGCTGGCAAACGCGCCCCTGGCCCATCTGACGGGGCGGCAGGATTTCATGGGACTGGTCCTTTTGGCTTCGCCGGCGGCATTGGTACCGCGGCGTGAGACCGAACTGTTGGGCTGGTCCGCGCTGGCGAAAATCGCATCGACGGGTACGGACGCGCCCTTGGTCGTGGATCTGTGCACTGGCTGCGGGAACCTGGCGCTGGCTATGGCCATGCACGCTCCACAGGCGAGGGTCTGGGGCAGCGATCTGTCGCCCGATGCCATTAAACTGGCGCGCGAGAACGCGCGATTCGCGGGGCGTCCCGACGTGACGTTTGTGGCCGGAGATCTCACCGGACCTTTCGACAATCCCGATTTTGCAGGCCGGGTCGATGTCGTAACCTGCAACCCACCTTATATCTCCAGCGCCAAGGTCGGTGGCATGCACGCGGAGATCAGCGAACATGAGCCGCGTCTGGCCTTCGATGGCGGACCGTTTGGGATTAAGGTGCTTCTGCGTCTACTCAAGGACGTGCCGCGGTTGCTCAAGCCAGGTGGCTGGTTGATCTTCGAGATCGGTCGCGGGCAGGGCGAAGCCATGCACAAGCGATTGACGGGCCTTTCGGCTTTCGGTGAGGTTGAATCCATCCGGAACCCTAACGGGGACATCCGGGTGCTCGCTGCCCGGCGCATCGAGATTGCCGCAACCGATGGCACGATATGAGCGGCATGTGAATCTACGCCACACCTGCTGCAATTCCCAGGTGGGATGATGTGTACGGTCACCCGCTGGTGACCTTGAAGGGATGTATAGGTAACCCTATGACAACCTATATTGCCGTTTGGCTTGGTTCCCTATTTCTGGCGCTGGTGCTCACGCCAGCGGCCATCTGGCTGGCGCGCCACGTCGGTGCGGTGGACCGACCGGGCATACGCACCGTCCACACCAGGCCGGTGCCTCGCATCGGGGGGATCGCCATCTTCCTGTCGGCCGTCGGCCTGATCGTGCCAGTCCTGTTCCTCGATAATCGAATCGGAGATGTCTTCCGAGACATGTCGCTCCAGGTGAGTACGCTGCTGGGCGCTGCAATGCTGATCTTCCTTGTGGGTCTGGTGGACGATCTGAAAGGGCTGCCCGCCAGGGTCAAACTCCTGGTGGAGATCATCGCCGCGGTTTGGCTGTGCTACGTTGGGGTCTGCATATCGGCACTGGAAATCACCGATGGATACTTGCTCCACCTTGGACAGTGGGGTGCACCGCTGACGATCCTGTGGATCGTCGGAATTACGAACGTTGTGAACCTCAGTGACGGCCTAGACGGACTGGCGGCGGGTGTATCGGCCGTGGCCTGTGCCGTCATCGCGGTCTGTGCCATCAACAGCGCGAACCCCGTCATGGCCGTCTTCATGCTGGCCTTGCTCGGGGGTCTCAGCGGGTTTCTGTTCTATAACTTCAATCCTGCCAGGATCTTCATGGGCGACTGCGGCAGCCTGTTCGTCGGATTCACGATCGCCGGCTCCAGCGCGATGTGCCTGACCAAATCCTCGGCTCTGGTCGGCCTGGCCCTTCCCGTGCTGGCCTTGGGCATCCCGATCTTCGATGCGTTCTTGGCCATTCTGAGGCGCTTCCTGGAGCGGCGGTCCCTGTTCGCCCCCGATCGGAGCCATTTCCATCACCGCCTGATCGACCTCGGTCTCAAACAGCGGCACGCCGTCCTGGCGATTTATCTGTCCACCTGCGCCGCCACCGGGTTGGGCCTGTTCATGATGGTCCGAAGGGACATCGGCGCGCTCGTGGTCTTTGCCTGTATTCTTTTTCTCCTTCTGTTACTGTTCCGGGTTGTCGGTGCCGTCCGTTTGCATGAGACACTGACGGCCCTGCAAAGCAAGTATACGCTCACCCGGCAACAGAAGCGGGAACAGCGCACGTTTGAGGAACTGGAACTGCGCTTTCGACGAGCCCGGGACCGTCGGGAATGGTGGCAGGCCGTCTGTGATGCCGGGCAGGGCCTCAACTTCGCCTGGGTCTCGGTCATGATCCGGGATAAGGACGGGAACCTGGACACACGCGTCTGGCGCGACGGCCGGGTCCCACAGCCTTCCGCGCTGATCGTCACGATGAGTTTGCCTGTTCGAGATGCGAACGCGCAGACCACGATGGAGTTTGAAATCGCCATCACCGCCGAGGAATCGCTCGAATCGGCGGGACGCAGAGGAGCCCTGTTCAGCCGCCTGGTCGAGAACCACCGATCCGTTCGGACTGAGGCGGCGATGAAAGTGCCGATGAAAAGCGATGAACTCACCTTGGTTCGTTAGGAGTAGAGTAAAAGAAAGGACTCTTGACCGTGTACGGAGATACGATTCACCTCGCGACCGAGGTAAGGCGGCGGCCGGTTCCGGTCAAATCAAGCCCGTCGTTCTTTCCGAAGACCGGCCTGGCTCTGGCTGAGGACGAAGTCCAGGTCTGGCGGATGCGGCTCGATATGCCGGTTTCCCGCATCCTGCACCTGGCGCGAACGCTTTCCCCGACCGAACGGGACCGGGCCATGCGATTTCGGTCGCTGCCCGATCGGAATCGCTTCATCTCGCGTCGAGGCATCCTGCGGCAGGTTTGCAGCGCCTATCTGACACGTGAGCCCGAGCGGTTGATGTTCGAGCAGGGCCCCTGGGGCAAACCCCGCCTGGCCGGATTGGCCGATCAATACGATCTGAGATTCAGCATGTCGTGTTCGAACCGGGTGGCGGTGTATGCGTTTACTCTGGGCAGGGAGGTTGGCGTTGACGTCGAGCAGATCTGCCGTAATCTAGCGTGGGAACCTTCTGCAGCAACGTGTTTGACGGCGCGCGAGAGGGCGCTGCTGCAGATCATGCCCGAGGATGCTCGGGTGGGCGCCTTCCTGACGCTGTGGACTCGCAAGGAGGCCTACGTCAAGGCTCGGGGCACAGGACTTTCGACGCCCTTGAACCACATCGATGTCCTGGGCCGGCGCACGTGGTGCGGGGTCCTGGTGCGAGACAATGGCCACTGGCGGGAGCCTTGGTCTGGTGCCTTACAGGATCTCGATATGGGACGCCATCACGCAGCCGCACTCGCCACCGAGGAGCAGGGGCTCAAAGTCGTCTGCCGGGAATGGTATTGATGCCGTCTTCGGTCAGCCGCTTGATCGAGAACCACCGATACAGCCGAAACACTGACTTCACGACGAGAGTTCGGCAAAATGGACATTAGGTCCTGCTTTCGCAAGGAAGATCCTCGTTTTGAGCCCTTCCTTTCCAAACCCTGACGACTTGGCGGTAGGTGACTTACCCCATTCTCCAAGCAAATCGTAAAACGGATTTGCTTGGAGAATACAAGCCTGACGTCCATTCTTGAAGAAGTCGATTCCACCTGCCAGGCAGCGCGTCTCGCGGGGGCGGTTCGGTCCTTTCACGAAGTTCCGCCGTAACTGCCCGTGAACGCGAGACCGTCGGGAGGGCCGATCACGGTCCTCCCCTTTTTTTGCGGCTGATCCGGCTTTTGCGTACTTCCATATTCCATGGGGACCAGCCCCCAAGCCCCCGGCATTTTTCGCGTTTCGCCAGCAGCAGGATCTCCAACCTCTGTAGCATGCGGCTGGCCAAACCGCCCTCAGTTCCTAGGCGTCCATCTCGATCGAGTTCGTCTCACAATACTGCCGGATCGTCGTCAGTACAACCCGCCCATACTGCTGACGCTTCTTCTCCCCCACGCCTTTCACCTCCAACAGACCCTCGGCACTCGAAGGCCTCCTCCTCGCCAAGTCGCGCAACGCCCGGTCCCCGAAGATGATATAGGCAGGAACTTTCTTCTGTCCCGCCAGGGTCGCCCGCAACCGGCGCAATTCCTCGAACAGCCCCCTATCCACGCCATCCCATGAATCTCGGGCCGTTTTCGCCTCCCGCAGCGGTTTGGTCGCCGGCCGGAGCAAACGCGGCGACACCTGCCCCCTCAGCACCCGCCTCCCTTGCTCCGTGACGGTCAGCACGTTGTACTCGCCGACCTTCTCGATGCATCCCTGTCCGACGAGCTGTTCGATCCAGTCGTGGACGGTGCGTCGGGGATAGTCGCCGAGCAATCCGTACGTGCTCAGCGCATCGTGGCGATTCTCCAGGATTCGCTGATCCTGCGATCCGACCAGGACCAGGGCGGTGTAGCTTCCGCCGAAGCGCTCGCCGAGCCGCAGAATGCAGGAGAGAATCTTCTGCGCCGTCACCAGCGAGTCGGCCATACAGTCCAGCTCGCCCAGACATACGTCACACGCGCCGCATTCGTCCTTCTCCAGGTCCTGGCCGAAATAACGAAGCAGCGTTCGATGCCGGCAAGCCCCTCCCGTGCAGTAGCTGTACATCTCGTTGAGCTTTTCGATCGCGATCTGCTGCGCCTCGGGCCCCATGTCACGCATCAGGCTCTTCCACACGCCGTAGTCGCCGCTCGAATAGAACAGGCTGCATTCCGCCTCCAGCCCGTCGCGACCGGCACGACCGCTCTCCTGCTGATAGTGTTCGAGCGACTTCGGCATCCCCGTATGCACGACGTACCGCACGTTGGATTTGTCAATTCCCATACCGAAGGCAATCGTGGCCACGATCGTATCGACCGTCTCTTTGATAAAGGCGTCCTGGCTGGTTCTGCGTTCTTCGGCACCCATGCCCGCATGATAGGGAGCGGTCTTGTAACCTCGCCCGTTCAATTCGGCGCACAACATATCGACGTCCTTGCGTCGGATGCAATAAACGATACCCGATTCGCCTTGATGTCGGTCGAGCACCTCGCAGGTCTGTCTGATCCGATCGGTCCGCTGCCGGACGCGGTAGACCAGATTCGCCCGATCAAACGACCCGACAATGGCTTCAGGAGCGTTCAGGTGCAACTGCTCGCCGATATCGGCGCGAACCTTGGCGGTGGCGGTGGCCGTATAGGCGCCGACCGGGATCTTGGGAAAGAGTTTCTTGAGAGTGCCCAATTGTCGGTATTCCGGCCGGAAGTCGTGGCCCCACATGCTGACACAGTGGGCTTCATCGACCGCGATAGACGACACATCGATCTGACGCAGCAGAGCGATGAAGCCCTCCGAAAGCAGCCGCTCCGGGGCGGCATAGAGCAATTTGACCGTTCCATCCCTCAGACGCCCCATAATAGCGGCCTGCTCGTCGGGCGAAAGGGAGCTGTCGAGCCGGGCCGCGGATATGCCGCATTCGATCAGGCCGTCCACCTGGTCCTTCATCAGGGCGATCAAGGGGCTGACTACGACCGTCAGTCCGGGCAGCAAGACCGCCGGCGCCTGGAAGCAAAGCGACTTGCCGCCCCCGGTCGGAAGCACCACGATCGAATCCCGCCCCCGGATCACGCTTTCGATCGCCCGCTCCTGGAGAGGCAGAAATCCGTCATGCCCCCAATATTTCGTCAGAATTGCCTTCACATTCTCCATTGAAAATCCTCGTACGTAGTTCGCCACAGTGATTCTCTGGTCTCCAGGCCATGATACCGTCCGAACGTGTTGTTCTCCAGTCCTTCTTCCCCCACTCCGTTCAGGGGGCTGTACTTTGCACGAAAGGACGGCTCCGTGGAGATAAGTGACTTATATTAAAAGGCTTAGTGAGAGATACATCGTAACGCACCACGGAACCGGGGCACTGGGCATGAGCCCCACATATGCGACGAAGCCGCCCATAATGGCGTGAGTACCATCGAAGGTCGCCGTAACTGTCCTCATTTGCGGGGTGAGCGAGGCGAGAGATGAACGGAAAGACCCTGGCTCCATGTGTAAATACGCAAAAGTCCGTACGAAAACTTTGTTGAGCTGAAGGGAACCTGATGCTATAATTTGAGTAAAAATAGGAGGTTGAAGGCGACATGGACGTCTGGGTTGCAGGATTCCCATTTTGACATTTGTCCGCGATTATCGTGGCGATTGACGTAATGCGGTGGACGTTGCGCCGTGTGTTTCGCCTTCGCGGGTGAGCGATTGGCGATCTGGCCTCGGGTCATTTGGCCTGCGGTCGATGGCATGGAGGCAGGTGAGTGAATGTTCTCTCCGGCGGAGGGTTCCTTCACAGCAGCGCAGGAGGCGCGTAAGGAGGCCGATGGTGCGCCTTGTGGATTCTACCGGTGGCCGTGCAGGTGCGGCGAGGTGGAATGAACTCCGGGATCTGTAACGGGGCGGTGCATACGTTTCCCGCCGCCGGCTGTGAAGGAAGGGGTATTGTCATGCTGATGGCCGAGAGTGATGTCTTGTCCTCGGCGCAGTGTGTTCCCCGAGCGATCAACGTTGCCGGGGTACCGGTCGTACCGTTCGAGTCCTACGATCAGGCTCTAGCGTGCATTGAGAGCAGGGTGGAGGCCCGGGAGAAGACCTTTTGGGTGGCGATTAATCCGCAGAAGTGTTTCCGGGCCTGGCACGAGAGCCGTCTGCTCGAACTACTGAACCAGGCCGACGTGGGCATCTGCGACGGCGTCGGCGTCTCGCTGGCGTCGCGAATTCTGCATGGCCAGGGCATCAAGCGATGCACCGGCTGCGATCTGCTTCTGAAGGTCCTGCCGTATGCCGCGCAGAAGGGCTGGGGGGTCTTCATGCTTGGCGCCTCGACCGAATCCAACGCTGCGGCCTGCGCCAAGCTCGAGCAGATGTATCCGGATCTGAAAATTGTTGGCCGCCAGGACGGGTACTTCCAGGATGACGATCAGGTGGTTGAACACATCAATTCCAGTGGGGCTGATCTGCTGTTCGTCGGTATGGGATCGCCCGCACAGGAATACTGGATCTCCGAGCACCGCGACCGTATCAACGCTCCGTTCTGCATGGGCGTCGGTGGCAGTTTTGACGTCCTCTCCGGCAGGATCAAACGGGCGCCCGCGATCTTCCGCAAGACGGGGACCGAATGGCTGTTTCAGCTCGTCACCGAGCCGCACAAACGCTTCAAGAGACAGACCGTGTATGTTCCGTTCGTGCTTCGGGTCGTCTCCAAGAAACTGGTCGGGTCCAGCGGCACCAACCAGTGGACGGCCAAGCGCGTTCGTAAAAGAGTTTTTGGAGACCTTTTCAGAGGTGGTTGTCAGTTTTGACGTCGTATAAGCAGTCTCGTGAAACTTAGAGGACAGCAAAGAGGACAGCAAAAGTGGCCGTAGCGCTAACGTGGGCTTGTCAGGACAAATCCCGTAGCGGTCCTGCAACGTTACGATCGCACCAATATAGTTTTGTTGGCTTCCCCCGGGTATAGCCGGCCAGTTCCGTGTCGCAGATCGTGCGCTGGCGCAACAGCGAAACCTGTTTCTTCACCTGTGGCTTTGCACTTTGACCGGTCTCCTTCCTTTCGGGCGCCCATTGCTTATCATCTCTTGCAACCATAGCGAATCCACTATGCATAAAGTAAAGAACACCCAGCCCTGTGGCTGGGTTGTATGGAGGATAGGCGATTGATTACAAGAGAGGCAGAGTGATCCGCAGAGGTAATGCAGCGGCGTAGTCGGGCGGAGAAGGTGCGTAGTCCAAGTGCTTCTCATTCTGATTGTCGTGGTGGTGGGGCTGGGGATCGCCATGGTCGCCGCCCGCCAGATTCGCCGGAACATCCTCTCGAAGAGGGATTTCGCCGCCGGCACCGCTGCGTATGACAAACAAGACTGGGTCTCGGCCTACAGGCATTCTCAGGAATACCTCGGGCGCAACCCCGACGATCTGGAAATCCTGAAGAAGTACGCCGAGGCGAGGCTTTCCGTGCGCCCCACGGAGCCCGGGCATCTCAGCCAGGCAATGGCGGCCTACCGGCCGATCCTCCAGCTCGACCCTTGCAGGATACGCCCTACGAGAAGTTGGCAATGCTCTACGCGGGCCTCGTTCAACCGAATCGGACGAACGAAGCCCGCGAGACGCTCTCGAAATTCATCGAGCGACTCGAAAACGACCCCGAAGACCACGACGAATACGTGCGGACCTGCGCGAAGATGAGCACCCTGGAAGTCGCCGGCAACATGGCCGGCTCGACTGACCGGGCGCTGGAATGGCTCAACAAGGCCGTCGCCCGCTTTCCAGATTCCATCGAAGCGCTTGCGGCTCACGCGGTTCGATCGAATGGTCCCAAGCGGGCCCGACGCCGACCAGGACCAGAGAGCGCAGCTCGTCCGGCACCACCTGACCAAGGCCGACGAGATCGGTCCCAACGATCCGAAGATTCGCTTGTTCCTGGCGGCCGAATGGATGGCCTATGGCGAATTCGACAAAGTCGTCACAGAGCTCGATGCCGCCGATCAGTTGTCGGACGAAGAGCGGGAAGAACGCGATTTCGATCTCGATACGTGGGTCGTCGATCGCTTTCATGCCGCCTCGGAACTGACGCTGCGGACCGGGAATTTCGCCGAGGACGGTGAGGGTGGCCGACGACGTCCTCGACCGACTGGAGGAACGGGGCCATCGCCTGCACCGATCAGAATCCAGCAGGTGATCCGGGCGGCGGCCGTCCTGACCACGATGGACTCGAAAGGCTTCAAGAGCGAGGGCGTCAAGCGCTTCGAGCACGCCGTACAGCGCTGGCCGCACTTCCCGGACGCCCGACTCGGACTGGCTTCGGCCTTCTATCAGGTCGGCCAAGCCCGGAAAGCCAAACAGGCTTATCGGGCGTTGCTCAATCTGGGACGCGTCTGCGCCAGGCTCGGAGAACTCGACTTGGCTGGGGTGCATATCCGCAGGCCCTGAGAATCGACGAGGCTACCCCCGTATTCACTCCCGAGTTCGCCAGCGGCGGCGCCGCCATTGTAGGAGAGAACATGACCGCATCCCGCACAGCGCTCAAGAACCGCCATCTGCATC
>CAZTGH010000044.1:0-20502 GCA_964612985.1 uncultured Pirellulales bacterium
TTCTCCCCATCGGCCACCATCTCGACCGTCGGCTCGTGTCCCGTCGTCGTCCGATCCAGAATCGTCTTGAGCTGCCGCCGGTCGCTGTATCCGACCAGCAGCTTGAAGAAGAACCGGTCCAACTGCGCCTCGGGCAGCGGATACGTCCCCTCCTGCTCGATCGGGTTCTGCGTTGCCAGCACCATGAAAGGCGAAGGCAGCAAACGCACCTGCCCTCCGCTGGTCACCGAATGCTCCTGCATCGCTTCGAGCATCGCCGACTGCGTCTTGGGCGTCGCGCGGTTGATCTCGTCCGCCAGGACGATCTGCCCGAAGATCGGCCCCTTCTGGAACTGGAACTCGCGCCGCCCGCTCGCCTGGTCCTCCATCACGATGTTCGTCCCCACGATGTCCGCAGGCATCAAGTCCGGCGTGAACTGAATCCGACGGAACTCCAGCGAAAACGCCTGGCTCAGCGTCCGCACCAGCAGCGTCTTGCCCAGACCCGGAACCCCCTCCAGCAGCACGTGCCCCCCGCCGAACAGCGAGATCAGCACCTCGTCCACGATCTCCTCGTGCCCCACGATCACCTGCCCCACCTGCTCACGCAACGCCACGAACATCTCCCGAAACTCGCGGCACTGCGCCTCGACTTCTTTCTCACTCATCGTCATCGTCGTCTTCTCCTGTCATTCACCGCTCGTTCGCGCGGTCTTCGTCATCTCGTTCAATCTTCTTCCGCTTCGCCGCCAGCAACTGCTCGATATGCGACGCCCCCCCACTCCCCCCCGCTTTCTCCACTTTCTTCGGTACTTCCTCAGCCTTCTCTACCTTCTGCTTCTCTCCATCGTCCTTATCCCGAGCGACAAGCGACAAGCGACCAGCGACACTCTCATCAACCCGATCGCCCCCATCGTACCGTGCCGCCGCCATCGTCCCCGCCCCTCGCGCCGACCACTGCGCCCGCAGCTTCTCCCGCCTCGCCTGCAGCCTCGAAATCGTCTCATCCTGCTCGCCCCGTCCGAGTTTCGCAAACCACGCCCGCACGCGACGCACCCCCGCCCGCACGTCGATCACCACCCGCCGCACCGCCACGTCCAGCAGGAACAACCCCAGCCAGATCAGCAGCAAAGGACGCAGCAGAGGTAGGTTCGTCTCCGGAAAGCTCAGCCCCGCAGAATCGTAGAGTCCCGCCGCGTTCGGGTCCGTCGGCAGCACCCGTCCGCCAGTCACCCGCGCCACCTCCTCCAGCAGCGGAAGGTTGTCCGACAGATCCCGAAACTCCGGCGCAAACGGCACCGTCACGACCGCATTCGCCAGCTTCACCCCCTCCTCGCCCAGCCTCCGGTACTGCACGTTGACGATATAGCTGCCCGATTCGCCCGCCTTGAACTGCGCCGCATACTGCCCGGGTCCCATCTGGTTCAGCGGCAATGGCTCGCTCGTCATTTCCGGCGTCAGCACCTGTCCCTGAATCCCCGCAAATTGCAGAAACGTGCCGTCCTCCCCGAACGCCTCGATCTGCACCGTGACATCCTGTCCCTGCACGTCTGCAAAGATCTCGCAATCGGGCGATTGCGCAGGACGCCCCGCCCAGCGCACCACCTGCTCCCAGAACCGCGCGAACTCGGACCACTGCACCCACTGCGCCGCCCACCGCGTATCGGCCGAACTCGTAAACGCCGCGCACCGCCCCAGCCCCGACTGGCACGTCGCCAGGATCGGGTCCGCCTCGGCGCTGGTCAGCACGAGCTGATTCAAGCCCCCCTTGGGCCCCGTCAACACGTACCCGTCCAACGTCGGCAGAGGCCCCGCCAGCCCCTTCACCGTCTCGCTCAGCGAATACACCACCTGAGGCGAAAAGCTCTGCTCGATAATCATCGACCGACGCACCACCTGCGCTTCCTTCACGAAGATCTGCGGAATGCTCATCACGTCGGTCACGCGGTAGAACCGCCCCTTCGTCGCCTCCGCGATATCGAAAAGAAGCTGCGTGTCCGCCTGCTCGCCCACCGCCACCGTCGAGACACTCACCCGGCTGGCCGCCATCTTCCTGCTCAGCTCCACGCAGTAGTCCCGATCGCTCGTAATCCCGTCGGTCAGCAGCACCACGTGCTTGACCCCCGCCTCGATCTCCTGCAACGCCTCATACGCCGCCTCCATCGCCGGACCCATGATCGTCCCGCCCCCGGCGCCGATCTGGCGGATCTGCTCGTAGATATCGTCCTTCTCCCCCACCGGTCGCATCGGCACCAGCCAGTCGTAGGCCGCATCGAACGCCAGGACGCCCACATGATCCAGCCGGCTCAGCAGCCGCACCGACGCCGCCGCCGACACCTTGCAGATCTCCACCTTCTGCCCCGTCATCGACCCGCTGCGATCGATCACCAGCGCCAGCGCCCCGCGCGGCATCTGCTTCTTCTGAGGCGGATCCAGATCCACCGGCAGAATCTCTGCCACCGGTGAATCGATCCATCCCCCCGCCCCGAACGATTCCGGCCCGCCCACCATCACCAGCCCGCCGCCCAGGTCGTTCACGTATCGACACAGCATCTCCTGCTGCGCCATCGTAAAATAGTGAATCGGCGTATTGGCCAGCACCACCGCATCCGCATCCAGCAGACGCATCAACTGATCGGGCATCGCACTCACATCCGCCCGCGAGACATCCAGCCCCGCCGCCTCAATCGCCAGAGCGATCTCCGCCCCCGCGTCGTCCGTGTCGTACACCCGCACGCTCCCTGGCCCCGCCACCTGCGTCACCGCCGACGCCCGGTTGTTCTCCACCACCCGGTCCTGACGACCGTCCTCAGGCAGAAACACCGCCTCGAAATGATGCAGCCCCCGCTCCCCCACCGGCACCGCCACCGTCTTGACGTTCGTCCCCGCCTCCAGTTCCACCGGCACCGCCACCTCGTCGCTGTCGGGCACCAGATCCAGTGGCCGATCGTTCAGCGTCAGCAGCAGCCTGCCCCGCACCGCCGCCGTGCTGTCGAGTAGAAATCGCAGATCGATCGTCTCCTCGCTCCGTGCCCGCGCCGGCGCCACCAGCCGCCGGAACAGCACCTCGCTCTCGTACCGGTACCGCAATGGCAGCACGTCGATCGGAATCTTATTCGCCCCCGCCGTACTCGCCGCCGCTCTCAGGTCCCCCTCCGTCTCGTTGCCCTCGCTGATCAGCACGATCCGTGCCGCCGTATCGGGCGGTGCGATCGCCATCGCCATCTCCACCCCGCCCGCCAGCCGGCTCTGCTGGCCCCTCAGCATCGTGTTGCGACGCCCCAGCGCCACGTCGCTCGCCGGAAGCCTCGCAATCTGCGCCGACTCCGCCACGTCCACCACCGCCAGTTGATCGTCCACTCCCTTCGCCGCCGCCGCTTTGCCCAGATAATCCAGCGCCGCGTCGATCATCGCATCCGGGATCGACCGACTCCGATCCACCACCGCAATCACCGTCGCCCGCTGGCTCTTCCGCACCAGCATCGGCCGCGCCAGAAGCACCACCAACAGGAGAATCACCACCGTCCGAAAGCCGATCGCCAGGACCCGCCTCGCCCCTCCCAACGACCTCAGGTTTCGACGCGCCAGCCAGATCAGCGGCACCACCGCCACGCTCGCCGCCAGCCACCAGGGCTGACCGAAATAGAAACCGTAGGTGTCACTCACCGATCGTTACATCCCAACATCGTCACCGCCCCGCCTCGCTCTCCGCCAACTGGCTGAAATATTCCTTCACCGCCCCTTCATACCGGCGCGGAATCTCGTTCTCACTGATCGCCTCCGCCGCGCTCGCCTGCCCCGCTTGAACCACCTCGCTGAAACTTCGCCGCGCCTCCCCCTTCACCTGCGCATCCTTGAAATACCAGCTCGCGATGATCGGCCCCTCGTCCGATTTGCCCGTCGAGCGCGTCGTCTTGGTCCCGCTCTGAATCTCCTGTGGTTCCGTATAGGCCCTGGCCGGGACCGTGCCCGCGTTGTCGCCCCCCGGATTCAGACCCTGGCACATCCCCTGTCCCAGGCACCCCATGCACCGCCCGATCTCGTCGAGGCTCGCCTGCAGCATGATCGCCTCCAGCCGCAGCGACTCGATCGCATTGAGCTGCTCGATTGCATCGGTCAGCTCGTCCGCCATCAGCCCGCCTGCGCCGCCGCCGGCCGCCCCGAACGCCTGCCCCAGCGCCGCACACTGCCCCTGCGCCGCCTGGCATGCCGCCATCTTCTCTGCAATCTGCTCGATCAATTCCGGCTTGAGACCCTGCTGCCGCAACGCCTCTTTCAACTGCTCGCTCGTCATCTCCGCCAGCTTCTTGTCCAGCCCCAGCTTCTCGAGCTCCTCCTCCAGCTCGCGCCGATCCTCCGCCAGCTTCTTCAGCTCCTTCGCCAGCTCCTCCAACTGCCGAGCCATCTCCTGCCGCTGCTCCTCCGGAACCGTCCCCTCCGAAAGCTCCTTCTGCATCTGCCCCAGCAGATTCGCCGCCTGCGCGAAATCCCCCTTCGCCATCGCCATCCGCATCTTCTGCGAGAACGGGTCCGCCGAACCCCGCAGCCGCTTCAGCATCTGCTGCATCAGATCCGCCGCATCCACCTGCCCGCTGCTCTGCATCTGCTTGAGCTTCTCCGACAGGTCCCCCAGCGCCTTGATCGCCTGCCGTTTCATCTCCTCCGGCGCCCCCGCCTGAGCCAGTTCCTCCAGCTTCCGCAGATCCTCCGCCAGATTCGGATCGCCCAGCCCCCTCACCGCCGCCGCCACCGCCTCGGTCGTCTGCTGTACCGCCGCCTGCGCCTGCTGGACCTCCACTGCCTGCTGCTGCTTCTCGTTCCGCTCCCGCAGAAACCCAAGCAGATCCTTCTGAGGCATAAACAACACCAGCGCCGCTACCACCGCCCACGTCGCTGCACCGTACGCCCAACTGCGTGACAATCGAATCGGAAAATGCCCGCGCAGATTCGCCCCCTGCACCATACGCAGCGATTCGGACCGCGCCGCCCTCGCAAACGGGTCCTCCGACTCCGCCAGCGCCAGCGTCGTACTGAACCGCTCGCTGAGCCTGAGTTCTCTATCGAGCAGCAGCGACGCCTGCATCCGACTCGGCAACCGCAGCAGCCACGGAATCACCACGAGCGCCGCCGAAACCGCCGCGAACCCCCACACCACCTCAGGGCTCCGCACCGTCACCGCCAGCAGCCGCTCGACCAGAATCGCCAGCGCCGCCGCCGCGCCCGCGACGACCAGCACCCGCCCCGCCTGCCGCAGCAGCAGGTTCACGCTGCACCGGATGCGAACCGCCCGCACTTTCTTTCCGAATGTTTTGACCAAGGACATTGCTCTGCTCCCGCGACGCCGCACCCCTCAGAGCATGAGCACGCCGCCGACCTGAAGATCGCATTCACGCACGCCTATGGAGAAGGACGTGCCATATCCGCAAAGGTTACACGGTTTCGCACGGATTTCCAACTCCGGCCGGTCTTTATACTCCGCGTCCCCCGCCCGTGTTTGCCCCTCTCGTCCCGCTATCGCTCGACTCCAAACGCAATGTCGTACGTCTGCCCCGGCGCCCTCGACGCACGCGCCGCCAGCGCCCAGCCCCCATCGTCCCGCCCGTCCTCGCCCACGCTGTACACCACGAACCCCGATCGCAGCCGCTCGTACCGCAACTCCCGCCCCGTATATGGATCCGCCGGAACCGCTTCCAGATACTCCGGCTCCACCTCGCTCAGCGACGCCGGCAATCCTCCCTCCTTCACCCGATACCGCTCCACCGCCAGCGCCGCCCGCGCGCACTCGATCTTCGCCATGTGCGAAAGATACAGCTTCAACAGCGCCGAGAATCCATCCTCCGCCATCGGTGACAGCAGCATCGACTCGCGCAATCTGGGCTCCCACCGCTGCTGGACCCGCGCCATCTCCGCCTGCCAGCGAAACGTCGGCAACCGCGTGACATCGATATACGCCTCCATCAAATCGATGAACATCGTACCGTCCCGCGCGCCGTACCCGAGCGCCTCGTACACCGCCAGAATCGGAGCCGGAGGCAACCCACCCGATGGGTACCACTCCAATCGCCGAAACCCGGGCAGCAGGATGCAGCGCTGCACCGTCAGCACCCGCGTCACCATCTCGGGATCGTCACTTCCGCCGATCGCCTCGACGATCCGCGCCAACGACTCCTCGCCCAGACTCATCCGACCGAGCCCCCATTCCAGCACCGCTGCCACGTCGCTCCGCAGACGCAGGCAACCAAACAGCCCCGTCGTCGTCGGCGCATCCCGAGCACACTCCGCCAGGCGAAGCGCCCCCACCAGGTCCGCCACCGCCGCCTCCGTCCGCCCTTCCTCGAACGCCTCCAGCGCCGCCAGACACAGCAGACCGCCAGGCCGATACACGTTGCCCACCGACGAATACCCGCGTCCCTGGAGCGACCATTCCGTCTCAAACCGACAATGATCGAGCCGCGCCGCCTCGCGCAGCCGCTCGATGCCGGCGCGATTCTCCTCCAGAAACCGCGTCACGATCTCCTTCACCTCCTCCGGAATGTCCTGCCCCGACGCCGGAACCTCCCCCCCTCCCACCAGCGGCAGCAGCCTGTGGTCCTGCCCCGACAGCGAATCCCGGTACAGTCCCGCCGCCTCTTTCAAAACGTCCGCCGCATTCTCCTGTCCCGCAGGCAACGGCGCATACATCGCCTCGAGCTGCTCGGGACCTGCCAGGTACCCCGCCGCCTCCAGCGCCGCCACCCGCGCCGCAAACTTCTGCCGCAGATACACCCGCTGCCCCAGCAGCGCCAGCACCCCCGCTCCCGCCAGCACCAGCACCGCGTACCGCCACCGAAACCGCCGACGCCGCCTCGGCTCCTCGCTTTCAACCTCGATCATCTCTTCCCTGGTTCCCGGCATAGCCCTTCCTTATCACACCCCGCCGATTCTACCCCGCGTCCCGACCCCTGTCAAACCCCGCCCCGTCCATGCGCCGCAGCCCACATCAACCCGGAGATTCCTTTGACCAGGCAAAAAAGAAGAGATTTCTTCCCTTATCGCCGGTTTCCTGGTATATCCGAAAGTGCAGCGCTGGGCATCCCTGGTACGTTCGCTTCATCTTGGCCGCCGTTGGCTGGAATGCCCCAATGGGTTCTTGCGATTCACAGGAAAGGAATGGTCAATGAACATCTATGTGGGCAATCTGGCGGCCGCCGTGAGCGAGGATGATCTGCGAACGGCCTTCGGGGCTTTTGGCGATGTGGCGGGGGTCAAGATCGTGCGGGACGGCACCACGGGCGAGTCGCGCGGCTTCGGCTTCGTGACCATGCCGAGCGAGGAGGAAGGCCGGGCGGCAGTGCAGGAGATGAACGGCAAGGAATACCAGGGGCAGGAATTGAAGGTCGAGCCAGGACGGAGCCGCACGGTGTCTCCCGGGTTCGGCGGCGGCGGTGGACGTTCCGGCGGTCGTCCGGGAGGCAGACCCGGCGGGCACTCGGGTGGTCGCCCCGGCGGCGGTGGACGACCTGGTGGCGGCGGACGACCTGGCGGCGGCGGACGTCCCGGCGGACCGGGCCGAGGCCCCGGACGCGGACGCGGCCCGCTGTAACAGGCCCCACCCACCACACGTTGATGGCAGCCATCTCAATCCCGATCCACACCGGAACAGGGGGTGGTTCCACTACGTCAACTCAGTCCTCCTCCGCGAGATCGACAAAGACAATGCTCGACGGATTGCCGACCGGCACATAATGGCCGGTAAAGTCCAGGCCACCCGCCCCGCCGCCGCATCCACCGACGACCCGACACCAATCGAGATTGTGACGTAATCATCATACCCGGGATACTACAGCCCCCGGCGGGAACCCGATCAACGCTGAAATGCCACGGCCGGCACCGCGTTGCGAGCCTGGGGGTTGGCGCTTTGAATGTGGACCGACCTCCGGTACCATGGACACACGCATTGCCATGGTAATTTCACGTGAATCCGAAGGAGGCTGTCATGTTGGATAAGGAGCTCGATCGTCGCCATTTCCTGAAAGCGGCAGGCATCACGATCGCGTCGCCACTGATTGCACGCTGTCAAGACGCCGGTGGGAGTGCGCCCTCCCGTCCCAACATTCTGATCATCCATACGGACGAGCATCGGATCGAGTGTCTGGGCGCCTATGGCAATCCGGACGTCAAGACGCCTCACATCGATCGACTCGCCAGCGACGGGGTGCGGTACGACAACAGCTTCTGTCCGTTCCCGGTCTGCACGCCCTCGCGGTACTCGCTGGTTTGCGGCCAATACGTGCACGACCATCGCGGCTGGAACAACCGCAGCACGCTCGCTGCCGATATCCCGACCTTCCCGAGGACCCTGCGGGCTGGCGGCTATCGCACCAAGGCGGTGGGCAAGATGCACTATACGCCGACTTACCTCGACGTCGGTTTTGACGAGATGGCGCTGGCGGAGCAGGACGGGCCCGGGCGCTGGGACGACGACTACCACCGCTATCTGATGCGGCGCGATCTCGTGGACCGCAACGATCTCGAAGACCAACTGGTACGCGAATACCGCCCGCACGCGCCAAAGGAATACTGGGACACCTGCGGCGCCCTCGTCTCCAATCTGCCCGAGGAGCACCATTCGACGACCTGGGTCGCCGAACGCGCCATGGAAACGCTCGACTCCTGGACCGCCGACGAAGCCCAGCTTCTGATGGTCGGGTTCATCAAACCGCATCACCCCTTCGATCCGCCTGCTCCCTGGGACCGGATGTACGATCCCGACCAGCTCACCCTGCTCGATGGCTGGACCGAGAAGTCGCTGGATCGCGACCTCAAGTTCAATCGGGGATACTTCCCCAACGACAAGTTGACCGAGCCCGTCCTCCGCCGTGTGATGGCCTATTACTACGCGACCATTTCGCAGATCGACCACCACGTCGGGCGCATGATCCATCGCCTCAAGGACAAAGGGCTCTATGACAACACGCTGATCGTCTACACCGCCGACCATGGCGATTTCATGGGCTTCCATCACATGCTGCTCAAGGGCAACTACATGTACGACCCCGTGGTCAAGGTCCCGCTGATCGTCAAGTGGCCGCACAGCAAACACGCCGGCACGGTCTCGCGGCGCATGGTCAACAACATCGACCTGGCGCCGACGCTGTGCCGCGCCGCACGTTGCCGCCCTGCCGCGCAGATGGTCGGACAGGCTCTCCAGGACGAGGGCGACGGACATGACCTGATCTTCGCCGAGGCGAACGGAGGTCGGCACGTCATGGCGCGCTCGCGGACCCGCAAGCTGATCCTCGCCCCTCCCGGGCGGGAGAACCTCTTCTTCGACCTCGAAAAAGATCCGCAGGAGCTGAACAATCTGTATGGATCGCAGCGATACCAGGACGAGATCCAAAAGATGGAAGCCGCACTGAGCCAGTGGCGCTCCAGCGAGGCGAATCCCCAGCCCTACCTCGACCACGACGCCCCCACCATCCGCCGACCCAACGTGCCGCCGACCGACCTGAGCCACCGCGAAGCCATCATGGACTACTACCGCCAGAAGATGACGGCGCTCCAAGGCCCCACCTGAAAGAGTCGCTGCGCGACCTCTTTCCATGTGCAGGCGAGTTGTGCGAAGGGAACCCATGCAGCAGGAGGGTTCGACAACCGACGCCAGGGCACATGGCAGGACCAGGCAGAGCCGACCGCCGTGGCTATGAGCGGAGGGGCAATCGGCGGATGCGCACGCCGTGATCTTCAATCGTGACTGCGCAGCCTCCGGACAGGCTTTCCTCAATCTGTGGCAGAACCGTTCGCAGGCGCCGCGTCACGAGGTCCGGATCGGTATTCAACAGGCGCAAGGTTACGAGACTGGGCTGACTCTCGCCACTGAGGGCCAACAGTGCCGAGAAATCGAGGTCTTGCGTGATCAGAGTCCGCCCTTCGGCACGGGCCTTGCCCAGAATCTCCCGGTCCGACGCGTTCGCCGCAAGGACCGTCGAGACCCTCACAACATCGATTCCCTCCGCCAGCAGGTCACGGACCGTGAGAGGCGAGATGTTCATATCGGCTAAGTATCGCACGGGGGTCCTCATCCGCCCTCACGCCGACCGGGCCGGGATCTGGTCGGAGACGACCCAGGCGGCGTAACGCATCGCCTGTTGGACATCTTCGACCTCCAACTCCGGATACGCCGCCAGCACGTCGGGTATGGACTTGCCGCCCGCCAGCATCTTCAGAACGACGCTGACGGTGATGCGCAGACCCCGCAGGGTCGGCTGCCCGAGGCAGACGTTCGGGTCCACGGTAATGCGATCCAGCTTCTCCATGGCCTTGCCCCAACTCCATCGCGAACGCGTCTGGTTTGTACGGTGCCACCTCTATCCTCCATATTGTATCGGCTCCCCCGCTCCCGTCAACGGTCGCCATTCCTGGGCAGTGATTGTGGCGGTGGTATTACGATGAAGACTACGATCGGTACGCCGATCGGAAGCGGGATATCGATGCGCTCGTGGAACGCGGGCACCGACGCCTCCGGGAATGACCTCCACGCCAGCGCGTGGCGAACGGGTCAGTAACCAGACGACGCGGTCCTCGTCAGGGACGATCCGTTGGGCTGCTGGAGCAGGCGGGCCAGTTCGGTCTGGAGTTCGCCCCAGGGGTTGAAGCTGCCGGCGACGTTGCCCTGCGGATCGATAATCACCGTCACGGGCCACTGGTCGATCCCGTAGGCCTCGTGGATCTCGCCCCAGCCCTCGCCCGTGTCGAGCCCGACCGAAAACGGCAGGTCGCGGCGACCCCAGTAGAGCCGATGCGCCTCGACAAGCTTGGCCTCCAGCGCCTCGACGGTAGCCACTGAATTGTCGTGCACCCCGATGATGGTCACGCCCCGCTCCGCCCAGAGGTCGTGCAGCTCGATCAGTTGCGGCATGGTCCGCAGACACGGACGGCTCCAACTGCCCCAGAACACCAGTACCACGACGTTGCCCACGAGCCGATCCAGACTGACCGGCGCTTCGCCCCGCCAGGCGACGATGTTCTTCAGCCGGGGCGCGGGCTTGCCGTACAACTCCGCCAGTTTCGTCGGCGCCAGATCCACCACGCCCCCGTCGAGCTCGCGCCGATCGGGTTCGATCTCCAGCGGCCAGCGGAGGCGCTCCGTCTCGATGCCGGCCGGCCCTTCGCCCACGCACTCCAACACGTACCGACCGCTCGGCAGCAAGAATTCGTACCGCCTCTGCTCCGAAACAAAGTACATCAGCAGCCGATCGCGCGAATCGTACAGGAAAGCCACCGTCTTCGACAGCGGATAGCCCAGCCGTTCAAAGCCCCGGCTGGTCAACGCACCGCGCACGTGACAGGCGGGTTCCAGGCGGAGATCCACCCGGCTGCCCGTGCTGCCTTCCAGCACCTGCTTGTAGCCGACCCAGCCGCGAGGCTCGTAGATCGCATAGAAATTGCGGTGCTCGGCGTCCTCGTCCACCAGCGTGACATAGCCCTGCGCATCGGAATAGAACGGCCACGATCGCTTCTCGCCCCGCAGCCACATCAGGATCGTCTGGGGCGGATGTCCGTCGCTATCTTCGAAGATGTTGAGCCCCGTGCCGACCTTGGCGCCGCAGACGGAGATGCCGTCCGGCCCCACCGTCCGCAGCACCAGCTTTTTGCCCGCCGGCGTTCCACCCCCGCTCTCGGCGCTGCGAGCCGCCGGCACCCCCAGCAGGATGCCCGGCAGAACCGCAGCGAACAGAACCAGCCAATCGGCTCGCCTCCCGTTCATGTTGAGCTGCCCCCTAAGACGTCCCGCGGCTTCCGAGGCCGCAGAGACTATCGCCAAGTTCCCCTCATCCGTTTCCCAGCCGCCGACGTCGCTGCCGACCGGCTCATAGTTCAGGTCCGCCGGGCACCTCTCTCAGATACCGGCGTTTCCCTTACAAACTATCGTTAGAATTGATGGGTCACCCAAAGGGCAGAATCCGCACGCCAAGAGCAAATGGCTCAGGTTCACACAGGAAATGGCGGACCGCCCCCCAGCCCCCGGGCGACGCCGCATCCCCTGCCTTGCAGCACCCTGTCCGTCAACAACCAATGCCCGTCCTCCCGCCGCTCGATCTCCCCTCTTCGAGAGCGTCCGGTAAAACCATCCATTGGCGAACTGCACGGCAGCAGACCCCAGCCCGGCGCGATCCGTCCCGGACGTTCGGGAGTATAGGACCGAGTGTGGTGATCCTCGCCCATCGCGAATCGACCTGGTGTCCGAGGTCACGCGAAAGCAGACTTTTTCCCTGACTTGGCCGGAGAGGTGTAACTCGTCCCCTGCCACATTCAGCAGATACAACGGCCCCGATTGCCCCGCTTTGAGGGACACATTTTCTTCACTCGCGCATTGTTATCGGACTCATATCGGGCCTACCGGGAGGACGCAGCATACCTGCCCGCACGTAACACGCCTTCGGAAATCTGTCCCTGCCAGCAGGCCATAGCTGCTTGGCGCACGCTATGTGTGTGGATCGAAATGATCCAGGCCACTCAGCCCTCGACGGTATACGTACCCTCTACAACCTGATCGAGCACGCTCTCCAGCTCACCCATCGGGTGACCCAGCCAGACGACCATGCCGTCGGCGTTAACGACAAAGGCCGTGGGAATGCCGCCTTGGTTGAAGGCAGACATGTAGCCCTTGACCACATTGCCGTTCGTATCGACCGCCACGTGGTAATCCATCTCGTCCCCCTTGTCGGCTACAAACGGTTCGACGGTGGATACGTCCTCGTTGGAAACGCCCACAAACACCACCCGATCGGCATACTTGTCCGCCAGCTCGGTCAAATGCGGAATGCTCTCACGGCACGGCGGGCACCACGTCGCCCAGAATTCCACCACATATACCTTCCCGGGCGAAATCGACACGGGAGACCCCTTGACCCAGGTCAGCCCGGTCAGCGGATACGCCTGATCGCCCAGCTTGGTCGGCATCGCCGCTGCTGTCGCTTCGCCCGCTTCGTCGGATATGCCGCGTCCGGCCTCCGAAGGCACCGGCGCTGCCGGTGTCTCCTCGTTTGTCTGTCCGCCTTCCTCTCGTCTGCCGCACCCCGCCAGAATCACCAATGACAACAGGATCATGCCTACATACGTCTTCATCAGTCGTCCTTTCGACATCTGTACTCAATTCAAGCGTCCTCGATCACCGCGCCCAGCGGACGGCCCTCATCTTACCGGCCTTCGTCTCCATACGCTACCCCGGAATCGGAGTTCGGCCCGATCCCACGCCCCCTCCCTTGTCATCCTGGACAAAGGGAAGGACCTCGCACCCGCCTCTGCCCCTCTGTCATCCCGAGTTCGGCAGCGGCGCTGCCATTGTGGGAGAGAACAGGACCGCATCCCGCGCCGCGATCAAAAACCGCCATCTGCATCCTCGCCGGACTTCTGCAAAAATGGACATTAGGCCTACTTTGGAAAGGAAGAGCCTCGTTTTTGGCTCTTCCTTCTCAAACCCCAAGACTTGGTTATACCCGACTTCCGTCATTCTCCAAGGAAATCGTGAAACCGATTTCCTTGAAGAATATGGGCCTACTGTCCACTTTTGCAGAAGTCCACTCACCCGTTGTGTGCTCATCCGTCTTCGCCCGTCGCACCTTTGTTCTTAGGAGCGGAGCAACGCGGAGTCGAGAGATCTGACTCAAAGTAGCCCCTCTCCTGCTCTGTGGTTGGGCCTTTCGAATCGCTGATGAAGTCCTCCGTCCCGGATACCGCCGCGAGACTCTACCATCGAATCGCCGGTGACCGGGATTCCTGTAACGTCATCCCGAAATTCGCGTCTCTCAAAGCAGCGAACCCGAGCCCGCGCATGCTGCGGACCCGCCGAAGCGGCGCAGACCGGATATTGAGCAAGCCTATCGTTGCCAGCATACGACAGGCGCCTGACTCGTTCGCGGTGGCGTCGTAAGACGCGATTACCGACGGCCCGTGACAATGCTCACAAACCGCGTATGCCCTTGCGGGCGCACGACAAACAAGGAGACCTCAGATGGCTAAGACCTCTTGTGCCGCGTTGTTCGTGGCGTTGCTCATCAACGGCATGGCGTCCGCCTCCAGCGAGTACGTCCGCATCGAACGCCTCAGCGAACGCGTGCTGCTGGCCTATTGGATCGGGACCGGACGGTGTAATCTCACCGTGATCCAGTCCGAAAAGGGGCTGGTGATCGTCGACACGGAGATGTCTCCCCGCATCATAGCGCCGATCAAGGAGCGGATCGAACGCGAACTCGGACGAAGCGACTGGGCCTACGTGATCAACACCCACGCTCACATGCACCACGCCGGAGGCAACTCCCTCTTCACCGATGCCGTCGTAGTCGGACACGAGAACCTGCCCGAAGATATGCAGTGGCTCATCGACAAACAAACCGACCCCGCCCGCAAACAGAGGGTGCTCGACGACGTCACCCGCACCCTCCAGACCCTCCGCACCAACCTCCGACAGGTTGGAGGCAACCGCGCCATGGCCCGCAGAATCCATGGCGAAATCGAGTTCTGGGCCCTCCATATGGAAGACCTTCAGGAGGGCTACGAAATCGTCCGCCCCGCCCTCACCTTCTCCGACCGCCACACCCTGGACCTCGGGGACCTCACCCTGGAACTGATCTTCTTCGGCAAAGGCCACAGCCTTTCCGACACGCTGGTCTACATCCCTCAGGAGAAGCTGCTGGTCACCGGCGCCGTCGCCTATCAGCGGGCCCACCTGCCCGAGATCGGCGAGCGCTCCACGATGGCCGATGTGCAGCGTTTCCTGGCCGTGCTCGACGAATTCCTCGCTCCCGACCTTCCGCTCACCCGTGTGATCCCATCGCACAGCCCCCCGTTGCAGAAAGAAGACCTCCAACCCGTCCGCGACTATTACGAAAAGATGCTCGCCGGCGTCCGCACCGCTCAGCAGCAGGGCCTGACCTTCGAACAAGCGGCCCAACGCCTCGCCCAGCAGCGGGCCTTCCGCACCTACATGGAACCACCTCCCGGACACTGGGCCCATGGCATGCACCAACGAAACCTCCGCAACCTCTGGCGCATCTGCGAAACCCAGACCGCTGCCCCCCACCGTAGATGATCGGAGGCGTCCGTCCACGCAGACAAGGGCAGTCGTGCACATGCCTGCGATGCGCACGTGCACGACTGACTTGTCTCTCGACTCCGCCTCACGTTCGCGCCGCGTCGATTCTCCCCTCACGTCCAGCGATCCTCTCGCCCGGATCAGATCCGAAACAGCAGACCCGCGTTGATCGCCACCCCGTCGACGTCCGCTTCGTCCAGGTCCCCCAGTTCGTCCTCCGCATCATCCAGGTCGGATTCCAGGAACAGCCAGCGCGCTTCCACCAGGAACGATACCCGTTCCATCCCGAACTCCAGACCCACCAGCGGGAAGAACCCGACCTCGTCGTCCAGGTCGAACCCGTCCGCGTCGAAGATGTAGTAGCCGCCGCCGACGCCCACGTATGGAACGATCTGCTCATTCGCCAGCGGGATGTTGACCAGAGCCGCCAGTTCCAGCGGGACCATATCCACGTCCGGATCGTCGAACGCGATCCAGCTCGCCCGCGCATCGACGCTGAGCCAGTCGATGGGGTTGAACTCCAGTTTGACTCCGCCGCCGACGCCTTCATCCAGATCGTCGGAGTCGATATACGTGGCGAATACACCGAATTCGGCGCCCGAATCCTGTGCCCCGGCGGTGCCGACCGCGACCAGCATCACCATCAGAATCAGCGTTGTGAACCCTCGTACCTTCATGTTGTTCTCCTTTGCAAAAATACCTGTCCGTTCGTCGCGCCCGCAGACGCCGATTTCTCTGTCAGACTCACCGCCGCTCCCACGGTCCCCCGACCCCTACCCGATCGAGCCGAACGTCCCTGCCCGCCTCGATCCCGAGCCGTCGCGAACCGCAGTCCGGTCGATCTGTGAGTACGACAAGGGTAGAAAGGCGACCGAAGCCAGACCATGAGGAAAAGGCTCAGTTCGGCGCATCCGAAACCTTACGAAGCGACGGGTGGGAAGAAAAAGGGCCAAGGGGGTGGGAATGAAAACGATCCCCAATAGAGATGCGCGCAGCCCCTTGGCCAACCCCTATAGCGTCTGACACCACGCCGATGTGGATAACAAAATCTCAACTCGTGACAGTTTTTTTTCGCTTGCCCTGTCCTTGATGTCTGTCGGACTGAGGTGTTGACTCCTTGGCCCTCCGAAATGACCTCCACCGCCCCAGATCTTCTTTTGTCACAACAACCCAAAGGGTGCTCAATATCCCAGAGGCACAGTGATGCCCTCCGCCGCCCACACACGGCAATCCTCCTCAGTACACCTGATACCGAAGGGACAGGCAAACCCTATCCTCGGCAGAGCCGGTGGCAGGGTGCACTTCCAGAATCTGTAGCGGTTGGCGAATGGTCTCGCAATCTATAGAAATCCATGAGCTACAATCTTGGTGAGTCCTAATCAAGGCTCTGATTTGAGTACACGGATATCATCGATGTAGATACGACCGGCACCACTGCGGATAGGAATTCTCCGCCCGCCCACCCCGATGTAGACCTTCTTGACCCGGGTGAGATCCACGCCGGCGAGACTGCTCAGCGGGATTTTCCATTCCGTCCACGCCATGGCGGTGATAATCTCCGAATTGGGACAGGTCACCATGATCGCCTTGCCTACATTGTCCTGAACGATCACGTACAGGTCATCCGGCCTGTTGCCCGGCTGATCGACACCAACGTCGGTCATTTGCCACTGACCGCGAACCGCGCCGGTGGTCGCCACATGGGAAAACGCGGCCGTGCACAGCGAATTGGCATCGTGGCTGCACACGCCCAAGCCGATATGGACGCTAGTCGGCATTTCGATCGTCCGGGGGTTGGGCCAGCTAATCGACTCGACCTTGTTCGGTCGCGGCTGTTCGATCCACTCGATTCCGTCAGTAGAGCAATAACCTGTGAACTGATCACCCTTCCGCTCCAGCTTGACCCAGAACGGTCGTGGAAACTTCCCGGGCCAGCCATAGGCTCGTACGCAGTCACCCGATCCGTTTTCCATACGACTCTCAAAGGCACTGCTGCTCGGCTTGGTGAGCATGAAGGCGTGCGCCGAGTTACGTGCAAGACTTTCGCGGATCATCACGCCGGCCTTGGCATGAGGGCTGGTGTTCGTCATGCTGTCGATCCTAGCTAGAATAGAACCGTCGCCGGTGAGCTTGCGCCACACATAGCGGAACTGGTCGTTGTCACTCCAGACATCCAGGCCGCCGCCACTTATGGTGAACGACCCCGGCGAGGGTTCCGCCCAGGAGACCACGTCGCCCCTGACCCACAGACTCAACGTATCCGTCTGACCGGCCGTCCAGTCTTGCACAGGGGAGAACTCCCGCTCAATCTCGCTATAGAACGGCGACCTGGTGTTGTCATACCGAAGGGGCATCGATTGCTTGCCGCCGTGGACGATCCTCGGCTCAACCAGCGGAGACCTCGAATGACCCACCATAGCGCCGGTGCCATTGACGGAGCCGTCGATCCAGGTCTCGGACATCCGGCTGCCACCGTCATCCGAGTACTTCTCGAAATCATCGACCACGATCCCATCCAGAAACAGGACCTCCCCGGCGCTCGCTTGCGTCCATTGCACACTGCCCAGGATCAGTACGCCAAGCAGCACGCTTGCCGCCGCACCCACAAAGATCTGCCTGTTCATGATATTTCCCCTTTCAGAAATAGGTCACTGCTTCATCCTGAGCCATGGAGTAACGCCATCGCACCTCTACTCCAACTTCCTGAAGATGACCGGTTCCTCGGCCACCCCAGCCACGCGGTTCCCCTGTCGGTTGATCCGCCTTCTGCACAGCAGGAGATCACCGTCGGGGCTGATGTACCCCTGGTATGTATACGAACTCCTGGTCATGCGGATTTGCCGGCCAGCCAACGACCAGCGACCCGGCACTCTTGTCACCACGCCCGTCGATTCGAGTCCGTCCGCCATCACGAACTGGCAGCGGTTTTCGGCACTGACATCAATCGCCAGGATCATGCTCTGGCCACTCGCCCGCCAGCGTCCCAGATAAAGCCCCTCCGTATCCGCCTCGACGGCATCGTATGCAACATCGACGAACGCACCGATACCCAGACTTCGGGCCACCTCCTCAATAGCCGCCGCCGTTTCTTCGGCCAAGGGCTGCATCGTCGACGGATACACGATGCGAAAGCGAGTAGGCAGGTAGTCAGGCTTGCTCAGCCACTGTCTGACGAATCCCCCCACATGGTTGGCATCCACCTCCTGTGGCGCCGCCGGTCGGCCATCTACCAAGGAGAGAGTCGGCCGGCCGCCCACGCGGTAGACACCGTCGATCGTGGGCGGAACGCTTTCTATGAGTGTCAGAACGAATTCTCCCTGGCCCTCCCGCACGGGACCGAGGTGTATCTCGCTTTCCATTTGAACCTTGGCCTGTCGCGCCTGTCCGATTAGCGCATCGTACAAATCCTCGGACAACTTGATTCCATCCACGGTTCGATGGATATCGATGCGGATGGGCAACCGTTCTTTCTTCGCCATCTGTGCAGCGACATAGTCCAGAGCTTCGTCTCCGGACATGAGGCCCACCGCCCTGAATCGATCGCTCACAGTCTCCCCGATGAAACGTTCGCTGCGCTCCAGCAGATAAACACGCCTGCCGATCACATCGAGGTCCACGAACGTCGTGAGAGCCGACACCTTCCTTCTCCCAAACGCATGTCGGGGGATGATGCCCATTACCTCCCTGAGCGTCGCCAGTTCGGACGTACGTCTGGATTCAAGCTCCGCGCGAGCCAGCAGAAGTTCATAACGCACCTCCCCAGGTCCGCCGATCGATTCCGCACGCCGACCGATCTGCTCGATTTGCTGGTCTAACAGCTTGATCTGCGCATAGCCCTTCGTGACCTCACGGACCCTCTCGAGTAGCTCCTTCTCTCCGAGCAGCGAATGGTTCTCGATCACTGCCAGAATCAGCTCTCCCAATTCTGGATCATCCACGACTTGTGCACGATTCAAGACGCTGGAGATCTCGCCTTGGGCCATGCCCCCCATCGCGATGAGCGCCAAGAGACCCAGAGCAACGCACCATCGCATTCCTGCATTCAATCGGGCTCCCATCGTCCTAGTCTCCCCACAACTGTGCCACAATCGGATTCATGCTCTCAACAGACCGGTCAAGCCCCAGCCTGCCAGCCAGGCGTATCTGCGTGCTCCCATCCTCGCTAACGCTACCATCGGTGTCGGCGACCGCCGGCCCCGCTGCGGCGCTTGCCGTAATACCACTTTCAGATAGCAATATGCTCACGTGCGCATAGGCACGGACGACGCGTTCTTCCATGCCCAGTTGCTGGAAGAACTGCGCCGCCTCCAGCCAGGCGACGAGTTCCCTCGGCACCATCACCGTCTCTGGGGACTCTGCGACGATTGGTTCCGCCGACGGCCGGGGCACGTTTGGGGTCGTCGTGTGGCGCCCAAGGAGAAACGCGGCGCCGGCGATGAATGCGGCTGCGAGACCGAATTTTGCCAAGCCTCTCCGAACCTGGGCCCTTCGCCCGCATCTAAGAGCCTCTACGGAGTCTTTCAACACTTGGGCTCGAAACACCGAGCCTGGCGGATAACCGGAAAAACTCCCTTCCAGCAGCTTGTCGATCTCGTGATGTTCCATGTCGCGGCCCTTCCCTACCCTTCATTCCGGATCGATTCATACATCGGGGCGAATCGGTCCCTCGCCCTCCGCAGCAGGGACTCGATCGCCTCGATGGTCTTGCCCCGCACCTCCGCCATCTCCCGCATCGTCAGCCGCCTGAGGTATTTGTCTTCGAGCACCCGCCGGTATCCCAACGGCAGCTTCGCCAGCACCTCGTGGACCGAGGTCTCGGCGCTTCGTTTGCCATCCATCCGCCCTTCAGGCCTATGCGGCAACGCCTCGTTCCGTCGGCGCCGGCGCTCTTTGGCGACGAGGGTCAGAGTTCGGTTGCGTGCAATCCCGTACAGCCAGGCGCGAAAGCTGCCCTGTTCAAGGCGAAAACTGCGAATCCGCCGGGCCGCGATGATGAACGTCTGCTGCGAGACCTCTTCCGCCAGGTCGCGCCGACCGCCCGCCAGCACCAGGCAAAACCGGTAGACCGCATCGAAATGCCCTTCGAACAACTGCCGCCACGCCGACTCGCTGCCCTGGCAGGCACATGCTATGACAAACTGCTCCGCGTCGCCGTCCACTCGCCCGCTCCGACGTCCGATCCGCTTGACATCGATGTTGTTTCCGCACTCTCTTCTCGCCCGCCGCCACGAATCCGTCGCGACTTTCCCAGAATACCCGAAAATTCCTCCCCCGTCTGCGCAAAAACCGCCCGCATGTCTCTCACGCCTCTATCTCTGATCCGTCGTCCCGCATCGTCAATCATCAATAATCACTCCCAGCGGATACGAAATACCCTCCCCTGAACCCTCGTCACCCCTTCGACGCCCGCCCCCGCCGCCCCGACAGCTTGCGCCCCTTCACGTCCACCA
>CAZTGH010000044.1:20512-20793 GCA_964612985.1 uncultured Pirellulales bacterium
GCCCCCGCCTCAGTCGCCCCACCCCGCTGCTGCGAACCCGATCCCTCCCCGCCAGCGACACGATCCGCTCGCACTTCCCCTTCAACTCCGGAAACTTCAGATACGCGAACTCCCCTTGGCGCTCGTACGCCTTGCGGTCCCGCACGAGCGCCGCCTCGACGGCCGACCCGTACTCGCTGAGGTCATATTTGATACCCTTGTGCTCGATCTGCGCCCTGTACTTACCGCTCGCTTGATTCGGACCGAGCATCGAAGGAAGTGGCTGATCTGATCGAATGCGG
>CAZTGH010000045.1:0-20598 GCA_964612985.1 uncultured Pirellulales bacterium
AAATCTTGGGGGAGGGCGGGTTGACTCGGCCATCCCCAGATCTCCACGGCGCTGCGGTTTGAGGCTGCCGCGCGCCTGCTGGCGGGGGGATGGAAAGGGCACAGGTCCTATGGGACTGATGGGACCCATAGGACCTATGCCTTTCCGAGTCAGGCTTTATTGGAAAGCAGCGATCTGCCGAGTCGGAAGTAGGCTAGCGGCAAGGCCACTGCATGTAGTAGCCACGCGCGGTGCCGACGGCGTAGGGGTTCTCGACGTAGACCACTTCGACGCGGCGGGGCTCGGCGAGTTGCTCTCGCAACTGGACGAGTTCGTCCCGCAGCAGTTGGATCTCGACCTCGACGTTGCGCTCGGCGGGCACGGTCGTGGTCCGTCGCGTGATTCGGGTGCGTTCGGTTCTCCGGGCGGGTCCGGAAACCCTGGCCTCTGTGCGCTCGGTCCGCCATCCGGGTTCGGATACCTGGGTCTCCGCGTGGCGGAGCTCTTCCAGTTCGCTTCGGATGCGCTGGGCTTCGCCGCGGGTGCGGTCGATGGCGTTGTGAATCACTTCCTCCTGGCGGCGATTCTGCCCGATCCGCTCATCGACGTTCTGTCGCACTCGCGAGACCTCGTTCATCAGCTCGCGAAGGCGTGCGTTGAGCTCGCGGATCTGGTTTCGCGCATCGACAAGCCGCTCGAGATGCTCCTGTCGGCGGTGGTCGAGGTTGACGAGCTGATTCTCAATATTGCGCATTTGCTCGTGGATTTGCTCAAGCTCGGCAATGATCTCGCGTTCGCGATTGGCCAGATGGTTGCGGAGATCCCTCAACTCCGTGGTCTGGCGGTCAGCGCGGTCGACGAGTTGCTGACGGTGCCGGCTCAGCTCGTCGACCTCGACTTCCACCTGAACGTCGCGCCCGGGTTCGGTGCGGACAACGACCTCGGTCGTCTCTTGGGGCCAGGGCCCGGTCTGGCGGCTTAGATCGTCCAGCCTCCGCTCAGTGCGGCGGATCTGCTGTTCCAGAGAATCGAGATGAGTGCACAGATCCGTCAATTCGTCATCGCGGATGGTTACCCGGGTCTCGACGGGGGCCCGGCGCTCGCCAAAGGAGCGGTTGGCCTGGACATCGGCCATCAGTTGGGCGTGCTGGTACGAGAAGGGGCCCGGTTCCATCTCAGCCGGTTGCGTTTCAGCGGGGCCGGTGGTGGCGGCGGCCAAGATGATGACCATTGCGAGAGCCCAGGTGAGAGGCCCGAGAGCGGGCCGGCGGCGAGCTGCCGATTTCGGATGTGTTGAAGCATGGCTTTCCATAGCTTTCTCCTTTCACTCCGTTTGGACATGAATTGGAAACGAGAACGCTTTTCACCACACCCCTCAGCACCTACTGGCCCGGCCGGGCCGGCGTTCGACAATTCGGCGAATCCTCCTCCCGCGGATCGGAAGCAAGCAGGTTGTACGGTTCGGCCGCGCAGGCAGCCGACACATTCGGCGACGTGCGCGCCCAACAGGCATCGACTGTACATAAGGATACCCTCGGGGGACGGTTCGTCCAGTCCGGGGCGGGATTTTGCTGTCATCAATCCTGATGATGGATACGATGCATAGCTATTGTATCGATGTACGCCAAGGACACCATCGGCGACCGCTGAGGCGTTTGCCGATACAACCCGGACGCGTTTGGGGGCCCGGCAGCACGATCGTGCGACACAGGGGCGCAAGAGGAAACGGGCCCCGGGGTTGAGGTCCGGGGCCCGTGGGTCGATTCAGAATCCGGCGAGTGCAAATCGCTACTCGGCTTCTTCCTCGCGTTTATGGGCGGCGACGATCTGCTGCTGGACGTTGGGAGGCACCGGTTCGTAGTGGCTCAGCGACATGGAATAGCTGCCGCGGCCGCCGGTGACGCTCTTGAGCTGGCTGGTGTACTGGGTCACTTCCGACAGCGGCACCTGGGCCTTGATGACGATGAAGTTGCCGGGCAGCATCTCCTGGCCGACGACGCGTCCGCGCTTGGAGGAGAGGTCGCCGGTGATGTCGCCCACGTTGTCGGCGGGGATGGTGACTTCCATGTTGACGATCGGTTCGAGCAGGGCGGGCTTGGCCTTGCTGACCGCGTCGATGAAGGCGCCCTTGCCGGCGGCGCGGAAAGCGACTTCCTTGGAGTCGACGGGGTGGTATTTGCCGTCGTAGACGGAGACCTTGACGTCCTGGAGGGGATAGCCGGCGACGACGCCGGTGTGCATGACGTCGTTGATGCCCTTGACGATAGCGGGCTCGAACTGGCCGGGGATGGAGCCGCCGAAGATGTCCCAACTGAATTGCATGGGCGGGTCGCTGTTGCGCTCGGCGGGCTCGACGCGGAGATAGACTTCGCCGAACTGGCCGGCACCACCGGTCTGTTTCTTGTGGCGGTAGTGGCCTTCGGCCTTGCCGGTGATCGTTTCGCGATACGGGATCTTTGGCTCCTTGGTATTGACCGAGAGTTTGAAGCGCTTCTCCATCTTTTCGAGCATGATGCGGAGGTGCAGCTCGCCGAGCCCGTGAGCGACCAATTCCTTCGTCTGAGGGTCGCGCGTGGTCTTGAAGCAGAGGTCTTCCTCGGAGAGTCTCTCGAGGGCGCCGCCGATCTTCTGTTCGTCGCCGCGCGAGGCGGGCTCGAGCGCCAGCGAAAACATCGGCTCAGGCACAGGCGGCATGGGGAAGCGGCCCGAGACGTGGCCATCGTGGACGAGGTCGCCCACGCGCAGCTCGTCGACTTTGGCGAGCGTGACCAAGTCGCCGGCGATGCCGGCGGGGATCTCCGCGTGTTCGCCGCCCTGGCTCTTGAGGATGTGGCCCGGACGCAGGCCTTTCTTCTCGTCGTTGTACATCAGATTGGTGTCCGACTTCAGCGTGCCGCTGAAAATGCGGATCGTCGAATACTTCATGTTGCTCTTGGGATCGAAACCCACGCGGAAGACCAGGCCGGCCAGCGGACCGTCGCTATCGGCTTTGATCGGCTTGGTGGTTTCGTCTTCGACGAGTTTGGCGGGATCGGCCTCGACTGGCGAGGGGGTGTACTTGGCGATCACGTCCAGCAGTTCGGTGACGCCGAGCTCTTCACGGGCCTCGGTGAAGACGATCGGCATGACCGTGCCCGCCTGAAGGGCCTTGACGAATACGGAGCCGGCCTGGTCGGGGGAGATTTCCTCGCCGCCGAGGTAGCGTTCCATCAGGGCGTCGTCGGCTTCGATCACGCTCTCGATCAGGTCGGTGTGGGCCTGTGCGACGTCGCCGACGGGGGAACTGCCCTCGCCATTGGCGATGCAATCGACGACGGATTTCTTGTCGGCGGCGGGCAGGTTGGCGCAGCGGCACTGCGAGCCAAAGGTTTCCTGGATCTGGCCGATCAGCTCGCCCATCTCGACATTGTCGGCGGCCATCTTGTTGATGACGATGATGACCGGCTTGTTGGCGTCGCGGGCCAACTGGAACATTTTGCGGGTGTTGGTCTCGATGCCGGCGATCGCGCTGACGACAAGAATCGCGGTCTCCGCGGCGGGAATGGAGGTGATAGCGGGACCGGTGAAGTCGGGGTAGCCGGGCGTGTCGATGATATTGATGAGCTTTCCGGCGTGTTGAACATGGACCAGCGCCGAAAGGATCGAGTGCTGATGTTCCTTCTCCTCGTCGTAGTAATCGCAGGTGCTGCTCTTGTCATCCACGCTTCCCAAGCGGCTGGTGGCGCCGGTCTTGTGGAGCATGGCTTCGGCCAGCGAGGTCTTCCCGCTACCGCCGTGTCCCAGGAGGACTACGTTTCGAATGTCGCCCGTTGCTGTCACTTTCTAACCTCCAAAAAGGTTTTTGACCGCTTGTGTCTTCCGACCTCCAAAACCTTGAATGTTATAAGAGTCCCGGGGGTATTCTCAAGAGGTTTTTCCCTAAAATGGGGAGTTCACGGGGTATTTCGGGGACAGGGGCCGCCGGCGAAGCGTCAAGGGCACATGCCCGTTCTTACGATCGAGTTTTGCGAGACGCTATCCGCCAGGCATGGGCGGAGGGCCGGCGAGGGCAAATTCGAAATGCGAAGCATGAAAGCCGGAAACAAGCCGAAAGCACGAAATCCAAATGCTCAAAATTGGCCCCGCTTTGCGCGAGTATGGCCGAGTTGGGTGCGATTCGCCCGTGTTCTGAGTTTGGTGCTCCTGGACAGTTGGGCGTGTTTCGGATTTCGGATTTCGACATTCGTACTTCTGCCAGGTGGCCTAGGCGAACCGCGAGAAACGGGCATGCACCAGGGTGCCTAGAGATCCTCGATGAGGTGGTGGATGCGTTCGTAATGGGGCACCAGCGACGGGGTGATCTCGCAGCTCTTGCAGCTCCAATGGAAGAGAACCTGCTGACGTTCCATAGGGAAGTCATGGGGGGCGTAGGGCTGTTTGATGTACTGGGCGATGCAGCAGGGGGGATAGCCGAACAGGAAGCCTTCGATGCGGACAGTTTCGGCGGACTTATCGACGGGACGGTCGCGGAAGTGCTCGGCGTAGATTTGCAGGTGTGCGGGGTTGCGGGCGAAGATCGTCTCTTCGAACCGCTTGCCGGAGCGAAGCCTGCGGGGTATGCGTTCAACACAGAGACCAAGACGGCGCAAGGCCTCCTGAGCCGATTCCTCGAGGGGCTTTTCCCAGCGACTGAGGGGCTTGAGGCCTTCGCGGGTCAGCAGGGTAAGGTACGCCAGATCGATATCGACATGCTTCAAGAGGCGGAGATGGGGCTCAATCGCCTCGTGTGATCGTTCCAGCACGTTCTGACAATGGCTTCGGTCGGTCATTTATCTCCTGGTTGCGTCGAGGTGAGCCAGTGGTCGGCCCACTCGGCGAAATCCTTGATGTCCACTTTGCAGTCCTGGTTGAGGTCTCCAGGCGGATAGGTCGTGCCCAGGTCGCCGCATTGTACGGGCCAGGCAAGGATCTCCAGCAGGGCGGCGATATCGACCCGACCGCTCTGACGGGTCCCGAGATGGGTGAACGAACCATGCTCCATGAAATGCCGGGCGATCTCCGAAACCTGAATGGATGCCCCCAGGGTGGGGTTGACGATCTCCCAATAGCCCATATTCACGGAGGCCCCGCAGATTTCGCACCATTCGAGACCCCTCATCATGTAACTGATTTTGTATACGCCCTTCTGGTCGGGGGCGTTCGGGTCCGCGAGCGGCAGGCGGTCGATGATCTCGGCGCAGCGCCGGGCCAGTTGGATGCCGTCGGGCACGAGGTCGCGGTCCTGGTCGGTATCGTAGAGGCTCAGTCCGGCGGCCAGCTCTTCGCTGTCGGCCAGCAAATCCCCATCGGAATCCGTGGTGTGGGGAGCGACAGGGTTGGGCGATCCCGCCGGGTCGTCGAGGGGCAACCGGTGGTCGTCGGGCTCGACGGGGAAGCGGACGCCGAGGGCGCGGGCCAGCCGGGCGACCTCGACCCGGCCCTGATGGACGTCTCCGGTATAACTGAAGGAGCCATGCTCCATATAATGGGCGGCCAGCACGGGAATTTCGACGGTCAGGCCCAGAGACGGATGGACCACGCGGATGACGCCCATGTTGACCGGTTCTCCGCAGACATCGCAGGTTTCGAGTCCGAAAACGAGCATCTCCTCCTTGTAGGACCCGCCTTCAGCGGCGACGTTCGGGTCAGAGGGAAGCTGTGCCAACGCCTGAGCGCAGCGGAGAGCCAGTTCGACGCCATCGACGGTCCCAGTGCGGTTCTGGTCGGGTTGTCCAGGCAGGTAGCCCAGGGCGTACTCTTCGCGGTCGGTCAGCAAATCGCGGTCGGCATCTTGGGCGATTCCGATCTGGTGCTGGTCCGCAACCGGCGTCCGAAGCGGTTGTGCCAGGGCGGCTGGTGAGGTCAGAGAGATGGCGGCAGCGGCGCCGGTCGCGAGGATGCGGCGCTGGATACGGCGGTTTGTCCTGGCGTGCTTCGCCTGTGCTCTTCTCAACTTTCGCATTCCAATCCTCCTGTGGCCGAACGCCCTTACGGCAGCGTTCTTATGGAAATCCAGTATATCCTATCGGCCAAGCGAGGTCCAGACGTCACCGGTTCGCGGAGAGGACGGGCGGTTTTCGGACGGGGATTCCTGGGCACGGAAGGCCAAGGCGGGCATGGCGGGCGGACGGAAAAAAACGGACAGAAGCCGGGAAATTTTCGCCTTGGAGGGGCCGGTCTGGAGGGGCATTTTATTGGACAGTTCGCGGACCGGTTTCGGGCGTTGCAGTTGGGCCTCAAGATGTGGTGGATGGGTCGCGATCGGTCGATGCATATGGTGCTCGGGGTTATGGGGCATTGGGCCTGCGGATTGGGAGGCAGCTAAAGAAACGGCCTGTGTCCTGCCGATATGGCCCAAGTCTTTCGCACGACTTTATTGGTTAATTGGGATGCCTGGGGATGGACAAGAAGGAACTAATCGAGCGCATCTGTGAGATCAACACCACCGCCAAGACCGAGTTCCTTGCCCAGTTCTGTGAAGAGGATCTGGCGGCGTATCTGAACCACCTGATGGAACTGGATCTGGAGGAACTGGTCGTCTGTAGCTGACGACGGCGTCACCGTCGGCGGGACGACGTTCTCTTCGGCGCGATGTCACGACATCGGGGTCATCGCGGTCAGCCCTCTCGCTCGGGACGTTCAGGACGTTCGGGAGCGGCCGGCGCCCCAGTGGTAAAGGGAATCGGTTGCGGGGCATCCTCCGCGGAAGCGGGCGTGGAGACCTGCTCGGCATTGTTGCGTTTGAATTCGATCAGCATCGGGACCATCTGCGAGGGCACGTAGAAGGCGAAGTCGATCTCTTTGGCGTTGCCCTCGACCTGCGCGGGCTGAATGCTGATGATCTCGGTCAGCGACGTCTGCTCGAGGCGTCCCCCTTCGCCGATGTAGCCGATGGGGTAGACGGCCTGGCCCTGTCCAGCCAGAGAGCGAGTGCCACCTTTGGGGACGACGACCAGGCGCAACTGGGACATCGTGAACTTCGCGGCATCCTTCAGGGCGCTCTTGCGGATGCCGACGCGCACGAGCATGAGGTCTTCCCCGGGGCGCGCGGGGAGGGGTTTGCCTTCCGCATCGCGCAGGGTGTTGGGCGCTTCCCAGACGCCGGCTCTGGACGGTACGCTGAGCGCCGGTGCGCGGGTCAGCAGAGACACGTCGACCGAGCCCTTCATGCGATTCAGATGGATCTGGTCGAGGAAGTTGGCGTGGAGTACGGCAAAGCTCTTGGGCGTACCGATTGCGGCGAAGCTGCCCTTGCTGATCGTGCTGAACAGGCCCGTGACGAATCCGTCGGGACTGAGCAGCGGGGCGCGGGGTTCGGAGGGATTCGGATTGCGCTCGGCAAACCGGGCGTAGGGGTATTCGCTGGGCAGCGGCGCCAAGGCCAGGGCCACGAGCAGGTGTCCGGTGATTACATAGCCGAGGACGGCGCCGGATGCGGGTCGTCCGATTTTCTCGGCCCACTTGCCCATATCGACCTTCTCCTTGCCGATTTGCAGCGAGAGCGTCTGCAAGATGGCGAAGGTCAAAATGAAGAGCAACAGAAAGCAGATCATCTGGGCCCAGGCGGCCATGGCGGGTGAGTACTTCATCAGCATCGCGGCCAGCGTTTCGAAAAAGGCGAACGCCACGAAGCCGGCGATCAGTGCGTTGAAGACCAAGCCGATTCCCCGCACCAGCGTTCCCTTGAGGTAGAGAAAGGCCGCACAGCCTACTATGATTGCTAGCATTACCAAACTGGCCATTCCACGTTCTCCGATTCTTCCAAAGGCCGGCATCTCCGAGCCGGCGCCGATTCGTTGTTATTGCGAGGCGACGGCCGGTTTCTTGCCCGAGGACAAGACGCGCAGCATTTCGTTGATGGAAGTCTTGCCGACGATGACTTTGCGCAGGGCCTGTTCCTGGAGATAGAGCATCTTTGCGCGGCGGAACTGCATGCCCAGTTCGGGCAGTTGCTTGACCTGGCGGATGGCGGCGCGCAGCTCGTCGTTGAGGACGATCATTTCGAAGACGCCGGTGCGTCCGACGTAGCCGGTGCCCTGGCAGTGCTCGCAGACCGAGGGCTTGCCTCTCTTGTCGTAAACCTCCTTGCCCGGACGGTAGAGGACCTTGGCCTTTTCCGCTGGCAGGTTGAACTTCTTAAGCAATTCCTTGTTGGGGGCGTAGGCCTGCTTGCACTCCTCACAGAGCGTACGCATCAAGCGCTGGTTGCTGACGCCGATGAGTGTCTCGGCGATCAGCTTCTTGTCTCCGACCAATTTGATCCACTTGCCGAGCGCCTGGAGCACATTGTCGGCGTTAATCACGACGTAGACAAGTTTGCCGTCGCCGGAGGCGGCACTGGCGACCTTGGCGGTCTCGGCATCTTCGCACTCCCCGACGCCGACGACGTCGGGTCCCATCCGGACGATCGACTGGAGCTTCTTGGCGTAGGTGGTCGTTCCGGTATCGGTCAGGGTGAACGTATTCTGGGTGATGTTCAGCAATTGCGTGGCTGGTTGTTTCTCGAGGGTGTTGATGTTATTGAGGAAGGCGTCGTGGCTTCGCAACAAGGCGTAGAGCGTGGTGGTCACTCCGCTCTTCCTGGGTCCGGCGATCAGGAACAGTCCCTGCTGCTTCTGGGTGAAGCGGTCGAAGTGCTCCTGTTGATCGGGGGCCAGGCCCAGCTCGTTGATGCGGAGGTCGTGCTCCTTGGAGACGTGTTTGAGGCGGACCTGTTCGCCGGCGGTGGATCCGGCGGTCATGACCTCCCAATCGGCATTCTCTTTCTTCTGTCGCGTGCGGAACTTGCCCTTCTGTGGTTTGCGTTTTTCGTTGGCGTCGAGGGCGGCCAGTTCCTTGAGGAAGTAGATGAGATACTCCATCTGCTCGCGGGGTACCGATGGCTGCTTCGTGGCGGCGCCGTCGATGTAGTAGGTGACCTCGTAGCTTTCGCCCTTGGGCGCGAAGGTGATGGTGCTGGCACGGCGCCACATGGCGTCGGTGAGCACGTCATAGGCGGTGCGGTACCCGAAGAAGGTGGGGGTCCGGGGTTCGGGCGACGGTACGTCATTGTTGTTGGCGGTGATGAAGAGGAAGCTCTCCATCGCCTCGAGTTTCTCGGACTTGGTGAAGAGGCTCTTAAGGTGTTCGAGCGTCAGGACGCGGTCGAAGTCCAGCACGCGCGTATTGCGGTGCTTGACATAGGCCAGGGCGGTGCCGCCGACGCCGATGAGGAAGATGAGCAGGCCGGCGATGTATACGGGGATCAGCCACCACAGCAGCATGGCCACGGCGCCGACGCCCAGAATCAGACCGAGCCAGAGGTCAAGGTTGGTATCGACGGCCTGGGCGTCCCTGGCGGTCCAGCGGACGAGCAGCAGCCAGAGGAAGTACAGCAGGAGAAACAGGACGAGCTTGACGATGGAGATGTATCCGCCGTACTCGACAGACATCAGCAGAATACTCGGCATTGAATGCTCCATTACGATAAGGTTATGATCTTGGGATTCGGGACAGGGAAGCCCGTTTTTCTGCGCTAGAGAATGCCTCCGGCGGTCGTTCGAATGCCTTTGAGAGCCATCTTCAACTCTTCGGTGTTCGGCGCCACCGGGTAGGCGTCCTTGGGATCGACCCACCCATCCTGGATCAGGCGGCAGAGACTGCCAGTGAGATCCACCATGCCCTCCCTCTCGGCGCCTCGGATGACGCTGGGCAGATCGGCTTCGCGGCCATCGGCGATGAGTTTTCGCACGGACGGGTTGGCCAGCATCACCTCGACGGCCGGCACGCGGCTGATCTCTTCACGGATGCACGGCAGCAGCGCCTGGCTGACGATGGCCTTAAGCGCGAGGGCCAGCGACTGACGGACGAGTTCTCGTTCTTCCTGGGGGAACAGATCCAGTAACCGATGGACGGCCTGGGACGCATTGGTCGAGTGCATCGTTCCCATGACGAGGTGCCCGGTCTCAGCGGCCCGCATGCCCGCGGTGACGGTACGGGCGTCGCGCATTTCACCGACGAAGACCACGTCGGGGTCCTGCCGCATCAGATAGGTCAGCGCCTCTTCGAAGTTGGGCACGTCGATGCCGATTTCGCGCTGGGAGACGATGGCCTTATTGTCGTTGTAGAGGTATTCGATCGGGTCTTCGACCGTGACGATATGACAGGCGCGGGTGCGGGTGATGTAATCGAGCATGGAGGCGATGGTGGTGGTCTTACCGGAACCGGTGGCGCCGACGACGAGAATCAGGCCTTGATGGGCCTCGGCGATCTTTTCGATGACGGGCGGCAGGTGGAGGCTCTCGAACGAGGGCACGTGGGCGCTGACGCGGCGAGCGACCAGGCTGATCAGTCCGCGCTGGCGAAAGACGTTGATGCGGAAACGGTGCTCTTTGCCGATTTCGTGGGCAAAATCGAGCGTACCGTTCTGCATGAAGAACTCTTTCTGGGTCGGGCTCATGATCTCGAAGACCAACTCCTCGATGCGCTCAGCGGTGAGCGCATCTCCAGTGGTGTTTTTCAGGATGCCCTGGAGACGCAGCTTCGGGGGCTGACCGACCTTCAAATGGATGTCATTGGCGAGCGTCTTGATTGCCACCCGAAAGAATTTGTTGACCTGCGGTTCATGATCGAGTGGCTTGTGGGCATCCAGAGGTTGATCCGGTGTCATTGTGCTGCGTGCTCCATAGGACGAGAGCACCAGCCCATACGCAACGTACATCGCAGCGCACGGGCGACGGTCTCGCCGACCCTTGTCTTACGCTAAGATTTGCAGGAACAAACCTTTGCAAAACCCCATTATAGAACAATTCCGGAGGTTGTCAAGCTCGATGCTTTTGTCGTTCGTTCGATTCCCGCCCCCGTTTAACAGGGCTTTGGCGGCGCGGTCGCGGCCTTTGGAATGGGCCGGCAAGGGCCGGCCACCTAAGGCCCCATAATGGGGGGCCGATTGCTGCCCAGGGGTACGGCGGTTTTGGTTTGCGTGAGGCGAGGGGGGCTGCTATAGTGGGTTTGCGGCGCCGGGTGGCGTCCAGGGGTGGTTGTGGAGGCGGTATCGATCAGAGAGCGTCCTGAAGTAGATGTAGATTATGGTCGGAAGTCTGTTCTACAATTTGGGTAAGAAGGCGGGACCGGGCGTCCGCAAGGCCAAGTGGCTCTGGGGCTCGATGACGGCCAGCGAAAGCGAAATCGTCCGGTTGGAGCACGAGGTCGGGCGGGATTTGGCTGGAGAGGCCCGGACGCAGTTGCAGCTCGATGCCGACGCGGTGGTCGAGCAGGCATTGGGCGAGATTGGGGTTCGGCTTGCCCAATGCGTGGCGAACAAGCGGAGATCGTTTCATTTCGAGGCGTTTGCGGCGGGCGAGCCGAATGCGTTTGCCCTTCCGGGCGGGTTCGTCTTCGTCAGCCGGTCAATCGTGGATCTGTGCCAGGGGCGTGACGAACTGGCGTTTGTCCTGGGGCACGAGATGGGGCATATTATCAGCGGGCACGCCATCGAACGGATCATGACGAATTCGGCGGTGTCGGTGGCTTCGCGAACGACGGTGGTGCGCGGGGTGCTGGGCGGCTGGCTGCGGCGGGTGGGCGTGCAGTTCCTGGAGACGGCGTACTCGCGCGACCGGGAACTGGAGGCGGACCGGCTGGGGGTGCGGCTGGCGCGGGCGGCCGGCTACGATCCGGAGGGCTCGATCAGGCTGCTGGGGCGGTTGGCGGAGCTGAAGTCGGCGACCGGGCAGGAGGGGCTGGGGGAGTATTTCTCCACGCATCCGACCTTCGAGTTGCGGATCGACGGCATTCGCCGATTTCTGCACAGTCGCTCGGCTTCAAGCTGACCGGCGAGGGGGGCTGCCAACGGTCAACTGGCCAGTGTGACCGCCAGGGTCAGGTAGATCGCCACGCTGATCGAATCGTTGGCCGTGGTGACCAGGGGGCCGGAACTGATGGCTGGGTCGATGCCGATCTTGCGGAATGCGAAGGGCAGCAAGAGGCCCAGCGTCGTCGCCACCATGATGGCAGCGAACATTGCGGTGCCAAACGCGACGACCAGTCGAGCCGGTTGGATGGCGGCCTCCGGCGCGTCGATCGTTACCAGGATGCTGCCTGCCAGTGTGCCCAGCAGGGCGCAGCTCAAGGCCACCAGCAGCGCGATGCGGACCTCACGCGAAAAGACCGTACTGAACTTCAGCGCCGCCAGGTGGCCTGTGGCCAGGCCCGATACCACAATCGTAGAGGTCTGCAAGCCCGCGTTGCCGCTCATGGCCGCAATCATCGGTACGAACGCCACCGCCGCACCGACGAGGATAGGATTGAAGGAACGGAACAGCAGGATCACGATCGTCGTCATGCCTGTGCCCATCAGACAGGGCAGCAGCCATGTCATCCGAATCCGTGCGGCTCGAATGGCCGAGAAGGTCTCGAGCTCTTCCGGGTCGGTGCCGGCCATAGTGTAGAGGTCTTCGGCCGCTTCCTCCTCGGCGACCTCGATCACACGGTCGGCGGTGATGCGTCCGATCAGGTGGTGGTGCTCGTCGAGGACGGGTACGACGATCAGGTCGTTCTTGCTGAAGATGTTGCGGACCTCTTCCTGGTCGGTGTCGGTGTGGACGTAGATCGTGTCGCGGTCGACGAGATCGGCGATGCGGGTAGTCTCGGGGCGGGTCAGCAGCAGCCTGAGACGCACATCCCCGACGAACCGCTCGTCGCGGTCCACGACGTAGACCGAGTAAAAGTCTTCGTCGATTTCGGCCATACGGATCTTGCTGACGGCTTCGGCGATCGTCGCGTCCTCGGGGACGCTGATGACCAGCGGGTCCATGATGCCCCCGGCGGAGTCCTCGGAATACCGCATCAGCTTATGGATCTGGAGGCGGTCGGTCAGAGAGAGGCTGTGGAGGACCTTGTCGGCGACCTCGTCGGGCATCTCGGCCAGCAGATCGGCGGCGTCGTCCCAGTCCAGTTCGGAGAAGATGCGGTGGATTTCCTGGTCTTCGAGGACTTCAAAGAGGCGGGCCCGCGTAGCCTCGTTGACCTTTTCGAGCACCTCGGCAGCGACCGGGGTGTCGAGGACGTCGAAGATGAGGCGTCGCCGGTCGTTGTCGACCAGTTCGACAATTTCGGCGATGTCGCTGGTGCGCCAGTCGTAGAGCAACTCGCGAAGCGTGGCCCGGTTCTCGCTTTCGAGCAGGGGCTCAATCTCATGCAGCAATTGTTCCTGGAGTTCCGCCATTTACGAGCGCACCGTCTTTCCGCTGCCGTTGTCACCGAACGTCGCACAAAAGAACACGAGTCGCGAAGCACGCACCCACTTCGGAGGGAGAATAGTCGAATCTTGGACGGGGGGCAACTCAATTTGTTGAGAACGCCGCATTCAGCGGGTAGTGGCTCGCTCTTGGGCGGCCGATCTGGTATACTGGGGTGAGTTGACGCAGCGTTCGTGAGGAGATGTGATCTTCGGTCGGGGGCCGTCGGACGGGTTTGCACCGTCCGATATTCTTCTCGCACGGCTGGCTCAGGGTGGGCCACCGCTTCAAGACCGACAAACGAGTTTCCACGACACAGGAATTGAATGATGCCGAAAGCGATTGCGATAGGGCTCTTGTGCGGATGGCTGGCGGCCGGGGCGACGGTGGGCTGGTCCCAGGGACAAAGGGAATCCGAGGTTCCGCTGTTCATCAATGAGCTGATGGCGTCTAACGTCAGCACGGTGCGCGACCTTCAGATGGATTTCGACGACTGGATCGAGATCTACAATGCCGGGGATATGCCCGTGGACGTGGGCGGGATGTATCTGACGGACGACGCGGGCGAGCCGACCCGGTGGCGGTTTCCGACCGATGAGAGCGAGGCGACGACCATCGCAGCGAAAGGCTTCCTGGTGGTCTGGGCCGACGGGGAGGTGACGGACGGGGGGATTCATCCGAATTTCAAGTTTCACACGAATTTCAAGCTCGATGCTTCGGGCGAGGCGGTCTGGCTGTTCGCCTCCGACGGCGAAACGGTGATCGACGGGCTTGAGTTCGACGCACAGACGGTGGACGTTTCGTTTGGGCGCCATCCGGACGGCGGGGCGGTGCTGCGTTTCTTCGGCGAGCCGACGCCGGGGCAACCCAATAACGAAGGCTATCAGGGCGAGGCGGCGCCGGTGCGGTTTAGTCACGAGCGGGGATTTTATGATGGGTCGTTCGATCTGGTGATGACATGCACGACCGACGGGGCCGAGATTCTCTACACGACGGACGGGCGCGTGCCGAACGACGAATCGGGGCGATTCCCGCCGGGACGGACGTATACGGCTCCCTTGCGGATCAGCAAGGCCACGTGCGTGCGGGCGATGGCGGTCAAGCCCGGCTGGAAGCCCAGCGAGGTCTATACCCACACGTACATCCTGAACGCGCCCGAGAGCCGCCGTTCGCTGCCGGTGATTTCGCTGGTGGGCGATCCGGGCAAGACGTTCTACGAGCCGGAGGGCGTGATGGCCATAGTCGGCGGCTCGTACGTCAACGGGGTCTGGACCTCCAGCGGGCCCGACACCTACAACCATCCCATGGACCGGGGCCTGGAGAGGCCGGTTTCGTGCGAATGGCTTCTTGCGGACGATGACGGCGGATTCCAGGTCGATTGCGGATTGCGCGTGCACGGCAGTCCCTATATGCGGCCCCGCTACGTGCGGCAGAACGGGCAGTGGTCGGGCAACGGCAAGTTCAGTTTGAGGCTCTATTTCCGGGGGCAGTATGGCGCCAGTTGGCTGGACTATCCACTGTTCGCGGAGTCGAACACGGAACTGTTCAAGAGCATCGTGCTTCGCGCCGGGCACAACGACCGGAGCAATCCGTTCATCAAGGACGAACTGCTGCGCCGGCTTCAGAAGGACATGGGCAACGCGGCGGCGGTCGGGACGATGGCGAATCTGTTTGTCAACGGGGAGTACAAGGGGTATTACAATCCGACCGAGCACATCAAGGAAGAGGCGTGCCAGCAGTGGTTCGACAGCGACCAGCCCTGGGACGTGATGACGATGAACGGGATCCGCGACGGGGACAGCCGGTCGTGGGATACGATGATGAATTTCGCCCGCACGCACAATTTGGACGTGGCGGCCAATTTCGAGCAGATGTCACTGCTGCTGGATGTCCCGGCGTTTATCGACTATCTGATCATTCGGCTGTGGCCCAACGACTGGGACTGGCCGCAGAACAACTGGGCGGCAGCAGCGGAGCGCTCCCCGACAGGGCGATGGAAGTTCTTCGCGTGGGATGCCGAGGGAACATTCGTCTCGAACCAGTTGAGCGCGAATCGGTTCGGCGAACTGAACAGTCAAAGCAATGCCAACGGCGTGCTGTATCGCGCCCTGAAGGGCAGTCGGCAGTTCCGCCAGATGTTCGGGGATCGGCTGTATAAGCATTTCCATAACGGCGGGGCGATGAGCTCGCAGAACGTGCGTCGGCGGTTCAATGAACTGCGCGACGAGCTCCAGGGTGTGATCGGGAACATGGACAGCTACATTGTCAGCACCTGGGTGCCGCAGCGGGAGGACATCTTCTTCACGGCCTGTCGGAACGAGGGGCTCTATACGTTCGACGGTCCGCTCTTTGCGGTGAACATGTCGTATCGGCAGGGAGGCTACGCCTCGGCGGGCGATCTGCTCTATATGCTCCCGCCGGCGGAGGGGATGGAAATCTATTATTCGCTGGATGGGAGCGATCCGGGGACGCCGCAAGGGTCGGTTCAGCCGACGCTGACGACACTCGTGCCTCAGAACGCAACGAAGTACGTGCGGGTGCCGACGGGGCCCGATGCGCTGGGGTGGGTCAACCCGCGCGAGTACGACGATTCGGACTGGGTAGTCTCGCGTGGCTCGCCCGGCGGGATCGGCTACGAGCGCAGCAGCGGATATGAGAACTACCTGAGCCTCGATCTGACCGAGGAGATGTACGGCGTCAACGGATCGTGCTACATCCGGGTTCCGTTCGAGTTCTCGGGCGATCGAGATGCCCTGGCGACGATGACGCTGCACATGCAGTATGACGACGGGTTTGTGGCTTATCTCAATGGCGTCGAGATAGCCCGTCGGAATTTCTCAGGTGAGCCGGCGTGGAACTCGCTGGCGAGCGGATCGCACAGCGACAACGATGCGGTCGTCTTCGAGCCGATCGATGTCTCGGCGTTTATCAACCGGCTGCGGAACGGGTCGAATCTTCTGGCGATTCATGGGCTGAATGTCTCTCTGACCAGCAGCGATCTCCTGATGGTACCGAGACTGGAGGTGGGCGAGGCGGTGGTGGTCGAGGAGCCGGAAGATGGGCTGGTGTTTACGGCGCCGATCCCGCTGACGGTCAGCACGCGCGTCAAGGCCCGTGCGCTGTCGGGCGGGGTTTGGGGGGCGCTCAACGAGGCGGTCTTCGCGGTGGGGCCGGTCGCGGAAAGCGTGCGGATCAGCGAGATCATGTATCACCCGTCCGATCCGAACGCGGAGTATGTGGAACTGACGAACGTCGGCCCGGTGGCGGTGAATCTGAACCTGGTGCGCTTCTCCGACGGGGTCGAGTTTACGTTTTCCGATACCGAGCTGGTGCCGGGCGAGTACGTGCTCGTGGTCAAAGACCGCGCAGTGTTCGAGGCGAAATATGGGGCGGGTCTGCCCGTTGCAGGGCAATATGTCGGCAGCCTGAACAATGCGGGCGAGACGATCGAGATCCGCGACGCGGCGGGGGCGCTGATCCAGAGCGTCCGCTATCGTGACGACTGGTACGGTATTACCGACGGCGCGGATTTCTCGCTGACGGCGGTGGCCCCCGGCGCCACGAGCGTATGGGATCGGCAGACGGCATGGCGGCCCAGCGCGATGGCGGCTGGTTCGCCCGGCTTCGATGACAGCGGGGAGGTTCCCGCCCCTGGGACGGTGGTGATCAATGAGGTTCTGGCCAACGCCAGCGGCGGCGTGCCCGACTGGATCGAGCTGCACAACCGAAGCGATGCGCCGGTCGACGTGAGCGGCTGGTTCCTCAGCGACAGCGACAACGATTTGATGCAATATGAGATCGGACCAGGCTCGATGATCGCAGCGCGGGGGTACCTGCTGTTCACGGCGGACGATCATTTCGGCAATGAGGGTGATTCGGGGTGTCGGGTACCATTCGGTTTGAGTCGCAGGGGAGAGACGCTTTATCTGCATTCGGGTTCCGACGGGGTGCTGACAGGCTACAGCGAGTGCGTGACGTTCGGGCCTTCGGAGGCGGGGGTGACGCTGGGCCAGCATCGGACCAGCACGGGAGGCGACGACTTCACGACGCTGAGCGAACCGACGCCAGGCGAGGCGAACGCGTATCCGCAGGTGGGGCCGGTGGTGATCAGCGAGATCATGTACCATCCGGACATCTCCAAGGATGCCGAATACGTCGAGCTGCTCAACATCAGCGATGAAGACGTGATGTTTTATGATTTCGAGCGGGAGGCGCCCTGGGGATTCACGGACGATCCCGAGGACCAGGGCATTGAGCTTGTTTTTCCGGAAGACCCGCCATTTGTGCTGTCACCGGGTCGGGCCCTCGTGCTGGCCAAAGATCGGGCGGTGCTGGAGAGCGCCTATGCGGTGAGCACATCGACGCTGATTCTGGAATGGGCCACCGGGTCGCTGGACAATGCGGGCGAGACGATTCAGCTCTGCACGCCTGGGGATCTGCGCGAGGACGGCCGGCGGGAGTGGATTGCCATGGATCGCGTGACGTACAGCAACGGGTCGCAGCATGCGGATTTCCCGAGCGGCCGGGACCCCTGGCCCAGCGGTGCGGACGGGCCGGGCCTTTGCCTGGTGCGGACGGATCTCGACCGCTACGGGAACGATCCGAACAACTGGCACAGCACGCTCGACGGCCCGGGCACGTCGCGACGTCGGACGAATCGCTGAGCGAGAATCTTCCTCAGGCTATCGCCAGTACGCGCATCGCGTGACGAGGCAGTGATATGGCGTCGTCGGGCGCGACCGCGTGCCGATCGCCTGTTGTTGGATGGAGCAGCATCCGCTTGCCTTTGACGGCCAGTTTCAGTTGCAGCTTCAAGTTGCTTTCGCCTTCGTTGAACAGCAGGTAGTAGTCGGCGTTGCCCTTGCGCACGTGGCGGATTCTGAGGTCTGTGGTTCCCGGCGAGACGATCACATCGGGCGGGATCAGCTTGTCGATCGCGGCGATGAGTCGATCCCCTTGGGTGGCCTCGTTCCAACGGATGATGCGCCCAGCGTCGGTCAGCGTCTCAATGGCGGACTGGGCCTCGGCGGGCGGATCGTCTTCGAGGATCAGGACGCGGTAGTGCATGCCCGCCAGGCGGATGCCTTCGGAATCGACGTGGGCATCTTCCCAGAGGTGGCGGGCTTCGAGGTAGTTGAAGTCGCGCTGGTGCTGGAAACAGACCTTGGCGGCCTGCCAGGGCAGGTGATCGTTGCGACCCAGGATGGCCAGGTGGCAGATGTGCGTGCTGTCGGTGTTGAGCCAGCAGAGTCGCGAGGTGGCCTGGGCGAACGGCTGATAGCGCGGCCACCAGGTGTTGTTGGGCCCGACGTCGGGGGGACGCTCGTCGATACGCGGACCGCGAATGGAATAGTAGAAGGCGTGGGGGACGAGCAGGTTGCAGCCTCGGATCAGGAGCCAGTTGGCGAGCCACTGCATCTCTGCGAAGGCGAAATCGTGTCCGAAGGCGCCGCAGAATTCGTTCATGTTGCGGCGGCGCTTCAAGTGGATCATCGCGGACGAGGCACACTTGCCCTGGGTGGACTGGTCGCCTTCGACGGCGCTGGGTTTGGCGGGCTCGATATAGCGCCAGACGATGTCCTGGCCGGGGATGTGGAAGTGGCGCAGGTGGCCGATGTCGCCCGGGCCCATGGGGTGGCCGGTCAGGGCGGTGCCGTGGGCGCTGCACCAGTCGGAGATCTGGCGGTAGAACGTCTGTTCGAGACGTGCCTGGACGGCGCGATTGTAGTCGCGGCGGCGCAGAGCGGCTTCGGGTTCATCCTCGTACCACAGGGCGGGCAGGTGCTCGGTGAAGTCGTAGCCCAGGAAGGCGTTGACGTGTTCGAGGATGCCGGTGGTTCCAGGGACCATGCCGCGCTCGGCGCTGCGGGCCAGCAGGGAGGGTTCGTCGGTGAAGATCGCCTGGACAGTCTTGCCGAAATGGGAGCCGAATTCGTCGTAGAACCGCTGGTAGACGTGCTTGATGAAACAGGCGACCGCCTTCGGATTGAGGATGTCCGCTCCGGGGGGCTGGTTCTCGGGGACCTCGCGGCGGTTGGTCCGGCGGGGCGGGTCGTCCTGGAGGAAGTGGAGGCCTCGAATGGTGGAACGGCCTTCGCGGGCGGGGCGGTCGACGATGGCGAGTCGATGACCATTGGTCTGTCGCGTGACGATGGCGACGAGCGTCTGGTCCTTGGTCAGGTCGGGTCGGCCCTGGCCATCGATGCGGACGCCCTGGACCTCGGTTTTGGCGGTTGCCTCGTCGAGGTCGACGCAGACGAGACCGCGCGTGCGGAAGGCAGGGTCCTCGGCGACGACCTGACCGCTGGAGGAACCGCTGGGGTACATGCCTTCATCGTAGAGGATGACCCACATGCCCAGCCTGGCGGCCTGTTCGATGGTGAAACGCATCAGCTCGATCATGCGGTCGCTCATCCAGCCGATGGAGCGGGGCAGACCCGCGCGGGGATGGATGACGAAGGCGTGGATGCCGTGGGCTCGGAAGTCCTCCATCTGGCGCAGCAGTTCGGCCTCGGACAGATCGTCGTTCCAGAACCAGAAGGGGGCTTGGGAGAATTCGGCGGGGGGCTCAAGCCACTCAGGCGGCAGCGACAGGGACGCACTCTGTGCGTGCAGCGATGCGGCGATGGGAAGGCCCAGCGCGACGGCGCCGGTGGCTTCGAGGAAGTCACGGCGGTTCAACTCTCTGGTCATCGTCTTATCCTCACGAGAATCAATGGGGTAAGGGCGAATGATGATTCGCCCCTACGGTTGCAGGCCCAGTTCTTTGGCGACTTTGGCGAACTTCTCGACGGCGAAGTCGAGGTCGTCCCGCGTGTGGGCGGCGGAGACCTGCGTGCGGATGCGGGCCTGGCCCTGGGGGACGACGGGATAGGAGAAGCCGATCACGTAGAGACCTTTGGTCAGGAGGCGCTGGGCCATTTCCTGGGCGAGCGTGGCTTCGCCCAACATGATCGGCGCGATCGGATGATCGCCCGGCAGGACCTTGAGACCCGTCTGTGCGATCTTCTGGCGGAAGTATCGTGTGTTGTCTGCGAGGCGGTCGAGCAGCTCGGTCGAGGCGGTGAGCAGCTCAATGGCTTTGAGGGACCCTGCGGCGATGGCGGGGGCGAGCGTGTTGGAGAACAGATAGGGCCGGCTGCGTTGTCGCAGCATGGCAATGATCTCCTTGCGTCCCGAGGTGAAGCCTCCGCTGGCGCCGCCCAGGGCCTTGCCGAAGGTGCCGGTGATGATGTCGACGCGCCCGATGACGCCACGGTATTCGGGCGTGCCCCGGCCCGTCTTGCCGATGACCCCGGTGGCGTGGCAGTCGTCGATCATGACCATGGCGTCGTAGCGGTCCGCCAGCTCGCAGATCTCGTCGAGTCTGGCGACGTAGCCATCC
>CAZTGH010000046.1:0-20391 GCA_964612985.1 uncultured Pirellulales bacterium
GCACGGCGACATCGCCTTCGGCAACATCGTCGGCAGCAACATCTTCAACATCCTGGGCATCCTCGGCCTGACGGGGCTTCTGGTCCCCATCCCGGTCCCGGCGGAGATCGTGCGCTTCGCCTACAAGTTCTCCGGAATGTACTCGGCCGGGCTCTCGGTGACCTGCTGTCTGGAGACGCTGGCCGAACAGGCCGAGCGCCCGGCGCTGCGCAGCGCGCTGTCCGACGTGAAGAAGCGGGTGGAAGCCGGCGCCAGTCTGACGAAGGCGTTCGAGCCCTACCGCAGCATGTTCTCCGAGTTTTTTCTGGGGATGCTCGAAGCGGGAGAAGCGTCGGGCAAGCTGATCGAAGCGCTGGAGATGAGCGCGGTGTATCTGGACAAACGAGAGCAGTTGCGCGCCAAGATCCGAGCGGCGTTCGTCTATCCGGTTGCGGTAGGGATGGTGTGCGTGATGGTTCTGCTGGCACTGCTGATCTTCATCGTCCCGGTGTTCACGAAGCTCTATGCAAACTTGCGTGTGCCTCTTCCCGGTCCGACGCTGGTCCTGGTGATGCTGAGCCGTGGTCTGCGGATGTGGATATGGGTCGTAGTGCCGGCCGGAATCGCCGTCGGCTGGTTGCTCGCACGACTGTTCCGCAGCAGCGGTCTGCGACGCGGATGGGATCGCCTCAAGCTGCGTCTGCCGCTGTTCGGGAAACTGAACCGTCTGATCCTGGTGTCGCGGTTCATGCGACCGTTTTCTATGCTGATTGCGGTCGGCGTCTCGGTCATCGATGCGTTCCGGATGGCCGGCGACGTCGTACGCAGCGCGGAAATCACGGAAGTAGCGCGTGGACTCCAAAAGATGACGCAAGCGGGAAATCCGGTAGGCAAGTCGCTGGGCTCTTATGAGATCTTCCCGTCCGAGATCGTGCAGATGGCCGTTTCGGGCGAGCAGGTGGGCAAGCTGTCTGAGATGCTGACGAAAGGGGTCGATCTGCTGGATCGGGATATCGAACGCATGATGGATGCCCTGGTGGTCAAGCTGGAGCCGGTGCTGACGCTGGCGATGGGACTGATCATCGGACTGGTTCTGATGGGCGTCTACCTGCCGATGTTCGACTACATGACCCACCTGAGATAGCGCGAATCGCAAGGTCGCTTCATGCGGACGTCGGCTCGGGGGCGTGAGAACATGGGCCCGCCGATTCAGCCGAAGTCCGAGAAACAAGGGGGGTTGCGGCTTTCGGCGGCCTCCGTGGTAGGGGCCTGCAGGATTCTGGGATATGTGCTTTGCAGCCAGTAAAGTCAGCCCGGACACCGGTCGATACACCGATAGCAATACACAATCCAATGTCGTCTTTGCAGAAGGAGACAAACATGAGGCGTGAGAAAGGCTTCACCTTGGTGGAACTGTTGGTCGTGGTGCTGATTCTGGGCGCCTTGGCGGCGATTGCCATACCGCGGATCAGCCAGAGCGCGGAAACGGCTAAGATCAACGCCTGCAAGACCAACGTCGATCTCATCAACTCCCAGATCGAACTGTACTTCGCCCAGGAGGGTGAGTGGCCCAAGAATATCAACGACGTGGTCAAGGATTCGGACTACTTCCCCGACGGCGAGCCGGAATGCCCGTTCGGCACCGCCTACTCCTATGACTCCAACAAACATCGCATTTCCGAGCACGATCATGGCGGGTCCGGAGACGATGACGATGACGACGACTAAGAGACCCTAGCTGCCGGCTACGGTCCTGCCAGAAGCGAGGTCAGCGCATCATCGAGTGCGCCAACCGTGATCTCTCGGCTGGGAGTGGTCTCTGTGAGAGCGTCAAGAGCCTATACGGTGGTCGAATTGGTTGTCGTGGTGGCGATCCTGGCGGCGATGGCCTGGATAGCCGTACCGCGCCTGAACTTTGGCCTCGTCCAGGATCGGCAGGCGGAAATCACGGCGTGGCGGATCGCAACGGTCCTTCGGCGGACCCGGAGCATGGCGATCTGCGATGCAGCGACGAATTCGAAGGGGTTTCTCCTGCGAATCCGCCAGACCGGCCCTGCCACGTGGTACGAGATCGTCGATCAGGACTCTCAGGACGTGGTGGTTTCCGAAGATCTCGATTCGGACATCGCACTTGCGGGTCGAACCCTCTTCGAGTTCAGTCCCCTGGGAGCGTTGAAGGAGGCAAACGCTCCCGAACTGACCGTTTCGGGGGACGGGCGGGCCTTCGTCGTCCGCGTGGTTCCTCCGACGGGAATGGTCACGTGGTCGGAAGCCCCGGGCTCAGACGCCAGGGGGCCAGCCGATCCGCCCGGCGGCCGCCCACCCGATCTGCCCGGCGGCGGTCCACCCGATTTGCCCGGCGGCGGTGACGACGACGATGATGATGACTGACGGTCCACTGGACGTCGGGTAGATGCGCGGTTGATATCGCTTGCGGGTGATCTTTGTGAGGCAAGAGGCGGTGGGATGGAGCGGCGTATGTCGAAACACAGGATGATGGCGAAGAGAACCGTCCCTTGGCGGCGTCGGGGCATGACGTTGACGGAGGTCGTGGTCGGTTCGGTCCTGCTGGTGGTGGCGATCGTGCCTATCCTGAAGGCCCTGACGATCGCACAGAGCACGGCCAGCACGATCGAGCGCCGGACTCGATCTCTCCTTCTCGCCCAGGCCCGACTCGAGGAGATCCGCGCCGCCTCGATCCACCACTACGAGGACTCATTTCAGGAAACATCGGCAGATCTTGCGGATTCCTACCGCTGCAACGTCACCGACGATCAGAACCCCAAGCTGCGGCTGGTGACGGTCTCCGTCGGCCAGGACATCGACGCCGACGGGCAACTGGAACCGGAGGAGGTCGAGATACGCCTGGCCAGCTATCTGGCCCGACTGCACTGAGCGGCTGAGCCCATGACCTGCGTCCCGGGGTTCGTCACCATCGGCGACGGGACTTATGGGACGGGTTCGTTCCGACGCGAGAGTTTTTCCCTCGCGCCGACCCACCGCCCGATAAACCCCCGTGCGACGAGGCAGGAGCATCGCTCCGAGCGGTCCTGACGGTCCTCGACAAAGCGTGGTGCAGGGCCCGGATTTCTCTAAGGATGCGGTTGGGGACGGTCGAAAAGGGAAAGGAAAACCAGCGGTGGTCTAGCAGGGATGAACGATGCGCAAGGACAGGAAATCTCGCAGACGTCGAATCGGAGCGACCTTGGTGGAAATGGTCATGGCCATCTCCATCGTCGTGGTCGTCACCGGGGCCGTTCTGCCGCTACTGGCAAGCATTCGCCGCAGTTGGGACGCCGGACGCCATCGCACGGAGATGGTCCAACATGCCAGAGTCCTGATGGATCACCTGTATCGACATCTGGCCACTGCGAGCGCAATCACGGATGTCAGTCTCTCGACCGATGATGCGGGACATATCGAATTCGTGGCCGACGACGGCAAACGGTACCGATATGTCCTGGGTGATGATGGCTACGTCGAGTTTGGTCCACCGGACGACTCTGCCGACTTGGCCGGACCGCTCGCTCGGTTGCGGTTTGTCTGCTACGACAGCGATGATTTCGCGGTCCCGACGACCCGAGCCGACGACATACGACTCGTCACGCTGGAAGCGACGTTCTCCGACCCGGCAGGAGGAGGACGAGACAAGACCTTCGCCAGCAGCGTGTACCTCCGCTCCGGTCCCACCGGCGCCTTGCTGGATCCGGGGATTGCCGCCAAGGACGGGATGGTGTGGCTGCTCTCCGATATCGACAGCTATCGTTCTTCCGAAGGGGAGTATCGCCGGCTTGCGGCGGGTGCCGAGGCCATCGCGACCGTAAACGCGACCGAACGAAACAGCCTCGTCTTGCTGTTCGCGGCCTTGCGCGGCGACGCATATTGCGGGCCGGGAGGCGATCCCAGGCGCGTCATCAGTACGGGATTCGGAGAAATCACCGGGGAAAAGCTGACGCTGGCTGAACCAATCGACATTCCGGAGATCCCTTCGCCGCCGGAAGGATCTTACCTGGGCGATTTAGCCCGGTCGAGCGGCACGCTGGTTGTCAGCGATGATTCTCACTATGGCGCCGTCCTGCTTTCCTCACGTGCCACGCTCAGGATCAGCGGGAATGTCACTATGGTCCTCGATGACCGGCTGGAGGTGCGCGATTCGGCGCAGATCGTCATCGCGCCGAATTCCAGCCTCCGTCTGTATGTCAAAGGTCCCGTCTCCCCAACGCGGGACGATGCGGTTACCGTCCGCGATTCCGCCGAGTTGAACGGCTCTGTCGATTCCAGCCAGGATCCATCGCAGCTCCAGATTTATATCGTAGGCGACAACCACACGATGACGATCCGAGACCAGGCCACGGTCTGTGCCGTGGTGCAGAACCCGGCGGGCCGCGTGGTTCTCGAGGGTACGTTGTGGGGTTTGACGGAATTCTTCGGAAAGATCCGTGCAAGACGCGTGGACGGTGTGCTCGGCAGGGTCCATGTGGATTTGGACAGTGATTTCGATCGCGTGGGTGATTAAGGATGTACATGGGGCATACGTATCACAACCGGGGTGTCGTCTATCTCATGGTGGTGTTCGTGATCGCACTGCTGTCGGCGGTGGTCATGGGGATGCTTCAACTGAATACCGAGGAGATTCAGATCATGCGGAACCATACCGGCGCGGCTACGGCCCAGGCGGTGGCGGAGGCGGGATTGAACGACGCGCTGGCCCAACTGCGCGAAGATCGTGATTGGAACGATGGGTTCCACAACAAGGCGTTTGCCAGCGACGGCCACTACACCGTCACCGTCGAGCACGATGTCGAAGGCGGCCTGTTGGGCTTACCACTTCTTGGACAGGTCGTTACACGCATTGTCTCGGTCGGCACGTCGGCGACGGGTTTCGTCGCGCGGATCGAAGCCGGCATTACGGTCTCGTCGTCCGGTCCGCCGTATACAGTGGTGATCAGAGACTTCGAGGTGAACGAATGAACCGACCGGCAAAGACGGCTTTGGGTATCGATGTTTCAGAAACCCGGGTGGCCGGGGTCTTGGTGCGGAAAACCGCCGAGGGTTTCCGTGTGGTTGCGGCGGCACAGATTCCGCTGCCTGCCGAGACGTTCAAGCAGGGGCATCTGGCGGATGCCGCCGGATTCCTGGAGACGATCAAAGCCCTGCGGACCCGTTGTCGCCTCCGGGCCAGGCACGCGACGCTGTCCCTGCCGGACAGGAGCGGCATTACGCGCGTGCTTGCGCTGGAAGAGGAGGACCCTCAGCGAATCGCGCAGTACGTGCAGAATGAGATCCAACAGTATGCGGTGCTCTCGGGACGCGAGACCGTCTGGGACTACCGGGTTCTCGCTGCTCCCAGGCCCAAGCGCTCCGGGCGAATGATCGTCAGCGCGATGGACCGTGATGCGGTCTCCCAGGGCGTGCGAATGTGCCGGCGCGCCGGATATCACATCGACGGCATTGAGCCAACCGGCCTGGCCTGCCTGCGAGCCGTCCACACGCTGGCACCCCCCGCAAATGGCAGCATGCGGGTTCTCGTCGCCGTGCTGAGGGACTGCATTCTGAACCTGTACGTGGTGCAGCAAGGCGTCGTTGACTTCGTTCGGACGGAGGCGATGGACCGTGTCGAGGAGGACGACCATGGCCTGTATGGGCGCGTGGCGGACGAGATCAACAGCGTGATCCGCTTCTATGAAAGAGAAACGAAGGGACGAACGGACCCCTGGCAGGTGGTCGTCCTGGGCGACGACTCCGATGGAGTCGACCAGAAGGCAGGTCTTCTTCAAACGCTGGTGACGGCCGACCGGGTGGAGATGCGAAGCGCGATCGAGGACGGTAACTGCGTCCAGGTGGACGCCAGAATCAAGGATCGGGTCTCCATCGTGGGGTTCGGCCTGGCGATGGGACAATTGGCCGTGCCAGATGGCAGTCCGTCCATCAACCTGCTGCCTCCGGAAGCGGCGGATGTAAAGGCGGCCAAGGCCGGAGGGCTGCTGATGGCCAATGCGGTGGCCATCCTGATATTCGCGGCGGTCCTGACGACCGGCGCTCTGCGGTATGCAATCAAACGGGAATATGCGGATATTGCTTCGATCCGACAGCATGAACTGAAACACGGGCGGCAGGACCTTCTGGCCGCAGCTTGCCAACTCACCCACGTCACAGAACGAAATCAACTCCTGGTCCATGAGGCGGAGTCCCTGAGAAGCATCGTGGATGCGCATCCGCAGGTGCCGTGGACCGAACTGCTCGGCGCCATACAGAGGGCCACCCCCGAGGTCTTGCGGGTCACCGCGTTGGCCACCGGGCGTTCTTCAGAGTTGCTGATGGAAGGCCTGTCCCGCTCCTATGAGGCGGTGCACCTGTTCGTGGAGATGCTCAACCAGTCCGAACCCATAAAGAAAGCGTCCATCGTTGAGAGCGAGCGACTCGCCCATACAGACAACCTGGTGCGTTATCTGATCCGCTGCACCTTGGTTCCGGAGGAACCCTGACCCAAAATGCCTATAGACCAATTCCAAGCTCTGATCGCAAAGCACGCACGGGCCGCGAGCGGTGTGCTGTTGCTGGTGGGCGTCCTGGCGATACGCTCCTGGATCGTGACGCCGCACCTGGCTTCGTTGGAGGCGGCACAGCAATACAGGCAGGCGCTGCACAAACGCAGCAAGACGAGCCGCGCGATCAACCACGAACTGCGCGCCGAACGCACCCGTCTGGAAACGATTGAGGAGGAATATGCGTCTTTCTCCGATATGGTGTTTCGTCAGCAGCAGGCGGACGAATTTCTCAGCGACCTGGAAGTGTTCTGTGGGCAAAGCGACTGCGTGGTCACCTCGATCAGCTTCATGGATGAACAGGACCCGGCGGGCCCGATTATTGCCCGATGTGCCGTGCTGACCGTCCGTGGGACGTATGACAGTTTCTTACGGCTCATCAAGACACTGACAACCCGCCAGGAAAAGGTCTGGATCGATGAGCTACGTATGATGGCCTCGCCCCAAGGCTACAGAGGGGTCGTCTGTCGACTGCGGATCACCATCTACACCAATCCCAATGTGGAGACCACCGGTCATGCGGATACTGCGATACCCCATTAGCTTGTTGTTCCTGTTATGGTCTGCCGGGTGGATGACCTCGGGTGTGGCCGGCGCGTCACATGTGTCCGACGCGACAATGAGGATCGGGCGTAACGATCCCTTCGCTCTCCTTGATTCACTGGATATGCGTGCACCGGAGCCGAACAACGTCGCGGCAGACGCGCACCCGGATCTGTTCCTCGAGACAGTCGTGTTGAAGTTTCTCAGCGCCAACAGTCTCAAGACGGTCCTGGAGAAGATGGTTACTCCCTTCGGCATGGTTGCCGCAAACGAACAGAACAACTCGGTGGTCATCTGCGACACCGAGGAGAATCTGGCTAAAATCCTGGCGGAGATCAAGAAAGCCGATCGCATTCCGCAGCAGGTCATGGTGGAGGTGGTGATTCTGGACGTGCAGCTCAAGGATGATACGGAAATCGGCATCAACTGGGACCTGCTGTCCGACGATCGGTATGATGTCATCTATCGACAGAACCTGACCAGTTCGCGTCTGCGGTCCACCATCGAGGATGCGACGACCATCGGCAACGCCACGGCGTTCAATACCGTCGGGACCGGCGGCGATTTCAGCGTGATCAGTGGGACCATCCGTCACGTACTGCACGTCTTGCAGCAGAAGAGGGACGTGGACATTCTGGCCAGTCCGAACGCGCTGGTGGTCAGCGGGCAATCGGCGACGATCAAGGCGGTGGAGGAGATTCCGTACAAGGAACTGATCGATTCGGCCACCGGCGGGCAGGAGGCGCTCAGCACCACGCAGTTCAAGGAGGTGGGGGTCACGCTCCAGGTTTCCGCGACGGTGACCGACGGCAACAGGATCTTCGTGACCGTTGACACCGAGCAGAACGTTCGGACCGGCATGAGCGACCAGGGAGTCCCCGTCGTAGACACGAGGCGGGCCAACACCTCGTTGCTGCTGGAAGACGGCCAAACCGTGGTGATGGGCGGGCTGCGACGGCAGGAGAAGACCCTGGAGGTCAGTCAGGTTCCGCTGCTGGGGGACCTGCCGCTCCTCGGGTACTTCTTCAAGAACCGCAAGACGGTGACGAACAAGTCGGAACTGGTCGTGCTGCTCTCGCCGCATATTGACGGGGGCAATCCGGTACCTGCCGAGGTGGCGGCACGATACCAGATGCTTCGTAAGGACGCGCTGCTGTCGGGCGGCAGCGAACCGGATGCGGGAACGCAAGAGGCATTGGATGCGGCCGTGCCATGATGATCGATGGCGGCGAGCCTGATGTGCGAAAGAAGAAATGGCATCCGTGTTGCTGGCAGAAGGCCGGCGTCAGGCCGCTCGGCAGCGCACGGTGAAAGGAGGAAGTAGCATGTTGAGTCTGTTCAAGAGCAAGAAGAAGACATCGCGGATGAAGATTCTGATCGTGGATGATGAGCCGGATCTGGTCAGCACCGTGGAATATCGGCTGAAATTCGCCGACTGCGAGACGTTGACGGCCTCCAACGGGCGAGAGGGCCTGGAACGGGCGGCCGCCGAGAAGCCGGATCTGATCCTTCTCGACACGAACATGCCGGTGATGAACGGCCATGAGATGCTCGAGCAGCTTCGAGCCGATCCGGCCCTGCAACGCATTCCCGTCATCATGCTGACGGCGCGATGCGAGCCTCAGGACATCGCGGCCGCCTCGACGCACGGGGTGTCGGACTACGTGACCAAACCCTTTGACTTTGCCACGCTGATGGCCAAGATCCAGGCGATTCTGAAAAGCCATGAGCGCAAGTGATCGCCTGTCAAACGAATGGAGTACGGGCCCCGTCATGCCCTTCTCGGAATGAGCGGGCGGAAGGTTCGATGGGACCGATCCCGAAAACGGTATACGGATTGCGGACACAAGGAAAGGTCGTTGACGATGCCAGAGGCGCTGCGGTTTCTTATTGTCGAGGACGATATCGTCGATCGCAAGCTGCTGGAACGACTGCTGGCCAAGTCATCGCTGGACGTCGCAGCCGTCGAATACGCGGATCGCCTCTCGGCCGCCCTGGAGATGCTGAGTCGGTCGCCGTTTGACGTGGTGCTGCTGGATCTGGGACTGCCCGACAGTCGGGGAACCGAATCGGTGATCAATATCCAGAGCCGAGCCCCGCACGTGCCGATTATCGTGCTGAGCGGGCTGGACGACGAAGCTACCGCCACGTCGGCGGTGCAGAAGGGCGTGCAGGATTATCTAATCAAGGGACAGGTCGACAGCACGCTGTTGATGAGGTCGGTCCGCTACGCGCTGGAACGGAAGAAGGCCGAACGCCAGTTGCAGGCCGCCGAGCATCGGTATCGGACCATCTTCGACAACTCCGCCGTGGCTATCATGATGGTGGACAAAGAACAACGGCTGATCTCCTGGAACACATTCACCGAACAGCTCCTGGACATGACCGAGACCGACTTGCTCGGTCGATCGGTCAAGACGCTCTATCCCGACTCGGAATGGTGCCGCATTCGGGCGATGAGCGTCCGCCAGAAGGGCATGCAGCACCACATCGAGACGAAGATGTATCGAGCGAACGGCGAGTTGATCGAGGTGGATATCTCGCTGAGCGTGTTGAGAGATTCCGATGGCGTGATTACGGGATCCATCGGAGTCGTTCGCGACATCACGGAACGGCGGCAGATGGAGCAGGCCTTGCGGCATTCGGAGACGCGATTCCGTCAGGTGGTCGAGAACGCCAACGAATGGATCTGGGAAGTCGACGCCACCGGCCTGTATACGTACGCCAGTCCGGTCCTCGAACGCATCCTGGGGTACAAGCCGGACGAGATCCTCGGCAAGAAGCACTTCTATGATTTCTTTCATCCCGATGACGCGGAAAGACTGAAGGCTCGGGCCGTCGAGATCTTCAGCCGTAAGGATGTGTTCACGGAATTTCAGACGCGCAACCTGCACAAGGACGGGCGGGTGGTATTTCTGCTGCGGAGCGGCGTGCCGATCCTGGACGAAAACCGGCAGTTGATCGGGTATCGAGGCGCCGATGCGGACGTGACGGAACGGGCGCGCGTTCATGAGATCCTGGACCGCAAGCAAAAGAACCTGGAGGCGATCTTCGACGCCGCCCCGGTGGGCATGTTGCTCGTAAACGAGAAGATGACGGTGGTTCGAGCCAACGAAACCATCCGTCACATTTCCGGGCGGGATTACGCCGACATCATCGGCAAAACGCCTTGCGAGGCGCTGAACTGCATGCGCCGCACCGGCCCGCCCGCTTGTCGTGCCGGCTGTAGCGAAGAGGAATGCTCGCTGCGCACCATCGTCCAGACGTCTCTGGAGTCCGAACGGCCCATTCGGCGCCTGGAGATTCGACCGACGCTGAGCGACAACGGCGAGGGATACATGCCCTGGCTACTCGTCAGCGTCGAGCCCGTCTGCATCGATTCGGTCCGGCACGTGGTGATCGCCATCGATGACATCACCGATCGCAAGCGCGCCGAGGAGGAACTGAAAGAAGCCATGGAGATGAAGTCCCAGTTTGTCTCCACGGTCTCCCACGAGTTGCGGACGCCTCTGACTTCGATGAGAGAAGCGGTGACGATCGTCCTGGGTGGAGAGGCCGGCCGGATCAACAGGGATCAAGCCCGTTTCCTCACGGTCGCCAAACGAAACATCGAGAGGCTGGGGCGGCTGATCGACGATATCCTGGATTTTCAAAAGCTCGACGCCGGGAAGATGACCTTCAACATGCAGCCGGGGGCTCTGGAGCGAACGATCGAGGAGGCGTACACCACCATGCAGCCGTTCGCGAGCAAGCGAGGGGTTCACCTGAGCCTCGACGTCGAGCCCAACCTTCCGCCGATTGTCTTCGACGGCGACCGAATCGTTCAGGTCGTCATAAATCTGGTCAGCAATGCCATCAAGTTCACTCCGGAGGGCGGCGACATCCGGGTCTCGATTTATCATCAGGGAGAACATCTCCTGGTCCGGGTCAGCGATACGGGCTTGGGCATCCCCCGTGAGGCCTTGCCAAGAGTCTTCGAGCGGTTCTACCGGGTCCATCGGCCCGGCAAGGAGATCCAGGGCACGGGGCTGGGTCTGCCAATCGCCAGCAAGATCGTGACCGGCCATGGGGGCCGGATCGATGTCGAGAGCGAACCGGAGAAGGGCACCACGTTCACGGTCTGGCTGCCAATCGCCCACACCGGGATCGTGGAGACCCTGCCACCGCAGCTTGACGAGCACCTGGAAACCACACTGCACGACCGCTCATAGGCCCAAACCGCGTTGGCGCCGGCCGGTACCGGCCGGCATGCCCCCGTTCCGCGCGTACCGCCGCCCAACGGACCGGCACGGGACCACCTGCATGGCCAATGGTCCTTGGATGTGAAGGCACCCTGCCCATCGTGCAGCATCCTCAAACCGGAGCCTTGGAATGGCAGACACGAATGGTCCGGCTTTCTCAAGTTTCACTTGCTTCTGTCTCGACGCTCGCATAGCATAGCCCCGTTGAGGCTGTGTTATCTCGTCGTGCGGGGGCGCGGTGTGTCCGGCGCGCGACATGGTGGCAGGCAGGATGGAGCGGAGCATGCCGGATCAGGACAGGACAACCGATGAACTTCGGGCCGAGATCGCTCGTTTGCGGCGGCGCCTCGCTCGGTTCGAGGCCGAGTCCTCTTCTCCGAGTCGTGACCCGACCCCCGATCCCGATCTCCAAGATCTCACCGTTTGCCGATCGGTTCCGAGGGCGTCTTATGCGGAGAACGTTCTGGACGCGATGCCCGATGTGATTTGTGTCACGGACCTGGCAGGGCAACTTTGCTATGCAAATCGGCGTTTTCAGACCATTGTGGCGATGAGCGCCGAGGAGCTTATCGGCAAGACGTTCTCCGAAACGGGTCTGTTCGACCCGGAGCAGTTCGTCGCACTGCACCAGCGGGTGATGCCCCAGCTCTTGGTGGAAGAGACGCTACGAGAAGTTGAGACGCTGGTCCTGAGTCCAGATGGCTCTCCGTCGACGGTCTTCGTCGATCTGGCGCTGCTGCGGGACGAGGCCGGCGAGCCCTCGCATATTGCGGTGGTGGTTCCGAGTGCGGCCGGGCTGCGAAAGGCGGAGCGGGCCTTGGTCGAGAGCGAAAGACGTTATCGTGAGATCGTGGAGACGGTGGCCGATGTCATCGTCACCGTCGACATGGGGGGGCGCGTGCGCTCGGTCAACCCTGCCGTCAAGAAACTGCTCGGACTGGACCCTGACGAAGTGATCGGGCGGCCCCTGGCGGATTTCATCCCGAGAGAAAACCGCGCGTCGATTGTGTCGCAGATCGAAAGTGTCCTCAGTGGACAGAGCGTGCGATCCGAGGTGGTCCTGTTCGACCGGGAGAATCGACCGGTGCACGTCGAGTACAGTGCCAGCCCGCTGGTGGAGGATGGCCGCATCGTGGGAGGACGCAGCGTTGCCTGGGACATCACAGAGCGGAAGCTGCTCGAACGCGAATTGCAGGCCAGTGAGGAACGCTATCGGTTGCTGGTCGAAGGGGCCGGCGAGGCGATTGCCACGGTGGACGAGGGAGGTGTCTTTCGGTTCATGAATCATACGGCGGCCCGGAGACTGGGCGGGCATCCTGCGGATTTTGTGGGCAGGACGATGTGGGACCTGTTCCCGCCGGACATTGCCGATCGCCAATTCACTACCATCCGGGAGGTTCTGCGCAGCGGTCAGGGGAGCAACACCGTAAGCTTGTCGTACGTTGGCGGCCAGATGCGGTGGTATGATACGACGGTGCAGGCACTGTGCGACGGTGACGGAAGGACCACGGCCGGTCTGGTCATCGCTCGAGACATTCACGAGTTCAAGAAGGCCCAGGATGAACTGGCCGCCTATAGCGAGCGGATAAGCCGAGCGGAGCAACTGGCGTCCCTGGGCACGCTCAGTGCGACGCTGTCCCATGAACTGACACAACCGCTGACGGTCATCCGGCTGTCCATCCAGAATTGCCTCGAAGACCTCCAGACCACGTCTTGTCCGGAGAGAGTGATTGAGGACCTCAAGGACGCGCTGGCGGAGATCGCAAGTGTTGCCGCCATTGCCGAGCGGTTCCGCAGCTTTGCTCGCCGGTCGTCGGAGAAAGTGGCGCGGGACATCTGTATTCACGATATCGCGGCGAAGGTGCTGCGCCTGTTGCAGGAGAGCGCGCGACGTGCGGATATAGCCATGGCGACGCACGGGCTGGACGCACTGCCTCCGGTCTGCATGTATGGGAGAGATCTGGAACAACTGATTTTCGCGCTGGCGCAGAACGCGGTTCAGGCTGCAGACGGCAAGCGGACGCGCCGGTTTACGATAGAGGGGCACCATGCCGGCGACCACATTGAACTGCACTTCGTCGACGACTGCGGAGGCATTGCCCCCGAGAACCTCGAACGTGTGTTCGAGCCCTTTTTTACCACGAAGCCGCCCGGGGAGGGAACGGGGTTGGGGCTGTGCGTCGCGCAGCGTGTCGTCTCTCAGCGACACGGTCACATGTCGGTCGAGAGTGAATTCGGGCGGGGTACGACGTTTCGAGTGTGGTTGCCGGTTCGGGCAGAGGGAGTGTGAAGCCGTTCTGGAGAGGATCCGCTGATGGAAGACAAGACGCTGGACCGCATCTTCTTTGTTGATGACGAGCCCAAAGTGCGCATGGTGGTTCGCAAGACTCTCGAACGAACGGGCGCCGAGGTCACGTGCTTCTGCGGTGCCGACGATTGCCTGGCGTGCCTGGAATCGGGGTCCTGCGATCTACTGATCACGGACGTGAAGATGCCGGGCAAGGATGGCATCGAACTGCTTCAGGCGGTCAAGAGCCGAGTGCCGTGGCTTCCGGTGCTCGTGGTGACCGGCTTCGGCGACGTTCCGATGGCGGTGAGGGCCCTGAAGCTGGGGGCGGCCGATTTCATCGAAAAACCCCTGGATCGAGACAGGTTTCTCTGTACCGTGCGGAGGTTGCTGTCGCAGAACCGTTCGGTAGCGGGGGGGCACGATCACGTGTTGACCCGAGCGGAAATGCGGATTCTACATCTGATTCTCGATGGCAAGAACAACCGAGAGATCGCCCTGACGCTGCACCGCTCGCCGCGGACGGTGGAAGTGCATCGCAGCCATGTGATGCGCAAAATGGGGGCCACCAACATCGTCGAACTGCTCCGTCGAGCGGCCCTCATGGGGATGTTCGACATGGGCGGCCCGGAGGATCAGACCCGAGAGGGCGCCTGAGGTCCCGTTTACGGGATGCCGATCCGAGTTGATCCGCGGCAGGGTTTTGATTGTGGGACAGAACATCAACGCCTCGCATGCATTGCTCATAACCGCCGTCTCTATCATTGCTGGACTTCTGCAAAAATGGCCATTTTTGCGGAAGTCCGCGCATCCGTTATGTCCTCTTGCCTCTTCGCCCCTCCGACTGATGTTCTTGGGAGTGACAGCGAGACGTGGGCTGGGGGCGGCGGGAAAAACCTGCAAATTGTCCGCTGCAAGGTGTAACCGCTCGTTATCGTACGGCACTATCCCGTCAGAGAGCCTGGAAGGATCGCGATTCGACGGGCCCGAAGGGGATGACGTTGAGGAGAGAGGCAATGTGTGGCGCATGGGCGACTTTTGGGCCGGAAACGGCGGTTGTTGGCGAGCGCGGCTCGGGGGCGCTTGCGGCCCGCCGGCTTGGGGCTGGTCCGCCCGCGGCAGGAGTTCGGCCTTGGAATTGCCTTGCGGGCCGGTCGGGATTTCTCGTATTCTTTCACATATGATCGGTGCGATAGAGTCCATCTCCGGTAGGTTGGCGCGGTCGGGCCTTGTCCCGATCAGCCTGGTACGTGCGGCCGCCGACATGATGGACACGCCGGGGCCCCAGGCCCAGCCCGAGGAAGAGGATCGCCAGGATATCCATCAGACCCGACAGGGAGATTCGGATGCCTATCGCCGTCTGGTCGAACGGCATCAGTCTCATGTAGGGAAGATCTTATGGCGGTTCAGCCGCGACCGGACGGTCCACGAGGAACTGGTACAGGACGTCTTCGTCGAAGCGTACATGAGCCTGAACTCGTTCCGGGGCAAGGCGCCGTTCAGCCACTGGCTGGCGAGGATCGCCACACGGGTCGGCTATCGCTATTGGAAGGAGAAGTCGCGTCAGAAGGATGTCGAGCCGTTCAGTCTGGCCGAATGGGACCAGATCGCCGACGACGGCGAAGCCATCGAACGGATCGACGCGGGCCAGGCGGCGGATGTGCTGCACGGCTTGCTGGAGCAGTTGCCCCCACGGGACAGGCTGGTGTTGATGCTGCGGTATATGGAAGGATGCGATGTGGCCGAGACGGCGCGTCGAACCGGATGGACCAAGACGATGGTCAAGGTGCAAGCGTTGCGTGCTCGCGATAAATTGAAGAAGCTGGTTGTGCGTAGTGGGATGGAACTGATCTGATGAACTGGGAAGAAAAGTTCGCCTTGTTGGCTGCTCGGGCGCGGACCGAGAAGATTCCGCACGTCGACGTGGTGCCGCAGGTCTTGAATCTGCTGAGCAGCGGTCAGGCGGAACCGCTCGGCATGGCGGAGAATCTCTGGATGTGGCTGGCAGCGGGGGCCTCGGCGGTGGCCGTTCCGGCCGCGGTGTTCGCGGTTTCCGTCTACAACGCCAGCGCCGGCCCTCTGCGGGAAATCGTAAACAGCATTTCGTGGGCGATGTGATGGAATCGCACGATCCCAACGTGAATCCGACCATCGCCTTGCGGCGTATCCACCGCTGGCGGATGGTGCTCTCAGGACTGGCGATCCTGATCGCGGGCATTACGCTCGGTGTGGCCGGCACCCTGCTGGTGGTCAAGCCGGGCGTGTCTCGTCCTCCAGATATCGACCATGCCGTCGGAATGACCGTGATGCGGTTTAGTAGGGAATTGAATCTGACCGACGAGCAGGTCGATCGGATTCGGGCTATCCTGCGGGATCATTTCGAGCAGTTGGAAGAATTGCGAAGGGCTGCTCGGCCCCAGATCGAGCAGGTCCTGGAGGACATGAAGTCCCAGGTCAGCGAGGTGCTGACCGACGAGCAGCAGACGGAATGGCAGAGACTCATCGAGCGTCTCGAACGAGAATTTCGGCGTGGTATGCGCCGAGGTCCGGGTGGGCCCGGGGGACCGGGGCGGCGCGGAGATGGACCTCGCAGCGGACGGGGCGACGGGCCTCGCGGACCCGATCGGTTCGGCCCGGACGGCGAACGCAGGCCCTGGGGACCGGGGCGGGGAGGACCCGATCCTAATAATGAACGCTGGATGCGAAAGGCCAGGCCAGACGCGAACGAGCCGGCTCCGCGACCGACGGACGTCGGTTCGACGCCCTCGGAGCCGAACGATTCGCCGTAGACGGCGGCCGACCAGGATCCCAAGCAACAGACCCTCTACCGCAGTGACCAACTGCGAGGGAGGCCCGTTTCTTGCGCCCGTGGGCCCGGCAGCGATCGTAGCCACGCCACCCCTATGCCGCCAGGAGAGGGGTTTGGGGCTTGCATTCGGGGCCTTGGGGCAGTAGAATAGAATGGCCTGCGTTCGAGCGGCGAGCCGGTACGGAGGACCGGGCACGGCATCCCAATATGTGACGACCGAAACAGCCCATGCGGTGGCTGTTTGATGCATTGAATCGGGATTCTGCTAGAGGAGAGAAGAGATGAGCACGTCAGGCAGAGCACTTCGCGTAGTTGCAGTCGTCCTGCTGTTCTCGCCGTTAAGCTATGGCAACTGGTCCGAGATGTTCGATGGGGAAGATTTCGACTTGGACACGTGGCAATTCCTTTCGTATCCGGCGGTAACGGGTACGTATACTCACACGGTCGTTCCGGGCGAGGCGGGGGGCTATCTGGCCGTGGGCGAGACGAGTTCCGTGAGCAAGGGGGGATCGGCCTTCGGCGCCGGCTTTGGCTCCGAGGAGATCTTTGCCGATGTCCGAGTCGGGGCGGTGGTGAATGTGGTAGGCGACGCTTCGCACAACCACCATGGCCTTTGCGCCCGAATGACCTATTTCATGGACGACGGCACAGCCAGCGGCGCTCCCGGTGTGGTGGCCAGCGGGTATGTGATGCACATCGATTGGGAGAACGGTCCGGCCAACCTCCGCATCGACATTGAAAAGGTCGTCAACCTACAGAACATCATGGACGAGGACTTCGATGTCCTCGTTCCCAAGCTGGACAACGCAAGAAGTTACTACGCCGAGCTGGAGGTGGTCGGGGCGGGGCCGGTTTACGTCACCGGGCGGCTGTATGAGTACCAGGGCGGGCCGCTGGTGGTGCAGACCGCGACGATGGTGGACACCAACGGCAACGATCCGTGGGAAGATGCGGGGGAACGCGACGAGCCCTTCCTGACAGGGCAGTCCGGGATCTTCGCCCAGAACGAGCAGAGTGAGCCGGCGGGGTTCTACACGACCTTCGACGACGTTTCTTCCGTGTCGGATGGTCCCATGGCGGTGGCGATCAGCCCGGTGGACGGGGCGACGGATGTTTCGGTGATGCCTACACTACGCTGGGTGCAAGGCGCCTTCGCCACGGGGCGCGAGCTGTGGTTCGGTCCGGCCGGCGATATGCAGCTCGTCGACCCGGCTCCGCAGGGAATGGTCTATGAGCCCGGGGTGCTTGGTTTCGATACGGTTTATGAATGGCGTGTGGATTCGATCGGGCCGGCTGGGACGGTGGAGGCCCAGACCTGGCGGTTCACGACGGGCCGTTCGATTCCCGTGGAGGACTTCGAGGCTTACGGCGCTACCAGTGATGTAGCGGCGGCCTGGGTGCACAATATCGGCCCGGATTTCGAGTACGTCTTCCTCGAAACCGCAACGGTCAACCAGGGCGACAAGGCCATGCGGCTCCACTATCAGAATCAGTACGAGCCATTCTTCACCGAGGCCACACGGACCTTCGAGCCCGCGCAGGATTGGACGGTCGCCAGTGCCAAGGCACTGGAAGTGGCCTTCCGGGGCGAGTCGGACAACCTCGAACAGCGGATCTACCTTCGGGTCGAAGACAGCGCCGGCAACCAGGCAACGATCGACCAGCCGTTCAGCTTTGCCCCTCAGACGGAGTTCTGGCGGGTCTGGACGATCGATGTCTCCGAAATCACCGGTGCAGGCGTGGATCTGGCAGGCGTCGCCAAGCTGACGATCGGGGTCGGCGACGGCGAAGTCTCAGACCAGCAGGGTGACGATAACGATATGCTGTACATCGACCAGATCCGCTTGCGATTGGAATAGACCGGGCAGGACCGCTGGCCAACGACTTTTCTACCGCTTTGCGGACGACGGTTGCCAGGCGACATCGCCAGGTCGGGCGCCGAGGGCGGAGTCGGCCAGGGTCAGGTCGCGGAAGTCCTTGAATCGGTGAAATGTCAGGTAGTTGGCGTCGTGCTGGTTGTGCGCGGCGCTGTCTCCCTGCCCGTAAGCGGTGCGTGACGCGGCGATGATATCGTCCCCTTCGAAGAGCCAGTCCACGTACTGGAAGCCATGCTTCTCGATGTCCGGATGGTACAGCAGGACGCAGCGGACGGTCCAGTCTCGCAGGTTTTTGCTGCACATCAGGGCCAGGGCGTTGCGGACGCGGCCCGGGTTGGGGTCTCTGTGCCTGGGCAGGATCAGATTAGACAAGGTCCAGTAGCGCTTCGACGTCGGATCGAAGCGGATGGTGAACTTCTTGGCGCCCCCTGGAAAGTCGATGAATCCGGTCTCGGGGTCGAACGTGGCTCTCCTGCCATCGTCACTGATCTGGATGATGGCGGCCTTTCCGCCTTCGGGTTTGGTGTCGACGCGCAGGATGTTGACGATCCGACCTTCCGGCGTCACGATGGCGTTGCCTTCGAGCCAGCCACCGAAGCGGTTGTCCAGCCAGGCGGGATCGCGCCCGACGCGATTGCTGACGATCCAGTTATCCGCCACCAGCAGGTCGGCATCGACGGGGACGGACATCATGAAGGCGTTGAAGTGCTTTCCCCAACCACCAGGGCCCATGGCGTCTTCCATGGCCCGCCAGAGCTGGCCCTGGTGCGTGACCACAGGCACCGGCGCGCAGTGGTATTCGCCACCATCAATCAGGATGCCGGTCTGCTTATCCTTGGCCTGGGTCCAGGTACGTCCTCCGTCCCTGGATCGGCGGATCACCACGTCTCCGTGGTTCTTGCTCGTGCCGAGCAGGTAGAGCGCGTCGTTATGGGTAAACACGCTGGCCCAGTACATGTCCTGGACGACGGCTCGGCGCGACCACGAGGCGCCGCGGTCGGATGAGCCGAAGACTTCCGTGACGGCATGGCCGTGCTCGGTCGATCGCGGTCCGAACTGGTCGTGCTTGGCAACATAATCCCCATTGGGCAGCACGGCAATGCCGGGCGAGCCGATATAGATTCCGGACGAGGCGGGGATGTGGTTGATGATGACTCCCGGCACCTCTTCGGCAACTGCCGGCGCGCTCATCAGCAGGGGACAGATGACAGCGACGAAGACATATGCGTAGCGCCCGTTCATATCGTGCTCCTTCCTAGATCGAGTTGCTTCACTTCTCAATGGCTTTGCGGATGGTCTCGGCTACTTGCTCGGCCAGCAAGCGCGATCCTTCGTCGGTGAAATGCACATTATGCGGTCGCTGGATCGAATCGAGCCGGGGGAGGGCAAAGGCGTAGAGATCATTGACGCGAACGCGGTGCTTCTTCATGACTCTCCGAGCCGCCTGGTTGTATCGCTTTGCATCGCCCTGAACGCGGCCGGATGAGCCCTCGGGCACAGGAGTCGTAGTTGCGAAAATCAGCACGGCTCCGGTCTTCTTGAGGCGCTTCACCAACTCGTCCAGATTCCGCTCGTATTGCTCGATGGGAATCTGCTGAACGCCCTTGGCTGGGTCGGTCAGTTCGCCCTTCTCATTCATGTACTTCAGGTCATGCAGACCATGGTTGAAATGAATGATGTCCCACTGCGTGTCTCCGAGCCACTCGTCCAGCCGGGCCAGTCCGTGGGCGGTGTGGGCGGCGTTGCCCGGATTGTGGTAGACCTCCGCCTGCCCCTGGAGCCACTCCTTCGTCGGTTCGAAGTAGCCGATAGAAATCGAATCGCCGATGATCAGGACCTTGGCCGGTTCTGCGTGCCCGACCATTTTGCGCTGCTGTTCGCGTCCGCAGCCGGAGAACAGAACGGAGGAAATGGTAAGAGCGGCGATCCATGGCAGGGCAGCGAACTTCTTCATATAGCGATCTCCTTTCTCCTGACGGCGCAGGTGGATCTCAACGGCTGTCATGATACCGATACGAGGTGGCCAGAGCAAGAGTCGCTATGGGGTTGCAGGCTTCTTCTGCCGGCGCAAGGCGCGGATGATCTTGTTGTTGGCGGCGGGAAAGGCGTA
>CAZTGH010000047.1:0-19924 GCA_964612985.1 uncultured Pirellulales bacterium
GAGGAGGAAGATTGCGGCGCGGTGGGCGACGTGGTCTCGCCGGATTACAGCGATTCGCGCCATGCGAGTCGAGAGCAGTTGCTGATCCGCTGCCGGCGGGAGCTGGACGGACCGACCATCCAGAGGGTCAAGGCCCGGGGCGTAGAGGTCGAACGCTTGGGTTCGGAGGCGACGGTCATACTGAACCTGTTCTTCCGTTTTGAGGAAGGCAGTCGGGTAGCCAGGCAGTATAAGGCGGTCGCCCTGGCCAAGGTCCGGTTGCACCTCAGACGCCAGGGCGGACAATGGCGGATCGACCGCGCCGAACCGCTCGAAGTCGACACCTTCCCCGTCTCCTGGCGAAGCTTGTAGGATCGCGTCCATTCATGATTCAGAAGCTCCGGAGGACCTCGATGGAGGCGAGTGATTTCTCGGCCTCTACGAGGATGCGCCAGAAGTTCTCGCTCTCGGCCATTCCGACCTTGGTCAGGTAGTAGAGAATGCTCAGACAGGTCCGCGCCTTGTACAGGGCCACGTGAGGCATGAAGTCGTCTTCGAGGTCTTCAGCGTGGGCCAGGTAGGTTTCGAGAAAGATCTCGGCCGGAGCGTGCCGCTGCACGTCGTGGTAGTCGAAGAACATGTTGATATACTGCGCCATGAACGCGCCGACATCGAAGGCACGCGGCAACTGATAGGAACTGCCGAAATCGATGACCGCGATATGCTCGGCGTCGCTCGAGTCATTCCGGCTGATAAAGATGTTCTTGGGATGGTAGTCCCCGTGTCCCTGGACCAGGATGTCGCGGCGCGACTGGAGCAGGGCGAGCTCGCGTTGCCATACATGATCGCGGACCTGACGAACGCGGCCAAGATGCCGGTGCTGTTTGTCAATCAGCGAAGTGAGATAGTAATCGAGCCGTTCGGACTCGCTTTGGAGGTGCTCGTCCTTGGGCGTCAGTTCCAGGGCGGCATTGTGCAGCTTCACGAGCCATAGGGCCGCCTGTTCCATGTATCGTGCCGATCGGTGGGCGTCGGACGCGATCAGGGCGTCGAAAAGTGACGCGCCCTCGATCCGCTCCTCCACTACGGACAGCGTGCTTGGGTCGCGATCCAGAGGGCGAGGGACGCGATAGGGCCCTTCATCGAAGCCGTGCGCGCAGAGCTGCTCGACGATGTGGCTGGTTCGCTCTCCCGCCTGCCAGGCTTGGATGTCCTCGAAGGTCTTGACGACCATCTTTTTTCGCTTCTCGGCTGACTTGGGACCGACGGTCACCTCCGTGACGGTCGTGCGCGTGGTCCCGCTGCGCGGGATCTCTTTGAAATAGGGCCGACAACGTCCCGCTTTGACCTCGGTGACCAAGGCCTCGATCGAATCGATCGGATGATCGAAGATCGTCGGATACGCCCCGGCGTAGCTGTAGGCGTGCGTATCCGTTCCACCGATCGCGGTGAACTTGTACTGGTGCCAGTCGTTCATCGCGCGGATTGCCTCGGAGATGGCGTAGTTGGAACTGAAGATCTCGATCCCGTTCAGGAGTGGGTCGAGCAGACGCGCCGGTCTGGGGATCCGTCCATCCCGGTAAGGGTGGGCCCATATGATCGCTGCATCGGGGTATTGGGCGCGAATTTCGCGAACGGTAATATCCTGGCGATCGATGGTCTCGGAGGCGCCGTAGACGAGAACGTGTCCGAAATCGCGTGTACCCACTTCCTGTCCCGCCAGCGTGCAGAAGATTCCGGGCAGACCGGCGGTCTTGCGCAGATCGGACAGTTCATCGGCGTCCCATTGGTAGTGATGATCCGTCAGAACGACCGTTTCGATGCCCATCTGATGGGCCCGGCGGAGCAATTCAACCGCCGCAACGTGGCTGCAACGGGAATGCTCGGATGTGTGACAGTGCATCTCGACGATCATGGTCTGCTCCGACCAAGGAGACAAGCACGGATCTGGCCTATTCGAAATCGATCAGCGGCTTGATCACGCCGTCTTCCTTGGTCTCCATCAGATGGAACGCCTCTTCGATTTGGTCGAATTTGAAGCGATGGGTGGTCATCCACGTGGGATCCACACGCTGGTTTGCGATCAGTCGCAGCAATCGCCCCATGCGTTCGGTGCCGCCGGGACACAAGGCGGTGCGGATGGTCTTGTCGCTCATGCCGACGCCCCATGCCATACGCGGGATCTTCACGTAGTCGCCTTCGCCATGATAGCCGATGTTCGAGATGGTGCCGCCGGCATGGACGACCCGGACGCAGGCTTCGAAGGTCACCTGGGCCCCGAGGGATTCGATGGCGGAATCCACGCCTCGCCCGTCGGTGAGAGCCAGGACCGCCTCGACGGGGTCCTGCTTGCTGAAGTCCACGATTTCGTCGGCTCCGTATCGCCTGGCCAGTTCCTGGCGCTCCGGGACCGATTCCACCGCGATCACCAGCCCGGCCCCGAGAAGTCGGCTGCCGACCGTCGCCATCAGGCCGACGGGACCCTGGGCGAACACAGCGACGGCGCCCCCGATGGGAATGGCAGCATTTTCAGCGCCGGAAAAGCCCGTCGACATCATGTCGCAGGTGTAGACTGCCGCCTCGTCCGGGATGGACTCCGGAATCGGCGCCAGATTGGCCGCCGCATCGTTGACGCGGAAGTACTCGGCAAAGACCCCGTCTCGAACATTGGCGAACTTCCATCCTCCCAGCATCTCCGTGCATTGAGAGGGATAACCCGCCTGGCAGTTATCGCACCTGTAGCAGGGGGTGATCGCGTTGACCGCGACCCGCTGGCCTTCCCGGACCGTCTTGACTTCGCTGCCCAGCTTCGCGGCGACCCCGACCGCCTCGTGGCCCAGCGTGAGGTTCTCCCGCGGACCGATAGCCCCTTTGACCGTGTGTGTGTCCGAGGTGCAGATCAGGGCTTTACTCGTCCGCACGATCGCTTCGTTCGGACCCGGGTCGGGGGGCACGGGCTTCTCCACCAGAGCCACGCTGCCAATTCTCTGCATCACGAAGGCTTTCATCATCTTGCCCATGGCGCCACTCCTACTGGAATTCTCGTGGACGGTCGGTGTTTGTACATGGACTCCGAATTTGCACGAATACGCTCACCAGGCATGCGTCGAACTCAGGCGATTGCTGAAGTTGGCATTCGGGTTCACGCAATATTGGCGCAGGATTGCCCCTGCCGGTGTCCAGATGTCGAGGCTAAGGAGTCAGGCTTGAGACGAGCACGCCGACGAAGTGATTTGCGACGATGACCACCAGGGCGATGAGCAAGTGCTCGAGTATGGATTTCCAGGGGGGCGTTCCGTTGCTCCTGGCCATCCAGTAGCTCGCGAGGCTGAGCAGACCAAGGCCCCATACGATACTGACCAGGACTGCCACGGGAAGATCGAGCAGCACCACGGGAAGAAGAAAGCTCGCGGCGAACACGAACTTGGAGGCGAAGGTGGCGCCGGCGGCCAGCCAGATCTGGAGCGGCGTAGCGCCCGGTGTCGATTCCTGGGAGACATGCATGCCGAACGCTTCGGAGAAGGCGTCGGCCACGGCGATGGTCGCGATGCCCCCGGCGACCGCGATTCGCGAATGCGTTCCCGAGTGCAGGCCGACCAGCAGCCCCATGGTGGTGATGATCCCCGAGGTCAGCCCGAAGCTTCCTCCTTTGACGAGTGCCTGCTTCATTATGTGATGCCGCCGTTCCGTCCGTATCCATTGGTGACGGGCCATCCCGGAAGGAATCCCGACGTCCGGGTTTAGTCCAACGGATGGTGCCGTCTGAGGCAATCGGGAAAGTCCTGATTATGCGACGTCGCGATAAGCCGTTGCAGTCAGGGCCAGCGAGGGGGTGGCCGTGCTGTAATCCGGCCTGATGTCTCGGCGACCGCGACGGGAAAGATGACGTCGCTGAGGGAACCGGGCAGCCATACCGTCACAAAAAGGAATACGAAGATGCCGGCATATAGAACCAGGCCCTGGCGGTCGCCCAACGCCATCATGATGTGAAAGAGCGAGGCGTAGGTGCTCAAGAGCACATGTCCGGCGTGCGGCAGTCGGCTCCAGGACCGAACCAGCGCAACGCCGGCTCCCGCCACAGCCAGGGGGTTGACCAGCCACCATTTCTCGATAAAGCCGAGGTGCAGCTCGCGGTCGGGAAGATGCAGCAGCCATTCAGCCGCAAACGGAACGATCGAATCGCTCAGGGTGGCTACGCCGACGGCGCCGACGAAGCCCACGACGAGAATCATGGCGCGATGGCGAGGAGCGGTCCTGTCATCGTACCGATGACGACGGTACAGCGTGGCGGTCACCAGTCCGCTAAAGAATACGTGCATGGGGTGCAAGGTGTAGAACGCACGATAGGAGATGTCCCACGACAATCGCCGCAGAGTCACCAGTAGAATGACGCCGGAGAACGCGCCCGCCAAGGTAAAAGGGGCGTGTTTCTTGAGCTCTCTCCACAGCGATCTACCGGCATCTGTCTGCAATCTGGCGAACCTTTCCAGGGGCAATCTGTGATCAGGCGACGGCGGCCCAGATTTCCAGGAAGCTGACGACCTGAGAGGTACAGGACTCCAGGTCGTGCTGTTCGGTGTCGACCACGAGCTCCGGCTGACGTGGCGGCTCGTAGGGCAGGTCAATCCCCGGCAGCCGATCGATCTGCCCCCGTTCGGCCTGAGCGTAGAGCCCTTTCGGATCCCGGCGGCGACAGATCTGCGGCGAACAGCGCACGAAGATCTCTGCGAAGCGCTCGACTTGCTCCCGTGCACGATCACGGTATGATCTCTTGTGGGCGGTCGCAGCAAAGAGCACGTTTACTCCGTGCTCGATCAGAAGAACCCCGATGAACACCAGCACGCCGTAGAACCAGTTTCGTTCATGCTCACTGTAGCTTGGCTGAGGCGTAAGAACTCGGCGGAGTTCATCCGAGTCGAGGATTTGGACGGGAAGATTGCGTTGTCGAAGGGTCTCAGCGGTGCGGACCGCCACGCTGCTCTTGCCCGAGCCGGGCAGCCCTGTGAACCACAGCGCAAACCCTTTCTTCATTTCTGTCGTCATCATCACCTCAGGTATGTGTTGACCGCCTCGGGTTCGAAACGAGCGCATTCCAACATGGCGTCCACAAAGTGCAGAAGGGCGGTCCTGGTCTTTGTCGACAGATCGGGATACCACCACGGATGCGCCAGGACCAGTGCCCGCCACAGATAGAACATCGGGGCGACCTCCAGTATCTCGATGTCGTCGGTATTCGAAAGATAGACATCCCAGAAGTTCTGGTGCAGATTCTGAAACGCTCCGGCCAGACGACCGTGTGTCCGCAGCGAGAAGAAGAGGTAGTTGATGTCCATGGCGCTGACATCATCCGCGGGTTCGCCCCACGGGCCACGACTCCTATCCAGCAGAGTCATCTCATCCGCCTCAGCGAAGAGAATGTTCCATGGATGGAAGTCTCCGTGGATCCGGCTGAGGCGGTGTGTGCGGGATTTAATCTTCCATCGCCACGCGACGCATCTGCGCTCGATCGCTTCCAGGGTCTTCACGTCCGCTTCAGGGACGTCCGAAGGGAACGTATCGAGCATTCCCAGGATGCCTTCGCCATGGCCGACGGTTTCTCGGATGCGTCTCTGGTAGAGATCGGGCGCTTGCGATTTGACGGCATGAATGTGTGAGAGGTACTCGGCCAAGGCGATCGCACGGCGGTTGTCCTTCTCCTGGAGGCGGTCTGTCTCGGCGATCCGACTCAAATCCTTGGCATAGGTTTGCCCCTGGGCATATTCGGTCAGCAGGAAGAACTCCTCCGGACGACCGGCCGACCTGAGGGTGCCGTCGGCGTCGATCATACCCAGGTCAACAGCGCCGATGTGCCCAGGAAGGTCGTTGAAGGTGTGAAACGCCCGAACCAGGTCGCCGGCGCGGTCTGCGGCATACTGGTGATCGAACGGATTGCGTCGCAGGGTATGCAGAACCAGCCGACGGTGCTGGTCTGCCTGCCGTACGTCGAGTAGCAGGGGGTGCCCGTATCCGAACCCCTTGACGTCCCCTTCCGTCTGTCCCAACACGCGGATCTCGCCGATCTCGAGATCGGAACCCAGGCGGTCCTGTAAGTAATCTCGGATGGCGTCGGCCGCGAAAAAAGGCGGTGTCTTTCTCATCGGTTTGAACTCAGCATTGATTTTCTCGATGGGTTCATACGGGACGTACGCGACCTTGCACGCCAGAGGTGCAGGAGAATCCCTGATTCGACGTTCCGTAACCCTCGATGCAGATAAGAGTCTTCCTCATTAGGTGTCTGCCCAAAGGCTTTACGGGGTTTTCCTTATTGCCGAGGCCGCCTGTCCGGCGTACCTTCACGAACAAAGAGAGGTCTCATGGATATCGAAATCAGACACGAGAGAATCATACGCTCCCGGAGCGGGGATTCCCGTACGGGCTCGTCGCTTGCCGCGCATTATCGCGAGGTGCATGCGGTTTTCGAGGAACTGATCCACAGACCCTGGGGAATCGCAGACTGGTCCCCACAGGTGGACGTGTGGGAGACGGCCGATGCCTTTCTGATCGAGATGGATGTTCCCGGCGTCAACGTGAATGATATTGAGGTCGTGGTGGAAGAACAACTCCTCCTGGTTCGTGGGAGCCGTAGCATCGGCCATGCGGATGGCGACCATGTGCCTCACTCGTGCGAACGCCCGGAGGGCCGATTCTCGCGGACGTTCCGATTCGATGAGCCCCTCCGTGAAAAACAAGTCCAATACGAGGTCCGTGAAGGGGTGCTGATCGTTACGGTACCGAAGCCTCGCGGCGAACGCGAACCACAGGATGAGCAGAATGCAAAACGCTGACCTAGCCGATTTTGATCTGAAAACAGATGAGCAACGCCTGGAGAAAACGCCGGGGGTGCAGGAGCTGCCCGCCGAACGAACGGACGTTCCCTTCGATTCCGAGATGCTCGATTTCGACACGACGGCCGACCTCAAGCCGTTGAACGAGATTGTCGGGCAGGACCGCGCCATGTCGGCGCTGGAGATGGGGCTGGGGATTCGGCAGGGGGGGTACAATATCTTCGTGGCGGGCCTGACCGGCTCGGGCAAGAAGGAAACGATTCGACGCAGTCTTATCCGACGATTGGACGGTTCGAAGATCCCCAAGGACTGGGTGTACGTCCACAACTTCGACAACTCGGATGAGCCTTGGGCGATCGATCTGCCGGCGGGCAAGGGCAAACAACTGGAGCAGGACATGGAACGCCTGGTGGAACGCCTTCTCGAAGCCTTGCCGAAGGCCTTTCGCCAACAGGATTTCAGCCGGGAGAAGGAGGAGTTGAGCCAGAAGTATCAGAATCGAGTGGAAGAGCACACGCGACATCTGCGCGATATGGCCAAGGAACGCGGCTTTGAACTGATGTTCACGCCGCAGGGCCAGGTCACGTTCCTGCCCCAGATCGACGGCAAACCGGCCGAAGACCCGCGGCAGCTCGAAGAGCTTTCCCAGGAGGAGAAGCAGCGCATCAGCGAGGGAGAAAAGGAACTGACGCGGGAACTCAATCGGATCATGCAGGAACAGCGTCAGATGATGCAGAATCTGGGACAGGAGGCTCGGGACGTGGAACGGCGATTCGCTCAGGATGTGGTCTCGCCGTTGATCGAGAGCATCCAGTCAGGATACTCAGAGCAGAAACGGGTGCTCGAATATCTCGATCGTGTCCGCCAACACATGCTCGACAATCTTTCGGATTTCCGGCAGCGCAGTGACGGTCAAAATGTCCCGCCACAACTGCAAGGGATGCTCGGCGAAGACGCTGGGCCGCAATTTCTGGAATACCAGGTCAACGTGATTGTGGACAACAGCCACGCCGAGACGGCTCCCATCGTGGTGGAAGAGACGCCGACCTATCGCCATCTCTTCGGCAGCATCGACCGCAGCGTGGACCGGCGCGGTCGTCTGGTGACCAATTTCACCCAGATCAAGGCCGGTAGCATGTTGAGGGCCAACGGTGGATACCTCGTGTTCAATATCGAGGATGCCTTGACAGAGCCTTTCGTGTATAACAGCCTCAAGCGGGCGCTCAAGAGCGGCTGTATCCAGTTGGAGAGCTACAATCCGTGGGTGCCGTTCAGCACCGGGGGGCTGCGTCCGGAACCCATCGCCATCGATACGAAGGTCATCGTGGTCGGCAATCCGATGCTCTATTATCTGCTGCGTTTCTATGACGATGATTTCGGCTCGATTTTCAAAGTCAAGGCGGACTTCGGGACCGAGATGTCTCGTGGCGCCAAAGAACAGTCCCAGTATGCGCGCTTCATCGCCGGCCAAGTCAAGAAAGAAGATCTGCAACCGTTTTCGCGCGATGCGGTGCGGGAAGTTCTGCGGTTTGCCGCGCGGCGCGTGGCCGACCAGGACAAGCTCCTGACACGATTCAGCGAAGCGGCGGACCTGATTCGTGAGGCCGATTACGTGGCGCGAAGCCGGAATACCCAGGTGGTACAAGCCAGGGATGTGCGACAGGCGTTGGAAGACCGCGTGTATCGTTCGGGGCGCATCGCCGAGAAGATTCGGGAACTGATTGAAGAGGGCACGCTGCTGGTGGACACGGAAGGCAGCCGGATCGGGCAGGTGAATGGTCTGGGCATCATCAACCTTGGCGATTATGCTTTCGGCAAACCGAATCGCGTGACGGCCTCGATCGGACTGGGTACGGAGGGCCTGGTCAATATCGAGCGAGAGGCTAAGCTCTCCGGAAGCACTCATGACAAGGGTGTCCTGATTCTTGCCGGTTTCCTGCGGAACACGTATGGTCGGCACACGCCGATCACTCTGTCAGCCAGCATCTGCTTCGAACAGAACTACGGCGGGGTAGACGGCGACAGTGCCAGTTCGACCGAGCTTTTTGCTTTGCTGTCCAATCTCGCCGAGGTTCCCATTCGCCAGGATATTGCGGTGACCGGTTCGGTCAACCAGTGGGGGCAGATTCAGGCGATCGGGGGCGTCAATGAGAAGGTGGAGGGCTTCTATGATGTCTGCCGGCAGATCGGACTGACGGGGACCCAGGGGGTCTGCATCCCGCAGAGCAATGTGAAGAACCTGGTTCTCCGCGAAGACGTTCGTCAGGCCGTCGCCGACGGCAAATTCCACATCTACCCGATTCACACGATTGACGAAGGTCTCGAACTCCTCACGGGCTTCAAGGCCGGCATGCCCGAGATCAAAGGCAGTCTGCACGGGCGCGTGGCGGTCCGATTGCGGGCGATGGCCGAGACCGTCCGCGGGTTCGGTCGAGATCACGAGACCCGTGTGCTCCCGGCGGGCCCCGACAGAAGGGAACCGCCATCGCCTCCGCGAATTCCCGGGGACCAGCCCTGACTCAGCGGTCTCGAACTCCACATCGCGATCCTGTCGGACGCGAGGTCGTCGAATCGATGCGTTGGCGGGTTCCTGTATCGGCCCGGTTGCGTTGGTCGATCCATGCGCGGCAAAAAACTTTCACCCGCGCTGCCGAGCGAACTGCTGAAGGATGGCGACGACTTCATCATCGCCGACATCATACCAGTTCTCATAGACCTGGGCGACTGCTCGGAACGTCGGTGGTCTTTCCACCACGACGACGTCATCTGCGATTTCCGTCAATTCCTCGGCGGTCGACGGGCTCGCGACGGGAGCGGCGACCACAATCTCCGTGGCCTCCTGCTTGCGACACATGGCGACGGCGGCGCGGACGGTGGAACCCATGGCGATGCCGTCGTCGACTACGAGCACCGTCCGTCCGGCAATCGCAGGAAGGGGCGTGCCCTGACGGAGTGCCTCGATGCGGCGTTGTACTTCCTTCTTCTGTTGTTCCACGATGTCCTGGACCACCGCCGGTTTCAGCGTACGTGCGACATGTTCATACAGGAAGGTGCTGCCATCTTCGGCGATCGCTCCGAACCCTGCTTCCGGATTGTGCGGCAAGGGCAGCTTGCGGACCACCAGGACCGCTAACTCGGCATCGAGGTGCCTGGCGACGTGAAAGGCCACTTCGACGCCTCCTCGCGGGATCGCGCAAATCAGCGGCTTTCTGTCTCTGTACGTTTCGAGCAGTTGTGCAAGCTGCTTCCCTGCATCTTGTCGATCTCTGAACATGCGATCTTGCTCCTGACTATGCGCCGTCACCGGCCGGCTGCGGCCCGATGGGCGAGGCCACCTGTTGGTTGCGGGGACTCCGGCGGCTGCTTCCGGCGCCGTGCGCAAAGACAACGGCGCCTTCGGCGTGATGCGGAACGGTGAGAATACCCCGCAGAAGCGGCTCTTCCGTGGGAACGGCGACTTCTGCATGATGAATAACCTGTTCGGTTGGCGTCGTCATAGCCCTGTCGCGTCTTCTTACATCAGTTCTCGTGACACTCCGACTCGAAGGGGGATGACCCCGTCGACTTCGATGGCGATCTCTCTTTCGGCTTGTACGAACTTCTGTTGATCTTCGATCGATGTATAGCCGTCGAGTATGGCTGCCTGGTCTGTATGCACAGCGCGACCGATGAGCTGAAAGCCCTGCTCCCGATGCGTGTCCCAGATCAAAACAGCCGTACTCGATGTGCGCGCACGGTCCGAGAGAAGCGTCGTGTCCATCCAGGAGAGAATGGAAACGTGGTTCTCATCTTTCCGTCTGCACTTCTCGACATGGGTGAATGACGGTCGTCCGGCGCGGTCGACGGTTGCGAGAAAGATGCAGTCGGCCCACGTCGCCACACGCATGGCCTGGCCCAACATCTCACTGACTCCTTTCATGCTCGCGTCCCTTCCATTATTGCGCCTACAGCTCAAACCGCATCGCCGTTACACTATGTCGCATGACATGGGAGCTGTCGCACGCATGTCCCATGGCTCATTCATTTCCATGTGGGCGGCTTAGCCGGATGTGACGGGAATTCGTCTGGTCTTCGCCTTGGAATCCTCGCTCTTGGGGAGTCGGATGGCTAGCACCCCGTTTGTGAATTCCGCCTGCGCCTTGTTTTCGTGGACTTTCGCGGGCAGATCGATCAGGCGATCGAACCGACCGTAGGAATTCTCCATGCGATAGAAGGCCTTTTCCTTCGTTTCTTCCTCTGCCTTCTCGGCAACGCCATGATGTGCTCTCCTTTCTGCATCGGACTCTGCGATGCGTCTCTGGTTTTGTGGTCAAGTGGACGACCACGACGTGTCAGGCGAACGTGAGACGGTTGACCACGTCGACCACCCCCGCCGTGTGGCGCGCCACGTCCACCGCCGCACGGTAGACCATCAGATTGGGCACGGCGCCCGATAAGGTAACCACGCCGTTTCTCACTTCGACTTCCACCTTCTCGGGATCGGCATAGGCGTTTCTCTCCAGCGCCGAGATAATTGCGGCGGCGATGTGCTGGTCTGCGATCTCCTTGGAGGGTACGACGGCCAACTCGTTGGTTACGCCGAAGACACCGCTGAGACTGGAGGCGAGTTCTTCGGCCAGCATCTTCTGCCAGTACGTTCCCACGGATCCTTTTAAGGTGACATGCCCTTTGCTCACGGTGGGCGTGATATCGGAAGAGTCGATGTCCGGGTGCCAGAGCAGAGTGTCGGCGACATTGGATGCGATGGTATCATCGCTCGGCGTCGGAACGCCTGTGGGGAACTCGACATCCAGGTGGTTCTCCACCGCCCGGACTCCCTCGATGAGCCACGCATCCTCATCCGCGGCATGTCGTGCGCCCAAGGTAGATACTGTGCCCGAGAGCGCCACATGTCCATCGGAGACCTCCACCTGAACGTTGGCCGCATCCACGCGGTTGTCCCAGTACAATTGGTCCACGACGTCTTTCTTGATATCTTCTGACGCTCGTATTGTCACTGCCATCGTAACCTCCTTCTCGCAAAGGCATTCTCTCACGGTTGTCCAGAAAATGCCGCGCATGTGGTCCACCCCATCGACCATCGCAGCGAGTGGCGGCTTCACCACCCGCTGCATCAGGTCGTGTAAGGAGATCAGGGGTTATAATAGTCCGGTCCGTAAATCACATTCAGATCATTGTCGACTGCTACGGCTCCACCGTCATACGCATTCTTCTCGGCGGCTGCACGTTCGCTCATGGTCTCGACCGTGCCGCTGAGTGTCGCTACGCCGTCATCCACAGTTACGGTGATCTCATCTGAATCGACAAAAGGGCTCCAGAACAACTCGCTTTCGATGTCCTCTTGGATTTCCCAGTCGGACTTGGCCGTACGACGGTCCCCTGTATCTGGGACCCAGCTATAATCGTAGAGGCTCCAGTCGTCCACATAGGGATCGTAGGTATACGTGTCGTAGGCGTCTTCCACGTTCAGGCGATTGTGAACGGCCACCACACCCTCAATTGCAGAGACGACATCTTCAGCGCGGGCCTTCTCGAAGTAGTCATCCACATCGCCGTACAAGTACACCTCGTTGTCCACTACGGCAAGCGTGATGTCATAGCGCTCGACATACGGGTCGGTGGCCAGGGCGTTCTCGGCTTTGCTTCGGATCGTGCTGTCGGAGACAGTGGCGGACCTCACTGTGATGTTGTTCGTGACTCGCCAGACGCCGACGACGTTGCGAGCGGTTTGGGCCGCTGCTCGTTTGGCTTTGAGGTTGTCCACCTTGCCCGAGAGAGTAACGATGCCGTTGCTCGCGGAGACGTCGATGTCGAAGCTGATGACGCGGGGGTCGTAGATCAGGGCATCTTCTACAGCGGTGACAATCTCCGTGTCGTTCTTCTGGACGTATTTCTGTTGGCGGAAACGGTCATCCCGAGCCCAGGAAGCAACGTCCAAGCCATCGGCATCAACCGAAGCCACGCCTAGGACCCAGGCGTCGGCGATTGCATAGGTCTTTTCCGCCGCACTGCCGACCGTGCCTGTGAGCGTTACTTCACCGTCTTCGACGTCTACGGCGATCAGTGTGTCGTCGACCAAGACATCCCAGCGTAAAGCTTCCTTAATTTCGGTTTCGATCTTATAATCGCTCCGATCGTCTTCGTAGCGGATATCGATGTTGTTCTCGATTCCCCGCACCCCGCGGACGCCCTTGGCGACTGTCGCGGCCAATTGCTTTTTCTGCCAGGAATCGGCGGTTCCACTGAGCGTCGCGATGCCATTGTTCACGGAGACGGCGAGTTCATACGCGTCCGTGGCCGAATTACGCAGCCAGGCACTTCTGATCCCTTGCTGGATGTCCGCATCGGAAAGCAACGGGGCACGGACGTCGATCGTGTTGACCACCGCGCGCACACCTTTGACTGTCTGAGCCACCTCGGCTGCCCTGTCCTTGGCCAGGATGTTGTTCACCATTTGCGATAGGGTCACGACGCCGTCGCTGGTTACGACGTCCACCCGGTTGCTGTTGACTCCTGGATCCTGGATCAGGGCGTCGGTCACCGCCTGACTGATGTCCATGTCCGACAGATTCGCCTCTTGGGCCAATACGTCCGTCGTGGCATTGCTGACGATCAGGGCGCCAAGCAAGAAAAATACCCATAGTGCCGCCACGGCCCGATGGCTCTGGGGACACACGCTGCATACACCGATTTCTTGTTCTTGTGTCGTCATGCGGACTGGCTCTCTGGCCATTTGACTGGCATAGCTCCATTCGTTGTCGTATCAGCTCAATACCTTGACGGGGTCGCCATCCACGACCTGCGTCATGGTCAGATCGACGCTCGAGGCGAGAGCCCCGGATGATATCAGAGGATACGATTGGGTCGCGAGTTACGCCCACCATGCCCTGATACCGCTCCGATTGCGATCCCTCTTCAAAAATCTGGTTCACTTGTTCTACGGTGGTGAGCTTCCCCGTTAAGAAGACGATGTCCGCGATGGAACCGACCGGCATCGAACCCCGAATCACGATCCCTATGTCCATGCTCAACCTGTCTGTTTCTATAGTTCGCCCGGGTCGTTCAGGGTCGGTTCCAAGTGTAGTCAAACTCCCTAATATGGCGTTCGTTATTTCTGAGAGACCATGTCCCGGGATCGCTGTATCAAAGTGAGTGCCGACAAGTGCGGTGGAGGCACATCTTGCGATCTCATTGAGTAGCCGGCTCGGTTGCGGCGCCTGCGACAGTGGGCGGGGTCGACAGACTGAGATGACGCGAAATGTCGCGAAGATAGCGACGCGCCTGTCGGGCCTCGGCCAGCACGGTCTCCGGCGCTCGATCCGGCTGGCCCGCCAGTTCCAGGATCAGGCCTCCCTGGAAATCCACCTCGTTGAGCTTGTGCAGCAGGGCAGGCCAGTCAATATTGCCGTGAGGGGGTGGCAGATGGTCGTCGCTATGACCGTGATTGTCGTTGACGTGCAGGCATTGCAGGTGCCCGGACAGTTTGTACATGACTCTGTAGATGTCTCCGGACAAGAAGGCATGACCCGTATCCAGGCAGGTACCGACGTTCGGGCTGTCGACGGCGCCGATCACCCAGAGCATGTCGCGCATATTCCCAAAGAGCAGATGGGGCAGCATGTTTTCGAGCACCAGCCCGACGCCGGAGTGGCAACAATACTGACACACCCGGCTCAGGACCTCGGCCGCGTTGTGCATCCGACGGAGACGCTCCTCGGGGGGGGGGTGGAAACTCTTCTCCGGACCGGGATGAAAGACAAAATACCGCGCCCCCAGAGCCACGGCAGCTCGCGCCGCCGACATCACCTCCCGCAGAGCGTAATCCCGCTTCTGTCCGTCCGGCGAGGTGATGTCGATATCTTCGTGGAATGGAGCATGAAAGGAATAAGGCTCCATGCCTCGCGCCCGCAGGGCTTCGTCGGCTCGCGCGACGGCCTGCTCGTCATGATAGTCAAGATGGGTTTTGGAGGAGCAGATCTCCACCATGCAGAACCCTCCCTGGCAGATCGGGTCCAGGCAATCCAGGAGATTCATATAATAGAAACACCCCGTGGATATTCCGACGGGCCAATCACTCATGATGCGTCTCCTTTGGCCATCTTGCCAATCCAGGGCCACGGTTTCACGTCGGAAGGCCGGATGCGTCAAGTACGATTCGATATCCTGGCGGCCCGACTTCAATCAGACCACTGAAGAGCCTCACGTAGAAATCGGCGCGCATCGCGGCGTCGTAGACATACCATTCATTGAGCCAGCCATAATCGCGTTCGTACTTGGACCGGACCAGGCCGGCAATGTGTCGAGGATGCCATCCTTGCCCCAGCAGTTCTGCGGTCAAATCCGCCAGCACGCGAGGTTTGAGCAGTTGATCGTTCGGATCTCGCAGGGCCCCCTGGAGGAAGCCTGGGAGTCTCTCCAGGGGCGTGCGGTCATAGGTCGACGGCCACCGATCGGCCGGGTCGTGTTCCTGAGAATAGTACCGGTCGTGAAATGCTCGCAACTCGGAACGGAGGTACAATTCCAGGAGTGGCTCGGCTTCCGCTGAGCCGTCGGGAATATGGCAGTCGGTATGTGAGGCCCATTCGGCCGCCTTCTCCATGTCGCGCATCGTCTCAATGCCTTCGCTCAGGTCGAGCCCGCCAAGTGGAATCATCACCATCGGAGGAACGCGATCCGCTATCTCGGCCGGCATGACCTCCATCCGGGACCATGGCTTCAGGTACAGACTGAACGGAATTCGAATGACGCGGGTGTACAACGGGTCTCCATATTCGCTGATGTCGACGGAGACCATTTCACTGCCGCGTTCCTGTGGATCGACCCGTACGGCGGTGGGGAGCACGGGGACAGCGCACGACGAACTCGCCTGGTCCAGAATGCGATGCGCCATGTACTCCAGCACCAGCCCCATGCCGGCGAACGCCCGCCCCAGCGTCAGGCCGACGCTTTCATCCCGCGAAGGGCGTTTCGTCTGATACAGTCGCCTCATATGAGGTGGTATTCTGCCGATGCGAGCCAATCGTCGAAACGCCTTGCTTTCGCGATGGACCTTCCAGACGAAATGATGTCCTCGACCGGTGATCGCATGCAGCGGACGCAAGCCTATTTCGGAGAAGATCGCTTCAACCGCGCGTTCCACGGGCTGCTGGAGTGAAAACGTCCGCGCCGGATCCAGGAACGGCTCGGCGGGGAAGTCGAAGTTCACATATTCCACATCCAGGTCCACGATCAGCGACGTGGCGTCCCACATGGACCGTCCAACGTCCCAGCCGCGCGACAGGAACAGGGGCAGTTCCCCCGGAGGGCTCCTCGTGAACTCGGGATCAGTTGCATCCCGGCATCTCGCGATATAGTGGCACGTCGCATCGCTCAGGTGTGTACCCCCGAGAAACTCCGTCATACGAGCGAGAACGGAAGGCCGATGGTAGTAATCAATCGGATGCATCTCCCGCTCTCCAGCTTGGTTTCATCCCAGCTATCGCCATGGGGTGGCCGGCTCGCTGATGGATTCCAGGGCAGCGCCGACCAGTTCTTCCTGCCTGGTCTTGGCCGCAATGTCGCCCAGCGATAGGATTCCCGTCGGCGTGCCTTCTTCGTTGCACACAATAAGACGCCGCACCTTCTTGTCTTCCATCAACCCGGCGGCACGCCCCACGCTGTCTTCTTCCGAACAACGCACCAGTTGTGAAGTGACCACGTCTTTCACCTGGGTGGAGGACGGATCGAGACGTTCCGCCAGACCGCGAACGACAAGGTCCCGGTCGGTGACGATACCGATCAGCTTGGTGCCTTCGCGAACCGGCAAAGCACCCACGTTCAACGACTGCATCTTCTCAGCGGCATCATTCAGGGAAGACGTGGAATCGATCATCTCGAAATGCGTCGTCATGATGTCTTTCACGTTCATGATATCACTCCTTTTCTGCTTTGTCTCCTTGCGATGCGCTTGCGTCGCAAGGCTCAATCCACCGTTTTGTATTCAGCCTCAAGGTGCCTTTCATACGTCCGTACGGCCGTGCGTCGGCAAAGGTGTGCTCCAGCGGGGGCAGGATTCTACGCGTTCTGGAGTGCTCGGATGTCTTGCAGACGGAGGCAAGCAAGCGGCGGGCAGGCGCATGTGGCAATCACCGGGGGATCTACCGTCGATCCTGAACTTATGCGATTCGGTTGCGCCGGACTGAGCACTTTCCTGGCGCAATCTCAGGACGTCGCTTACCTCTGAACCGCGCAAAGGAGCGTAGGGCCTGTAGCGAATGAATCCGTTGTCCCAAAAGTGCCGAATCAGCAGATCCCTTCTGGTATGCGGCACGGACGTGATGACTCCGGGGATGTGGCCCTCTGCGGCGAGAATGCCGGTCGTACCGGGTAGCATCCCGGCAGGAAGGAGTCCTGTATGTACATTGCCTTGGCGGTTGCTTGCCTGACTGTTGCGGCGGCCTTTATTCTGCTCGGCCGACAGAAGCGCCGAATGTGGGCGATTGGGGTTGGCGTAGCTCTGGTCGTGCTCACCGGTGTGTTCTTCTGGTTTCTCGGATTCTGGGCAGAAGTACTCTGGTTCGAGGCCATCGGTTACAGCCGGCGCTTCTGGACGGTGGTCGTGTCCAAGGCTGTTCTGGCGTCGGCGGCAGCGGCAGTGGCGGCAGGGTTGGTCCACGTGCTGACGTGGGGCATCAGCAAGGACCGTCGGTTCATACGAATTCTGTCCAAGTTACTCGCGGCCTACGTCGGCGCGGGCTGGGGTATCGCAAACTGGGACACCGCTCTGCTCTACCTGCGCGGTGTGGAGACTGCTGTGAAGGACCCGATTCTCGGCCAATCCACGAGCTTTTACCTCTTCGTTCTTCCTTTTTACGACGCCCTTTACCTGTTCCTGGTTCTCGTGGCCCTGGTGGCCCTGGCCACCTGGGGAGCGGGCATGTTCTTGCGAGTCACGGAACAGGGGCTACGGTTGCAGGCCGGGGGTGTACTTGACGAGAACCACGAGAGGTCGTTTGAGTCGCTGTATTGGAGTGCGGCGTTGCTACTGATTGCGTTGGCGTGGGGGCAGTATCTGGCCCGCTTCCACGTGATGTATTCGACGCTCGGGGTGGTCGCCGGGCCGGGATGGACCGACGCCCATATTCGCCTGCCCGCCTACCTGGTCATGATCGTACTGCTGCTGGCGATGGCAGCGCTTCTGGTGATTCCACCGTTGCGCGGGATCTCCGGCCGGGTAACGCACCGCTTCCAGCTCGGCGCCGGGGTGGCCAGGCTCTCGCCTCTGATCGCCGGCGGCGTGGTTCTGGTGATCGCCTGGTTCGTGCTCCTGGTAGTGATCCCTGGGATATTTCAGTGGCTGTACGTCCAACCCAACGAGATCACCGTGGAGAAGCCCTACATCGCCCACAACATCGAATTCACGCGCCGGGCGTTCAAGCTCCACACCGTGGAGGAACGGCAGTTCCCTGTCTCCGAGCAGTTCACGCGGCAAATCGTGGAGGACCATCGAGGAACCTTCGACAACGTTCGCTTGTGGGACTGGCGGGCGCTGGACGCCGTGTACGAGCAGTTCCAGGAGATTCGGCTGTATTATGAGTTTCAGGATGTCGATGTGGACCGCTACCGGTTTGGCGACGACTACCGCCAGGTCATGGTTTCGGCGCGGGAGATGAACCTGAACAACCTGCCCGCTCAAAGTCAGACCTTCGTCAACAAGCGGTTCAAGTACACACACGGATTCGGAATCACCCTGACGACGGTGAACGAGTTCACGCGGGAAGGTCTGCCTGATCTTCTAGTCAAAGATATCCCGCCCCAAGCGGAGTATCCCAGCCTCGAAGTCTCTCGGCCGGAGATCTACTATGGCGAGCTGACCGATACCCACGTAATCGTCGATACCGCCGAGCAGGAGTTCGACTACCCCAGCGGAGAGCAGAACGTCTATACCCGCTATGAGGGCGAAGGCGGCGTACGCATGCACAATCTTTGGCGCAAGTTCCTGTTCGGATGGAAATTCGACGGAACCCGGCTGTTCTTCACGGGCTATCCCACGGAAGAGAGCCAGATTATGTTCCATCGCAGGATTCAGGACCGCGTCCGCCGGATCGCGCCCTTCCTGCAATTCGACGACGATCCCTACATCGTTCTTGCCGACGGCAAACTCTATTGGATCGCCGACGCGTACACGACTTCTGGAGACTATCCGTACAGCGAGCCTTTCTACTCCGGTGTCGCAACGAAGTACAACCCGCAGAGCAGCCTGTTCAGCGGCCGTCGGCGTCTGCGAGGCATCAACTACATCCGAAACTCCATCAAGACGGTGATTGATGCCTACAACGGCAGGGTGGATTTCTATGTGTACGAGCCGAACGATCCGCTGATTCGCGCCTGGCAGAACGTCTTCCCCGACCTGTTCAAGGACCGCTCCGAGATGCCCGAAGAGCTGCGCGCCCATGTGCGCTATCCATCCGACATGCTTCTTACTCAGGGGCTCCTGTACGCGAAGTACCACATGACCGATCCGGCGGTGTTCTATAATCAGGAGGACCTGTGGGTTCGCGCCACCGAGAACTATTACGGCAACGTCCAGCCGGTCGAACCCTACTATATCATGTGGGAACCGCCGGAGAGGGACAACATCGAGTTCATCCTGATGATGCCGTTTACCCCCAAGAATCGCCAGGTGCTTATCGGCTGGATTGCGGGCATGTGCGATCCGGGCAATTACGGGAGGATCCTCGTCTACAAGTTTCCCAAAGAGAAGCGTGTGCTCGGCACACAGCAGATGGAGACGAAGATCGACCAGGACAGTTTTCTTTCGGGCCAGTTGTCGCTGTGGGACCAGCGTGGTTCGCGGGTCATTCGGGGCAACGTGCTGGTCATCCCGCTCGACGAGACCTTGGTCTACGTCGAGCCGATCTACCTGCAGGCGGAAACGGCCGCCTATCCGGAGCTGCGACTGGTGGCGATCATGCACGACGACCAGCTCAGCTACGCGCCGACGTTCGACGAGGCCCTGGACGGACTCTTCGGCGAGAGGGCGGAAATGCCGATTGCCCCGAGCCTTCCGGCAGAAGGTTCGGTCGGGCAGTGGGCCGAACGAGCGAACCAGGCGTTCGAAAGCTATCTGAGCGCGCTGGGGG
>CAZTGH010000048.1:0-19757 GCA_964612985.1 uncultured Pirellulales bacterium
GTCGAATATCAGTTGGCGGGGATCGGGCAGATGCAGATTCGTCCGAAGATCAAGTTGACCTTCGCCAGTTGTCTGCGCCATATCCTGCGACAGGACCCGGACGTAATCATGATCGGGGAAATCCGCGACCTCGAGACCGCCGAGATCGCCATCCAGGCCTCGCTGACGGGCCATCTCGTACTGAGCACGCTCCACACGAACGACGCCGCCTCGGCGGTCACGCGACTGATCGATATGGGGATCGAACCGTACCTGATCTCGTCGTCCGTTGTCGGGGTCATGGCGCAGCGTTTGTTGCGCGTGATCTGCCCCGAGTGCAAACAACCCTGCGAGCCGCAGGACATCGAAGAGATCCGCGCCGAACTGGGTGCGCTCGGCGCAGACCATCCGCAGCTCTGGCGAGGCGGCGGCTGTGAGAACTGCCTGCAAACCGGATACGTGGGACGTACCGCGATCAGCGAACTGATGCTGGTGGACGATCCGATCAAAGACCTGATCCTTCAGCGTCGCGGCGCCCACGTGATCAAGGAAGCTGTCATGGAGAAGGGAATGACCACGTTGCGTGAGAACGGCCTGCGTCGCGTGCTGGCCGGCGTCACGACGCTGGAAGAGGTCTATCGCGTCACCCAGGACAGCGTCAGAATCGAGAGGAAGGTGAGCCGTCATGTCGACCGCTGAGCCCCAGACCCATTCCTGGTTGGGCATCACCGACGGTGCGCCTGCCTCGCGAAGGCTGCGGCAGAGGGATTCGGGGGCGACCGGACGCGATCTGCTGCGTCGTGTGACGACGAAGGACATCAGCCGGTTCGCACGTCAACTGTCCACGCTGCTGCACGCGGGGATGCCCCTGGTTCCGGCCTTGTCGGCGCTGGTGGAACAGATGCAGTGTACCCCGAAGAATCGCGGCGTGCGATGGGGGCAGACCGTCGAACCGCTGGCTCCGACCGTGGAGTCCATTCGGGACGAGGTCAACGCCGGCAGCAGCCTGGCCGAGGCGCTGGGCAAGCATCCGGGGCACTTCTCGACGCTGTTCGTCAACATGGTGGCGGCCGGAGAGGCCAGCGGGGCGCTCGAAACCGTGCTGGGGCGCCTGGCCGATATCCTGGAGAAGCGCGTGCAACTGGCCGGCAAGGTCAAGGCCGCGATCGCCTACCCCGCCATGATGGCGGTGGTGGCCACCGGCGTGGTCATGTTCCTGCTGTCGTTCGTGGTGCCCAGCATCTCGGAGTTGTTCCTGAAGATGAACCAGGAACTGCCGCTGCCGACGCGAATGCTCATCGGTATGAGCGAGTTTCTGCGGGCCCGCATCATGTTCATTCTGATCGGGGTCTGTGGAATGGTGATCGCCGTCGCGGCCTCGAGCAAGACCCGCGACGGACGAAGGTGCATCGACCGGGTCAAGCTCGCCCTGCCGCTGTTCGGTCCGCTGTTCTTCAAGCTGGAGGCGGCCCGCCTGACGCGAACGCTGGGAACGCTGATGAAGAGCGGCATCCCCGTGCTCACTGCGATCGAGATCAGCCAGCGGATCAGCCAGAACCATCTGATTGCCGAGGCGGCCGAGCACATCAAAGACTGGGTCCACAAGGGCGAGACGATCGCCAACGCCGTGCGGGCGACGGGCATGTTCCCGCCGGTGGTGTTCCACGTGATCCAGACCGGACAAATGACGGGCAACGTGGAAGACGGCCTGCTGGATATCGCCGAGATGTACGACGGTGAAGTCGAAACCACCGTCCGCACGTTGACCGCGTTACTGGAACCGATGATCCTGCTGCTGATGGGCGGCGTGGTGGGGTTCATCGTGCTGTCGATTCTGCTGCCCATCTTTGAAATCAATCAGGCTTTGTAGGGGACTGTGCCATGCCAATCCCATCCATGTATCCGCGGCACACGCGACGAGGCTTCACGCTCATCGAATTGATGATTGTGGTCGTAATCCTGGGCATGCTCGCCACGATCATGATGCCGAAGATCCTGAGCAAGCCCGAGCAGGCGCGCCGGGTCAAGGCCAAAGCGGACATCCACAGCCTTCAACAGGCGTTGGCGTTGTTCAAGACGGACACCGGGCGCTTTCCGACGACTTCCGAAGGCCTGGAGGCCCTTGTGAAGAATCCCGGCGTCAAGGGCTACAGTTCCGAGGGGTATCTCGATTCGCTGCAAACGGACCCCTGGGGCAACCGATACATCTACATCAGCCCGGGGATCCACAGCAGGGACTACGACCTGGAGTCTTACGGCAAGGACGGGGTGGACGGCGGCGTGGACGACGACGCCGACATCGAAGCGTGGAATCTACAGAACTGAGATCGCGAGCGTCCGAGGAATCTCGGACGATAGACCATGGCCCGTGAGAGAATCCGCTCGAAGGCGTTCACTTTTGCCGAAGTTCTCGTCGCGCTGGCGATTGCCTCGATCGCCCTGGTGGGTCTGCTGCGGCTCCATCTGTTCAGCATGGCCACGGCGGACGCGGCTCAGGCCATGACGCAGGCGGTGTTCGTCGCCGAGGCGCAGATTGCCGAAGCGACGGCGCCGGGATTCCCACGGACCGGAACGACTTCCGGCGCCCTCGAACGAAACGGACAGCGGTTCCACTGGAGAACGGAAGTCCAGGATGTCGCCCGGCGAGGCGGGCAGGACCTGATACTGAGCGGCCTTCGGGAAGTCTCCACCACCGTCACATGGCAGCACGGATCGGACCGTCAGACGGTGAAGATGACGACGCTGGTGGCAGAAGGCAAGATTCATGAACAGACGACACGATAGACCAGGCTTCACCTTGATCGAGATGCTGATTGCGATGGCGATCATCGCCACCATTGTCTCGATGGTCTATGGCAGCTATGCGGCCACCTCGCGGTCGCTGGAGGTCTATGACCGTCGCCTGACGTGCGCGCAGCGGACCGACCTGATCCTGCGGCTGATGGCTCGACAACTTCGTTGTGCCTACGGTCGGCCAGGCGAACCGAACACAGCCGACTCCAACGACGCGCCGGGCAATCCCACGATGGATCAGGCGTCGCGCAAACTGTCCCAAGCGCGTGAACTCCGAGTATCGAAGCGGCGTCCGGCGTTTCTCGGGGGCGCCTCCGGGGCGGGACGTGACGTGCTGGACTTCATTACGACGGGCGGTCTCGCCGGCGAAGCCGATGGGCTCCGGGGCCTGACCCGAATCCGCTATCGACACGATTCGCACCAGCGGACCCTGGCGGTGTGCAGCGGGCCCTATATCGAATCGATCCGCGACGATCGTCCCGGCGATGTCTGGCAAACCCTTTCGCGACAGGTCGTCACTGTCAAGATTGAGTTCTACGACGGTCGGCAGTGGCAGACGAAGTGGAACAGCGAGCCGAGTCGGCTGTTGCCCCGTGCGGTGAGGCTCACGCTGACCGCAATCGATGAGAAAGGCCGCGTTTACGAGAGTGGAACCACCGTCGAGATCCTAAGCCAGACCGCCAAGCGAAATGAATCGGGGCAAATGCCATGACCCGCGCCGCCCGGCCAGATCACCACCAGGGGTTCATCCTCATCGTCGTGCTGGGCATGGTCTTGCTGCTGTCGGCGCTGCTGTTTGCCTTCAGTCGCACGACGCGAGCCAGCCTTCAGATTGCCGAAAGCTTTCGCGAATCGGCGCAGGCCATGACCTGTGCTCGTGCCGGTCTGGGCCTGGCCATCGCCGCGGTGGCGGAGGTCAACGATTCGGCTTCAGACCGGCGGTTTGCCGATCTTCGGACCGGCGAGAAGACGTTTCCTGTCGGCGAAGGCCATTGCGCCGTGACGATCACCGAAGAGAGCGGACGCCTGAACGTCAACGCCCTCCAGGGAAAAGACGGTCGGCCCAATCGCCAGAGAATCGACCAGATGTTGCGACTGATCGATCTGCTGAACCGCCGCAAGGAGGCCACGAAGCGGATCGGATATGGCGTCGTGCCGGCGGTCATCGACTGGATCGACGCCGACGACGAGCCCACCCTTCTGCCGTTCGTGGAGTCGGCGGGACAAGGAGTCGAAAGCAGCTATTACGAGAACCGTGACCCCGCGTATCGGTGCAAGAACGCGCCGATGGACACCATCGAGGAACTCCAGTGGATCAAAGGAATCTCGGCGGAGACCTTCATCGCTCTGCGCGACCTGTTGACCACCAGAGGCGGCGACCGAATCAATCTCAACGCGGCTCCCAGACTCGTCATCGAATCGCTGTCCGAGCACATGGACCCGGCCCTGGCGCAAATGATCGTCCAGCGGCGGCAACTCAAACCGTTCGAAACGGTCGCAGAGCTCAGAGAGGTACCGGGAATGACCGATAACATCTATGAGGCACTGCGAGGCGCGGTTGAGGTCGGAGCCAAAGACGCCTTTTACCGCATTCGTTCGCGGGGAAAGATGAACGATCGGACCTGCGAGATTGAGGCTCTGCTGCATAGAAATCCGCAGACGGGAAATGTCGATATCATTCTCTACAGGGAGTCGTGATGATCCGTCACACCCCAGCGGCTTCGGAGGAAGGACCAGAGGTAGAATCATGGTGAAAAAATCGATCGGCATCGACATGAGTCGCTTTCATCTGCGGGCCGTGCAGATTGCGCAGACGCCCAAGGGACCTCGTATCGAGAAGGCCTTTGGCAAACTCACCCGCCGGAGCACAGACTCGGTCGTCGAACTCCTTCGTGCCCTGACCGGCCGACACGGGTTCGACCGGCGCGCCGAGGTGACGGTGTGTCTTCCGCATCACGCCGTGTTCTTCGCCGACGTCGAAGTGGATGAAGCGACGCTGCAAGCGCTTGGCGCCGGCGACCTCACGCACCTGCGGGACGATCTGCCCATCCCCGCCGAGAAAGCGATCGTCCAAATCTGTTCCACTCGCCGGCTTCCCAACGGGCGATATTCGGCCCTGCTGGCAACCACCTCCACGGATCTGCTGGCGGAGGAATTGGCGCTGTTCGGCGAAGGCAAGATCCGCGTGACGCGGATCGAAACATCCATCACGGCCGCTCATGCAACGGTACGCGTCAATCATCCCGAGAGCAACGAAGGTCTGGCCATCCTCCTGGTGGTGGACGAAGCGGTTCTCAGCCTGGCCGTAGTCCAGAACGGAAACCTGATCATGGTCCGGAACATCCCGCTGCGCATCCCGCACGACAGCGACATAGACTCCGTCAGCGGGCCGGTCACGGACCTGCTCGGTCGTGAGCTGGAGATCACCTGGCGCAAACTCTTCGGCATCGAGGCCCAGGCGGACGTTCCGGTCTTCCTGATCGCACCGGACCCCATCCTGGAATCGCTGTCCGCGACCATTCAGGGAGAAATCGGTTGTCGGACCGTCCCGGTCGATGCCGGTTCGCAGGTTGAACTGGATCCACACGTCCAGTGGACCTCTCCGCTGTGCGTGGCCGAGGGACTGGCGCTTCGACGGCTTCTGCCCCATGGGGCGGCCCACATCGACTTCCTGAGGGCCCATGCCGCCCAGAGGCAGCCAACTCTGAATGCCAGAAAGGAGCTGACGGTCTGCGGTGGTCTGCTGGCAACCATGGCCGCCATATGGATCGGTGGGATGTTCCTGCATCGATCCGGGCTCGAATCTCAATACGCTCAACTCACGACCCAGATCCAGGAGGTCTTTCGGCACACGCTGCCCGGCGAGAAGTGCGTGAGCCCAACCGCGCAACTCCAGCAGAAGCTCGATTCACTGCGCGACGGCGACGGGATCCCGGCGTCCTTTCGGTCGGGAACGCGGACGCCTCTGGAGATCCTGACGGCCCTCAGCGCTCCCCATCCCGCCGACGGCAGTGTGGAATTCGACGACGTGCTGATCGCCGGTGATGCCGTCCGCGTCATCGGCACCTGCCGCTCATTCGCGGTCCTGGCGGAATGGCAGCGAACTCTGCAGGAGAGCTCGGGGTTCGAGATCGTGGAGAAACCCAATCCAGCCAGGGACACCAAAACGGACCGCGTGCAATTTTCCCTGTCTCTATCCACACGAAAGACGGTGCCATAGATGATTCAACTGACACGAAGAGAACGCAGGCTTGGAATCGGCGTGGCGGTCGCACTGGTCGGGTGGGGCCTCTACGCGCTGGCCATCAGGCCCATGCGCGATCGCATCCGGCTTCTGAACCGAATCATCCCGGAGAAACAGCAGGAACTCCGTGAACTCCGCGCCAAGAGTGACGAGTACCTGGCGCTCGATCGTGCGTTTGCGGAGGCACAGGAACGGATCGACCGGCAGGACCCGGATTTCCAGTTGCTGCCCTTCCTCGAATCATTGACCGAGCGGCCCGAGGTGGAAGCGTACCTGGCCAGAATGGAACAGCTCGATGCGCCGGGGATGCAGGGCGAGTATGCCGAAACTCTCGTCGAGATTGGCCTCCAGCAGATTCCCCTGCGTCATCTGATCGGCTTGCTCCGGGCCCTCGAGGACTCGTCGGTGGCGACGCAGATTGCCAGCCTGCACATCCGCAAGCCCGCCGCCGACAAGCAACACCTTGACGCAACCATACAGATCTACAGCCCCAAGCCCCACGAGGACGCCGGCATCACCGACTTGTCCCTTTGAGTGATTCGCCGCCGGATCGGTGACCGCAGCTCTGGGAGACGGCCAAACCGGCACGACAACGGCCTCTGCCGTTTACGAGAGGGGTTGCGACCCGAGGCCTGCTGTGGTATAGAGACCGCAGGATGCCAATGAGATCGTGGGTAAGCCGATGGCCAAGACGAGGATACCAAAGAGCCGCCGATGGGAAGACCTGCCGGATGAAGAGTTGCTCCGGGTGCGTGTGCGCGACTTGGGACTCCAGATTCCCGGCTCCTGCGTCGAACCGTTCGTGGACCGACTCTACGATGAACTCGATGCCAAAGGCATTTCCTGTCACCCAATCTGCTATCTGGCCGACGAATGGCTGACCCCCGACAAGATCCCCACGATCGGGATTCCGTTCTGCTTAGCGCATCCGCGTCTGAAGGAACTCGAGAAGACCATGATGTACGAGGTTGAAGGCGGCGACCCGGTGACCTGTATGAAACTACTGCGCCACGAGTGCGGGCACGCTCTCAACTACGCCTATCGGCTGTACCGCCGGACACGATGGCGCGAGCTGTTCGGGCTGTTCAGCGATACCTACTCGAACTCCTACTCCTATCAACCCTATTCGCGTCGGTTTGTCGTCAATCTGAAGGACAACTACGCCCAGTCGCATCCGGACGAGGACTTTGCCGAGACGTTTGCCGTCTGGCTTACGCCGGACAGCCCGTGGCGGGACAAGTACAAGGACTGGCCGGTTCTCAAGAAGCTCCAGTACGTGGATGACGTCATGCGACGGGTCGGCGACGAGCCGCCGGCGGTGACGTTCAAGGGACGTCCGCCCTATTCGGCCGCCCGCATGACATCGACGCTGGCCGCACACTATGAGCGAAAGCGTCGTATCCTCGGAAGTGAATTCCAGGGCTACTATGACGACAGTCTCCGCGAGCTGTTTGCCATGAATCGTCCGCGAGGCTCTGCCGTCAAGGCGTCGAGGATCCTTCGCGCACAACGGGCCCAACTGATCAATAATGTCACTCGGTGGACGGGGCACCGCAAGTTCGACATCGACCAATTGGTGAACCGGCTTGCCGCCCGATGCGACGCGCTGGGGCTTGCCGCAGAAGGCGACCGTGAAGAGATCCTCATCGGCCTGACCTCCATGGTCACGGCGATTGCCAGCAATACCCTGACGATCAGCAAGAAGCGAAGGTGAAGATGAGTCGACGCATGCACATCGCAGTTCTCGTGGACCCGGCCACGATTCCGGTGGAAGATCCTGAGTTTCGCGATCCCGCCGACAAACCGATTACCGAGTACCACGTCTGTGATGCACTTCGCGCCCTGGGCCATCGCGTCACCGTAATCGGCGCCGAGTACGACATCGCATCGGTGGCCCGGACCTTGACCGAACGGTCTCCCGATCTCGTCTTCAATCTGACCGAGCAATTCTGCGGGGACCGGCGGATGGATAAGAACATTGCGGCTCTGCTCGAACTGCTCGATATCCCGTTCACCGGGGCCGGCGCCATGGGCCTGCTGCTGGCTCGGGACAAGCGGTTGTGCAAGCAGATCTTGCGCCTGCATAAGATTCGCGTTGCGAACTTCATCTCGTTGCCGCTGCGGAAGGCCGTCCGGATTCCCAAGAAGCTGCCGTACCCTCTGGTGGTCAAGCCGACATTCGAGGACAGTTCCGAGGGGATTGCCAACGCGTCGCTGGTTTACGACGCCGAGGCGCTGGCCGAGCGGGCGGGGTTCATTCACGAACGATGGAAACAGCCGGTGATCGCAGAGGAGTATATTGACGGGCGGGAACTCTACGTCAGCGTGATCGGCAACCAGCGCCTGACCGTGCTGCCCCCCCGGGAGTGCTATTTCAACGAGGAGAGCGATCAGGGCCCGGTCATGCTGACCTACCGCTGCAAATGGGATCGGCAGTATCGCGAGAAATGGAAGATCGAGTTCGGCTTCGCGGAGTTGCCCGAGGCGACCCTGCAAAGCATCGAACGCGTCTGCAAGAGAGCCTACCGCGCGCTGCAACTCCAGGACTACGGGCGGATTGACCTGCGTCTGACACCCGACGGCAGACTGGTGGTCCTGGAAGCGAACCCGAATCCCGACATCGCATACGGCGAAGAGGTGGCCGAGGCAGCCGATCGCGCGGGCATCGACTATGAGGCCCTGATCGACAAGATCGTTCATCTGGCCCTGAGGCGATACAGATGACCGGGCGTTTGAGGAATTTGCGGTGATCACTCTGCGCATCTTGCACTCGGCGTTCTGTCAGCGCGCCCATCGGCGGCAGACCGAGGCGTGGGCGCCCTCGGAAAGCCCGCCAATCGACCATCCGCGGGCCCAGGAAAATTGCGCCGATTTTTGTGCAAATCCTATTGCTTTTCCCCCCCTCCTGCGTACCATGTTGACGCCGTTGGAGGTGGGTTCTGAGGAGCCCGTTATCGTAATACGGATGGACCAAAACAACGCGATTTTTGAAAGTGCCTGAAGATGTGTGAATCCTGTGGATGCATTCCCTGTGACGCCTGTGGCGCTCCCCTTGCGAATGGAACCTGTGCCGACTGCGGCGAAAAGCCCGACCGCTGCACCTGTGAGCTGCTCGAAGAGGAACTGGCCTACGACGAGGACGAAGAACTCGAAGACGACGAGGACGAAGACTTCGACGAGGAAGAAGACGAGGAGGAGGAGGAGGAGGACGAAGACTTCGATGAAGACGAGGACGAAGACCTCGACGACGACGAAGATTGGTAGTCGTCCCCCGCATTGGTTTCAAGGGTAACGGCCGGCCTGTCGCCCTCCCGGCCGAGCGGACCCAACAGAGAAGCAGCAGGCTCCGATCCCGGCGATCCCGCTGACCTGCGTGCCGTTGTGGTCGCAGACTCTCCCTGCGGCCATAGGGGAAAGCGACCTTTCCCTTCACGGATGACCGTTTCTCTCGGCGCTCTCCCCTTAGGAGAGCGCCGCCCCGTTAGCGCCCCTCATGGTTGCCCGTCAGATCCTACGTAGCAACCACATATCTTCGCCAACGGTACACGTTCAGACGCAAGGCCCTGCCTGACCTGCAGGGCCTTGCATTGAAGTCTTCCTGTCGCCGCTCACAGAGGCCGGACGTTGGTCGCCTCAAGACCTTTTCTGCCCTGGGCGGGCTCATATTCGACGGGCTGGCCATCCTGGAGCGTCTTGAAGCCGGTCCCGGCGATATTGGAGTGGTGTACGAACAGGTCCTCACCGCCATCATCCGGGATGATGAAACCGAACCCCTTCTTTTCACTGAACCACTTGACAGTCCCCTTTGCCACTTCGTCTTCTCCTCAGCCCTATGCGGGCCTACACTACGGATTCCCTCATTTGATTGGCACAGGCGCCGCTTCGAGGGAAGAAGCATACGCCTTGACACACAGGGCTATATTACCGGCCGTTACGCGAACTGTCAAAAAAAACGCCTTTGCGAGGTGAAAAAACCGCAGTCAAGCGCGCAGGGCATCTCAGAGGTGGAATCGGGGCGGTCGGGGGCCCTGGGGCACGCGGCCGGTCGGCAATCCAACAGGCCCCGCCCGGTGCGGGGGCCGTCCATTTCAGACTAGGCGTTGGTCTTGAAGCAGTCGGTGCGCCAGCAGCACTCGGTCCAGGGGCACTGACCGTTCGACCGGCCATAACACGGCGTACAGCCTTCGGCCATTTGAATCGTGTGGATCAGTTCGGTCTTCTTCATCTTGCCCGGCTGAATCCCCAGTTCCTTGGCCCGATTCTTGATGTCGGGCATGGTCATCCGTTTCACTGTTGCACTTGCCACTGCCATATTCCTGTCTCCAAACATCGTGCCTGAAGTTCACTCCATCGCGCGTTTTTTTCGCTCCGTCCGGGACCGATTACACCGCAGGCGGCACCGGTCTGTCCATTCCTATCTTCGGCCAAAACCGTCGGTTTCCTCAGCAGAGTTTTGCACAAAAACGATGGTTCCCGCTTGCCCTCGGCGTCGACCGAACCCGTTGGAGGATGGGCGTCCTCTCTTTTCGCATCCCGTTGGCGGGACGTCTTTCCGGCCCGGAGGCCCTCCGAAACCCATTTTTCGGGACCTTCGCCCGTCCTGGACCCCGCGTTTTTTGGTTGATCGGCGCGCTCAAAGAGACTACCACATGGACACAGATGTTATCGGAGGCACCCAGATGAACGGCATGGTAGACAACGGCAGTTATTCCTGTATCGCGCCACGCGGCGTCGCTGTGAATGGTGCGGAGTTGGGTCCGAAAACCGCTCTTCGGCACCACTGCCGATGTGAATGCGCCGCAGCGCGAGCGTTCTGAACATCGCACTTCTCATGACATACGATCGCAGGGAGGAATTCCGGATGACCCCATCAGAAACTATACGAACCAATGAGGGCGGCAGGCAAGCAGGCCGTCCTGCTGAAGCCATGCTGCTATGCGTGATGATGGCGATGGGCCTCCTGGCGCCAAGCGCGTCCTTGGGGCAGGACTGGGTCCCGTTCGTGATTCCGGCGCAGGTAGATGCCGAGCAGGCAATCTGGACCAACAGCGATCGCCCGATCGCAACGGACTCGGGACGGCTGGCGACCCGCGACGGGCATTTCGTTCTGGAGTCGAGCCCGGTCCGTATCTGGGGGGTCAATCTCTCCTTCGGGGCGAATTTCCCGGCGCGGGAAGACGCCCCCCACGTTGCCGCTCGTCTGGCGGCGGCGGGCGTCAACAGCGTGCGTTGCCATCACATGGACACGTCCCGATGGCCCCGAGGGATATGGAACGCCCTGAACGGACGCACGATCGAGCCCGAGGCACTGGACCGACTCGACTTCTTCATCCATGAGCTGGCGGCCCGAGGGATCTACGTCAACATCAACCTGCACGTAGGTCGCGCTCACAGCGAGTACATCGGCCTGCCCGAAACGAACCGGGACTACGACAAGATTGCGGGCATTTTCACGCCGGCCTTGATCGAGGCCCAGAAGGAATACGCCCGGGAGTTGCTGCGCCACGTCAATCCGTATCGTGGCGTCTCCTACGCGGACGACCCGGCGGTGGCCTTCGTCGAGATCACCAACGAGGACAGTTTCTTCATGTGGGGTGGCGAGGACTCGCTACGAACGTTGCCGCCTTATTATGCGGACCTCCTCCAGGAGCGATTCGTGCAGTGGTTGCGGGGACGTTACGAATCGACCCAGGCCCTGCGGGCTGTGTGGAGCCAGGGCACCGAGCCGCTCGGACCGACCCTGCTGCAGAACGGGGGCTTCGAGGCGTGGGATCAGGACAGAAGTCTGCCTTTGGGCTGGAATCTCGAGCAGCACGAAGGCTGCCAGGCCTCGATCTCACCCAGCGAGAAGGGCATACGCGTCCAGATCGACCAGGCTGACGAGACGGGATGGCACCTGCAACTGACCCAGGGGGCGCTGCCATTGGCGGAGGGGCGGTACTACACCGTGTCCTTCGATGCATCGGCGGCTGCCTCCAGAGAGATCACGTGCAGCGTCAGCCAGGCGCACGATCCCTGGGCGAACATGGGCCTGTCTCGAACCGTCACGCTGGGGACGGACTGGAGCCGCTTTCGTTTCGGTTTCGTGGCTCGAGCCGATGAGGACAACGCACGCATCAGTTTCGCACTGAGCGGAGACTCGGCGTCCGTGCAGTTATCCAACGTGCAGTTTCGTCCCGGCGGGCAGGTCGGTCTGGCGGAGGACGAATCCCTCGACAGAGCGAACGTCCAACTATTCCGGTCGAACGAGAGTCGGGCGCGAATCGTGGACCGCATGTGTTTTCTGGCCGAGACCGAAAAGGCCTACTTCGATGACATGCGGAGCTTCATCAAGGACGAACTCGGCTGCGGAGCATTGGTGACAGGTACGATCGTGTTCGGGCCCCTCGGGCTCTATGCCCAGAGCGACATGGACTTCATCGATTCGCACGCGTACTGGCAGCATCCGAGCTTTCCGGGCCAGCCCTGGGACCAGGGCAACTGGCTGATCAACCAGAAGCCGATGACCAACCATCCGGGTGAGGCGACGCTGTTTCGCATCGCGGCCGAGCGGCTGGCGGGCAAACCGTTTACGGTCAGCGAATACAACCACCCCGCCCCGCTGGACGCCCAGGCCGAATGCGTGCCGATGATGGCCTCGTTTGCGGCGGCACAGGATTGGGACGGAGTCTGGTTCTACACGTATTCGCACAGCGGCGATGCCTGGGACCGCGAGGTGCTCAGCGGCTTCTTCGATGTCGACACCAACCCGGCCAAGTGGGGCTTCATGCGAGCGGGGACGGCCATCTTCCGCGAGAGGGCCATCGCCCCGCTGCGATCGAGCCACATCGTTCAGACCGGCGATCCCGCCAACGATCTGCCCAGCCTGGCGGGCCTTCACCTCCAGTACGATCGGAACATGCTGGGCGTCCTCCAACAGGCAGCCGATATCACGTACGACGAACTGACGGAAGCAGTATATACTCCATCGTATGGCCCTGCGCCGGGTTCGCCGACGAGCAGCGACGCGTCCGGGACCACAGTGAACTGGTCGGTCGACGATGAGGGTAGAGGCCTGTACCACGCCGCCAATGGCGATACGCAGGTCTACATCGGGCATCCGGACCGCATCAAGAGGGTCACGCGAGGCGCTGTCAACATCGCCTCGCCCGAATTTGTGACCTTGACGTTAACGCCTGTCGATGCCAAGAGGGTGCTGGTCACCGCCTGCGGTCGCTGCGAGAACACAGGAATGAAGTTCTCGCGCGATCGTCGGACGGTGGGACGCAACTGGGGAAGTGCGCCGGTACAGGTCGAGGCGGTGGAGGGCGAGATCACCCTGGGCGAGGGGCGCTGGACGTGCGAGGCACTGACGCCGGACGGCGCGCCGGGAGAAGATGTCTCGATCTCGACTGGGGGCGAGCGGAGCATTCTGAAACTCTCCTCGAAACACGGCACGATGTGGTATCTGTTGGAACGATCGGACCGCTGAACTCTATGCAGGAAGGTTTGATGAGATTCACCGTGACGACTCTCAAGAGCTTGAAGCTATTCCTATTGACCCTGCTGCTTGGCACAGGGACCGGACCAGTTTTGGCCTTCAACGGCCATACCGTGCAGGAAGGTCCTTTGTCGCTGTCGATCGATCCGATCGAAGAGGTTCGACAGTTCGATCAACCGCAGAGCGTCACAGCAACAGTCCACAATACGGGATCGAGTCCGATCGACGTCGCACTGCGGATGGATGATCTCGTCGACGAGTGGTATGCCGTCGGGTCATCGGAAGAAATGGTCTCCATCGAACCGGGAGGAAGCCGCTCGGTAACCTTTCAGATCGCAGCCGGACGTGGGGCCCTCTCAGCCCTGTATCCCGTCCACGTCTATGCGCGATTCAGAGACGGCGATCAGCAGAGAACCGTCCACGCGGTGCGGGTCTTCGCCTCGAACTTCGAGCAGGTCGTAACGTCGAGTCAGAGGCCGCCGGAACTGCCGGTCAACAGCGTACCCAGTCGGGGGGCCCTGCCGCTGCATTCGCTCCGCACGTTCCGCATGGCGTGGCGGTATTACACGGGCCCGCTGGTCTACATGCCCGTGGGATGGAGCGGGACCTCGGCGGAATCGGCGGCGAACCTGTCGTTCGGACCGACGACGCGGGGGGCGACCAAAGATGCCATCATCATGCACCCGCCCTGGAAACCGGGCGGCGGGACGATCTTTGTCGAATATCGCCTGGCTCTGCCGGATACTCAGCCTGTCACGCTGAATTTTGCCAACGCCATTCGCGACCACAGCGCGAGTGAACCGCCCAGCGATGGCGTGACCTTTCGCGTGTGGGTGAATGACCGGGCGGTCTTCTCGCGCCATACGGACAGCAAGCGGTGGGTCGATGGCGAGGCGGATCTCTCCGACTGGGCGGGCCAGGAGATCCTGCTGCGTCTGGAGAGCCATCCGGGCCCCCAGCACAACACGACCTGCGATTCATCCTTCTGGGGCGAACCGGTGGTGGTCTCGGGGCAGATGCCCAAACCGATGTCGGCCGCGCAGAGAGAGCAACTGCGGGATAGGGCCCGAGCCAAGGTCGCTGAGGGGGATGGGCAAGGCCACGTTTTTCCACTGGAGGGTGGCTATCGGGCCGCAGTAGTCGCGGGCGACGCGGGGCTGTTCAATGGAGCCATCACGCTGGGCAACGAAGACGCCTGCGTGGTGCTCGACGGGCTGCGGATCTCAATTCTGGGCCACCCGGTCAGGGGCGGCCCATCGGCGGTGAGCCTGCAAGGCGAAGCGAAATGGTCCACGAGCGGCTCCACATTGACGATGGAGCAGCCGTTGCTCCTTGGCGACGAGGAATTCCCGCTCATCGTGCGGTTCTGGCCCGACCGGTCCGGCCTGCGCATCGAGGCCGAATGTCCCAAGCGCATCACCGATTTCGCCGTTGGCTCGGCCGACCAGAAGGCGCCCCGCGTTTACTATGGGCATGGCTACTGCATCGTCGAGCCCGAGGCATTCCGCGCCGGGTTTGGCGGGCACAATCTCTCTACGAGCCACGTGGGGTTCGATTTCGAGCGGGGTCTGTCGCTACTGGTGGCGACGGACAATCCGCCCGATTATCTCGAAGTGGACCCCGAGAACCAGACGTATGCGCTGCACACGCACATGAACGGAACGATGACCCTGGTGCCCAGCACAGAAGGCGCATTCGACTGCGCCTTGAGGTACCGCGATCTCTACGATCGCCAGCCTTCGGCGGGGTTCGAGCGCAAGGCGGGTCGGTTCGTCTTCGACATCTGGGGCGGACGCTATGCCGATATCGCTCACAGGATGGAGCAGATGATCGACTATGGGCTGACCGATTCGCTGCTGACCGTGCACGTCTGGCAACGATGGGGCTACGACTACCGGCTGCCCGACATCTATCCGCCCAATCCATCGCTGGGAACGGTCGAGGATATGAGGCAGATCGCGGCGGTCTGCGCCGAGCACGACATCCCGTGGGGATTGCACGACAACTACATCGACTTCTATCCCGACGCCAACGAGTACAGCTACGATCACATCTGCTTCACCGAGGCGGGCCAGCCGATCAGGGCCTGGCTCAATGAAGGGCGGGAGGCGCAGAGCTACCGCTGGCGACCCGACCATATCATGCCGTTCGTGCAGCGGAACCTGAAACTCATTGGCCCCAGTCTGGAGCCGACGCATTACTTCATCGACGTGTTCACATCGCTGGAGTGCTTCGACTACTACGACAAGCAGGGGCAGTTCCATTCGATGCTCGATACCCGCCGGTGTTGGGGCGAGGCGTTCGCGTGGATTCGGGACTACCTGGGCGACGACGCACCGATGACGTCAGAGGCGGGACACGATCAACTCATCGGTTATCTGGACGGCGCCGATTGCCAGCACCTGCAACTGTCGAAGGAGAGTCGGGATTTCTGTATCCGCCTGGCCTGCCAGGACTGGCAGCGCGTGCCCTGGTACGATGCGGTCCTGCACGATAGGTTCAGCCTGCATGGCGTCGGCTATTCGGGACGGTATCAGGGCGGGCGCAGTCGAGCAGAGCATGGAATCGAAAGTGACGACTATATCAGCGCCGAAATCCTCACGGGTCACGCCCTGATGATCGACAACCCGGGCTTCGGTCGCGGCGCGGTCCGCAAGTACTGGCTGGCCCAGGATTTCGTTCGGAGCATCGCGACCGACACCATCGCTAACGTGGAGTTCGTCGAGGACGACATCCACCGGCAAATCATCGATTGGAGCCGCGGCGCTCGCGTTTACGTCAATCGCGGTCGAGACGACTGGAGCGTGGCGGGCAAGGTCCTGCCCCCATACGGCTATCATGCGAAAAGCGGGCCGATCGAGTCGAGCATCGAGCGGATCGCGGGGGCGGTGGTCGAGCAATCGCGCGGACCGTCGAAGTGGTATTTCAGCGCCAGAGGCTTCGGGCCGGAAGGTCACCTTGCGATTCGTCCCCAAGTCGAACGCGTCGAACATCTTGGCGACAGACGCTTCAGGCTGATCACCGCCTGGCAGGCGGATGAGCCGGCGCCCAAGGACCTCCAGGTGTTCATCCATTTCACCAGCGACACATCAGACCGCAGCGATAAGATCGCCTTTCAGGGTGGAGTGGCACTGCCGACGCCCACGAGCCAGTGGCTGGGGCTGGTGCGCCTGGGCGCAGATGCGACGATTGCCGTTCCGTCGGATTGCGGGCCTGGGGAATACGGGATCTTTGCAGGTCTATGGGACCCGGCCACAGGCGCCCGCTATGGCCTGCTGGGCGACGACGATGGGACCATGCGATACAAGATCGGAACGCTCGTCGTGAAGGGGCGCGGGCAACAGGTGACGGAGATCGCGCTGGTGCCGCACGAAACGACTCTGAGCAGTCGGAGTTGGAACGCCGGGATTGAGGCGGTCGACTTCGGTCCGGCTGCCACGCGGGGCGCGTTCCGTTGCGAGCGGAAGGCCGAGACGCTCGTCGTCACCCCCCTGCCCAGTCTGGGACCATTTTCGGTCGTGCTGCGACCGGCGGACCTCGGCCTGGCCAGCGCCGATATTTCTTCCGTGATCGCGATCGATGCCGACGGCAACCCGCTTCGTCGCATCCCATACACCGCGAACGAGGGGCAGATTGCATTTACAACCGAGAGAGAGAACTTCGCCTATGTCATCCGTCCATAGAACGGCCCGCCATCAGGATTTCTGAGAGAGACCGACCATGAAGGTACATCGAATCGCGGTGATTGCCGCTGCGTTGTCCATCCTGTCCTCAACCGCCCATGCGGACAACGATGGCATCATTCTATTCGGTTTCGGGCCTGCATTCGAGACGAGCACTGTCCAAACCAGCGATGCACGGGTCAGTCTGACGGCAAATGGAAGACTACAAATCCGGACGGGACACGAAGCGCCCTGGCCTGGAATCACGCTTGAGGCGCCGGACGGGAAGTGGGATCTGTCGGCCCGGGAGACGATCTCGTTCGAAGTGACCAACCGAGGGGAGCATCCGGTCACGGTGAACTGCCGTGTGGACAATCCAGGCGCCGACGGCGTCAACCATTGCATCACCGACCACGTGAATGTGCCGCCCAACGGGTCGGCGACGCTCACCGTGCGTGTCTTTCCGGTTCCGTGGAGGCTGGACGCGCCCCTGGAACTGGTGGGCATGCGGGCGGCGCCGATGCATGCGGGCAAGCTCGATCCCTCGAATGTGACTCAACTGGTGATCTTCGTGAACCATCCGAAGGAGAACCATACGTTCGAAATCGGTGCAATCCGTGCGGATGGGCAGATTCAGGTGCTCGACGCCTCGACGTTTCTGCCGTTCATCGACGAATTCGGGCAATACATCCACAAGAACTGGCCCGGTAAGACCCATTCGATCGACGAGTTGGTCTCGCGCCGTGAGCGGGAAGGTCGCGAGATCGCAGAGCGTCCAGGTCCGGGTGAACGGGACGAATACGGCGGCTGGCTGGGCGGTCCGCAACTGGAGGCGACGGGCTTCTTCCGCGTGGCCAAGTACGAAAGCAAGTGGTGGCTGGTCGATCCGGCGGGCGGGCTGTTCTGGTCTCATGGGATCGACTGCGTCGGCAGCGGCAACGCCACCCCGATCAGCGACCGCGAGGCGTATTTCAAAGATCTGCCCGCCGAAAATTCTGCTCTTGCGCGATTTTATGGATCGGGCAGTTGGGCGCCGCACGGCTACTACAAAGACCACTCGCCCTATCGTACATACGATTTCAGCCGGGCCAATCTGCTGCGGAAGTACGGCGGGGATTTCGAACGGCTCTTCGCGGAGCGGACGCACCGCCGCTTCCGAAACTGGGGCATCAATACGATTGCCAACTGGTCGGACGAGAGCATCTACCTGATGCGGAAGACGCCTTATACCGCAACGATTCACTTCGAAGCCAAACCTCTGGAGGGTTCCGAGGGTTATTGGGGCAAGTTCTACGACGTCTTCGATCCGAGTTTCCGTCAGCAGCTTCGCCACCGGTTGGCTCGCGAGAAGGATCGAAGTGCAGGCGATCCGTGGTGCATCGGCTATTTCGTTCACAACGAACTCTCGTGGGGAGACGATACCTCGCTCGCTGTCGCGGCGATGGTCTCCCCTGCCGATCAGCCCGCCAAGAAGGTCTTTGTCGAAGATCTCAAGGACAAGTACCAGACGATCGCCAAGCTGAATGAGGCTTGGGGCACCGACCACACCTCCTGGCAAGATCTGGTGGACAGTCAGACCGCCCCGGACAAGCAGAAGGCGTCGGCGGACCTCCAGGCATTCTACGACAAGACCGCCCGGACCTACTTCGCAACGATCCGCGACGAACTGCGCAAGGTCGCTCCCCATCAGCTCTACCTGGGCTGCCGGTTCGCCTGGGTCAACGACATCGCGGCGCGGGCGGCAGCGGATTTCTGCGACGTCGTCAGCTACAATCGCTATACGTACAGCGTCGAAGACCTGGAATTGCCGGGGCAGATCGATATGCCTCTGATCATCGGCGAGTTCCATTTCGGGGCGCTCGATCGCGGCATGTTCCACACGGGTCTGCGCTCGACGAAGAGCCAGCAGGACCGCGCCGATACGTACGCCAGCTACGTACGCGGCGCACTGCGAAACCCGTATATCATCGGCACGCACTGGTTCCAATACAAGGACCAGGCGACGACCGGACGCGGCGACGGGGAGAACTACCAGATCGGCTTTGTCGATATCTGCGATACGCCCTATCCGGAGATCGTCGGTAAGGCCCGCGAGGTGGGGTACTCGATGTACCCCTATCGGCTGAAGGCCGGTCAGGGCAAGTGAGATCGCTGCAAGCGGCAATAGAAAGGACGCGAGGCCAGCCTGCCCTCAACTCAACCGCTGCCAAGCCAGCCCCGCGATGTAGTGTCCATCGGAGCCCAGCGAACGCCTTACGGCGTCCGGTAAACAGAATCATACCCCACGCAAGCGGATTCTGCAAGCCTTCTCGTTCGCATGACGAAGCGGATGTGGCCGACTCAAATACCGCCACATTCCGGCCGCCCCCCAGTATGTGCCGGTAGTGCAAATTGACGGCAGCGAGCCCGTTCCTTATAATCGCATCGATCTTTTCAAGGAGTTTCAGATGGGATTCGATCAAGACAAGGATTACCTGGAGTCGTCATTTCTCCCGGGCCAGGGAGCGGGCCAGCCCCCATCGGACCCGCCACCCTCGCGGCAGCCGAGCTATCCGGAGTACTCCAGACCCCGCAAGCGCTCGAGCGTGTGGCGGATTTT
>CAZTGH010000049.1:0-19373 GCA_964612985.1 uncultured Pirellulales bacterium
GCAGGCGTGTCGAAGCCATCGCTCTATCGCGAGTTCGGCAGCGAGGACGGGCTGATCGCGGCTGCGCTCGAGCAGTACGCCAGCATTGTCCTAAGCGAGCGACGAGACCTTCTTCTGAGCGGACAGAGCTTTTTTGAAAAGCTGGAGGCACTCATCACATGCGCGAGTGAAGACCCGCGTAACGAACACGGGTGCCTGTTCTTCAAGATGCGTGCTGCGCGCCTGCACCTTGGGCCGAAGTCGCAGGCGAAGGTCGCAGAAATCGAGGAGGCGGCGCTAAATCTTTATGCGCGCTTTTTTCGGGAAAGCCGGGAGAGTGGGGAGTGGCCTGGCAACATTTCGCCAGATTTTGCGGCCCAATACCTGCATGCCCAGATCGGACTCGCGGTGTCTCAACGCGCGCTTGGCGCCGAAACCGCCATTGTCAGGCCTCTCTTGGAATATGCATTGTCAGTCTTGCGAAAGCCATAGGGGACAGGAATGAAACTCCGTGGTCGCCCGTGCCGAGTCCCCTTCGTCGGCGGCCATCGATTTCGCGACAAACCGGACTGCTTCGTCGATGTCGACCTCGATCCTTGCGGTTGGTTGAACACGCAGATCTGATGATGTCATTGTGTTATCCCTCTCGGCCAACAATGGTTATATGGTTTCTTCATAACACCTTGAGAGTCCCGACTTGCCTTGTGCCGGTTTATGCCGCGAGTCGCGTTCCTTCCGCCCTGGATAGATCGATGCGAGCTTGCAGGAATTTCGCGAAGGATGAAGCGACATCGGGATCTGCGAGAAAATCAGGAAGGGTGTTTCGAAGGGCAATGGCAGCGACCGGTTCAGAGGGGGCCAGTCCGGAGCGAATGGTCCGAATCCAGGAGCCGAATGAACGCCAGATTCTCTGCGGAACGGTGGACGAGAGGATCTGGAGCACTCCCTGTGCGATGAGTCCCAGTTGCATGTGGCGGTGATAGGCGGCCATCTTTCGCCCGACGCCGTCGCGATAGGATTGGGGTTTGCGATGAAGATACTGGTTGCCGCTGACACGGCGCAGCGGCGTTATGGCCGCCATCCAGAAATGATACGCATACGCCCCGATGACGTGGAGTGCCTGCTTGAAGGATACTTCGATCTTGAATCGCAATCCGTAGATTCGAATGATCTCGAGGGGCGCCGGGTTCAGATCGGTGCTCATCAGCAGGATGACGCCGCCTCACCATAGATGGGGCTGCCCGCTTCCTGCAGGCGGTCGACGTTCTTGAGCAATGAGGAGACCTTGATCTTCTTCCCATACTTTCTCGGTCGGCCACGGCGTCGTGACCTTCCCGGCGGCGGTGGGGTGTCGGATACCAGGCCGCCGCATTCCTCTTGACGCGCGTGACCAGATGGGTGCCCTGGGCAAGCAGCCTGCGAGTGATGCGACCGGTTCCGTAGTAGGCGTTGGCGACCTTGATCCCATCGCCCACCAGCACCGGCCTGCCCTCGACGCGAAGGATGCCCGGATGCGCTTTGAAGACCGGGTTGCGCCAGGTGCGGGTGAGTGTATCGAGGTCCAATGCGGAACTGTGAAAAAAGTCCAGGATGGGGTCGTAGTAGATGGGCCTTAGCCCCAACGCACGCACCATGCTGGTCACTCCCCGGAGGTCGGTGCGAACCGTCATCCCCGCCAGAGCCGTCATCATCCAAAGGAAGGTCCTGCCCCGTGAACAGGCAGAACGGAGTTGGCACACGAGATTCCACCAATGTCTCCAGAGCATCCATGACTCCTTTCATAAAGCGAGGCCTTTTCTTCGTTTCAGGGGTTGACACGGCCCTGGGCATAGTATAGCATATATATGCTATACTACCCAGTAGAAGGAAGTCACCATGAGCAAGAAAAGGATGGATCAGATTGAGCAGAGGATCGCTCGAATCAAAGAGGCCCTGGGGCAGATAGGTCCCATGCGGCCGGGTTCACTGACGCGCCAGTACCGCAACCCGAAGGAACGTGTGGGGGCCTACTGGCAAATCAGCTACACCCGTCAAATGAAGAGTCATACAGAGTATGTACGCTCTGAATGGGAACCAGACATTCGCAAACAGATCGCAACCTACAAGCGGTTCACCCGCTTGATCGAACAATGGATCGACCTGAGCATCGAACACTCGAAACTCAGAATGCAGATTGCCAAACAGGAGAGATCAGGATAGCCTCAAACTCGGTACTCTCAAATCAAAATCATGGCATGAAAAAGCAAAACATTATAACTACCTACTCAAAAAGGAGTTAAACACACGATCGGTGGTCCAAAACGATGACTTAGGATATATTTTGATGGTTTCGGATGTAGAACTTTCCGTGAGTTTGTCCATCTTCTATTGGTTAGAGAATAACCGGCTCGCTGGTGGCTCGGGTGGATGGATTGACTGTGAGTGATTCTGACCTCCACGAAGATTCATTTTACATGCAAAGAGGGCAGGAGTTTATGCGCCTGTACGTCGCTCATGAGCGAGGCCTGTACGGCTTCATCTTCGCCCTGGTACATGACTGGTCGGCGACCGAAGACATCCTACAGGAAACGGCCCAGATCATGTGGTCCAAGTTTGATGACTTCCAGGGCGGTACTAACTTTGCCGCCTGGTCCCTGCGCATCGCACGTTATCAGGTGATGGACTACCGCAAGAGATGCAGTCGGACAAGCATATTTGATGCCCAGCTTGTGGAACATTTGGCGCAGCAGACCCAGGATTACGTCCTCCGCGAGGATACCAAACGTCACGAAGCTTTGAAGAGGTGCCTGGAAAAGCTGACAAAACGCGATCGTCATCTCGTCGAATTGCGCTACGAATTGGATACAACGGTCAAGGATATTGCCGCCAAGTTGGGCTGGCACACCAAGTCCGTCTATCGGTCGCTTCAACGCATTCGTACGAATCTCTTCCGATGCGTTCAGCATACGGTCGCTCTGGAGGATCAGAGGTGAACCTCTCTGAACCGAACGAATTGTTTGGATTGCTTGATTCGTTGTGTGAAGAGACGCTTACGACCGAGCGACGTGAGCGCTTGCAGACACTGCTGCGCGAAGATGCCGCTGCTCGGCGTCTGTATATCGAATACATGACATTCTCTGCCGACCTTAAAAGGATGCTCTCGACATATCCTGGCCGTGTGGCTTGGCAGTCCGGCAAAACGGCGGGATGCGGCCAGGACGCACCCACCTACGAGGGTTCCGATGCGAATGCCGTGTTGAATCGTGAAATGTCGGCTGCATCGGATCCAGTCGACCAGGCGTTCTGGGAGGTGTGCGCGCGCAAGGAGGCGGTCCGGGCCCACGCCGAGCGACTGTTTGAGCAATTCAAGACCGATGAAATGCGCCGCCAACAGGAATCCATGTACCGAGAGTTCCGCGCCAGGCGGCGTCGATTGCTCGTCGGCGCAGGTTCTCTGGTGGCCCTGTTGGTCCTGGTGATTTGTGGCCAACTTCTCGGCCCGAGGTCCCCTCAGCCGGAGCCGATGGTCGCAACGCTTCCCACACCACCTCCTGTGCTGGCGCGAATCGTACGGTCTTTGAACGCCCGCTGGCAAAACCCCACGCTCTCGACGGAACCCGGCACAGCCTTAAGGCCTTCTTCCGTACTTCTGGCAGAGGGACTGGTCGAACTGAGATTCGATGAAGGCACCGGGGTCGTGGTTCAGGCTCCGGCGGCACTGCATCTTGAGGACGCCGGGCAGATATTCCTCCGCGGAGGTTCCGTCTCCGTCCGGGTAGCCAGGGGTTCTTCCGGATTCATCGTCAGGACGCCGACGGGCACCGTGGTGGACTACGGTACGGAGTTCGGGGTCGTGGTGAACGCGTACGGTGAGACGGAGGCTTTTGTCTATGAAGGGAAGATCGGCCTTCGCAGTGGCTCGGACCCTGTGCGGTCCCTGGCTTCGCGCATTCTCACCCAGGGGCAAGCCGGAGCCGTGGATGCCTCAGGCAGGATTGTCGATCGGGACTTTCAGTCACGACAGGTGATTCGAGAAATGCCGGAGACCAGCGGCTTTGGCATTCCCGGCAGACGGTTCGATCTGGCGGATGCACTGGCAGGGGGCAATGGCTTTGGTACCGCAGATCCGAACCAGAAGGTGGATCTCCGGACGGCAAGCGTTTCCGGGCTCCGGCACAACGACGTCAATCCTCCGATCGTGGGAATTGTTCGTACGCCGGCCCCTGCCATGCCCTTTGTCGACTTCCTGTTCATCGCTGATGGTAGTGCGGGCCCGGTTCCGGTCAGCTCTACAGGCCAAAGGTTCAGGGCATGCCCCGACACAGACGGCAACGCGTTTGCCTACCTCACCAACGGCGACTTCCCACGCCACATCCCCGGTGAGCTGATGGAGCAGGTTCTCGCTGGGATCCGGTACGGCACACGCACCAAACCGGCGATATCCATGCACGCCAACGCCGGGGTGACCTTCGATTTGCAGGCGATCCGTGCCGGCATGTCCGGCGTGCGCCTGGTACGATTTACGGGTTTGTGCGGGATCTCTGAGACGGCCGAGACGACCCTGCGGCGCGAGGGAGAATATGCTCGGCGACCGCAGGCCGACTTCTGGGTTCTGGTTGACGGCCAGGTCCGGTTCCACCGGCGCGAAATGGAGGTGCCATCGGGCGCGGCATTGGTGAGCGTTGAACTGCAGGATGACGATCGCTTCCTGAGTCTGATTGTGACAGATGGCGGCGACGGAAACAGCTTTGACTGGGGTATCTTTGCCGAGCCATCTCTACAATTGACGCAAGAAGAGCAAGTGCAGGATGGGCCGGGTGTCTAATGAGGCAGTGTTATGGATACGAACGACAAACAGCGCAGCAGACTTGGGAGATGTCGGACGGCCAAGTCGTACCGCAGACGCCGTTTGGGGCCAAGAGCGTCAGGCTTCACTCTCATCGAATTGTTGGTGGTGATCTCCATTATTGCTTTGCTGATGGGCATCCTGCTGCCCAGCCTGCAGAAGGCGCGGAAGATGGGACAGGCGGCGGTTTGCCAGGCCCACCTGCGACAGTGGGGCACTACCTTTCACATGTATGCTGCCGACCACAACAGCAAGTTGTGGACCGAGCAGAACGTCTGGCAGACGGGGGAACCGCAGGGCAACTGGATGCTGATGTTGTCGGCCATGTACGGGGATGTCGACAAGGCCCGACTGTGCCCCTCGGCCAATAAACTGAACGGGCCGGTCGGTGGTGTCGGTACAACGTTCTGCCGTTGGGGACCGGGGCCCATCATGGGCAATCACCAGTTCATCGACGATCCGGATAAGATCTACGGCAGCTACGGCATCAATCTCTGGATCAACTCGGTCGAGCCTCCCTCGACCGGAGGATGGAGGGGCCAGCCGGATCGACAGTGGAAAACCATCGACGTCAAACATCCCGCGAATGTTCCCATGGCGGGCGATTGCACCTGGTTCGGGGCCAATCCCTACAGTTATAAGGACACGTCCTTCAGCGCCAACGCCGGCAAGCCCGCTCCGACCCGAGACTGGTGGGAAAGCAAGGATCCAATCGGGTTCGGCGATTGGGACTGGGATATGGCCCGGTATACAATCGATCGCCACAGCCGGGGCATCCATCTCACGTTTATGGATGGTTCGGCCCGAAAGATCGTGCTCACCGATCTGTGGAGCTTGAAATGGCACCGGGACTTCGAACTCCTCGACGACATCGAAGTCTCCTGGCTCCAGTAGATTGTTATGTTCACCCCGGAGAATCATGGCCGTTCAAGCCACGCCGACGAAAGGTCTTCGATGGGTTCTCGGGCGGAAGGGAGGTGGGCGCAAATTAGGAGTGCGGATCTTATCGTGCCAAGCATCTTGAAATAACAGGGATCTGGTAGAATCGCAGGGCATAGCGGTACGTATTCGAGAAGGAGGATTGACATGTCTCAGAAACAGACGGCACTCACCATATTGGCAATCAGCATCATCCTGAGTACGGCGGCGATGGCCGGAATCGGCGCCGGACAGAAGATCGGCATCGATCTGGGGCCGACAGCCAGCGAAAACTGGAACAACATCACCGGGAACGGGGCGACCGCTGCCGGTTCCGTGCTCGCGCTGGATGGCACGATCCTCAGCGGGGTCAGTATCACCGTGAGCGACGGCCGCTTCTTCAACAACGACGGTGCGGACAACTGGGTTGGACTGACCGCGAATGGAGGAGCGGCTCCGCCCGAATTCGTCGACAGCGTCACGACCGATATCGCCGGCACCTACGGTACAGAAGTGCCTTTCCGCATCGAGGTCGCGGGTCTGAATGATGCCCTGACGTATGATGTCGTCGCCGTTTGTACCTCGATTCCACCCTATGCCAACGTCGAAACACTTACGATCAACGATGACGTGAGCCTGTCTGTCGCACGCGATGATTCTCGCGAAAATGGGGTGTTTCACAGTTTCACCAGCGTGCCGACCGACGGCTCCGGCACGATCGAATTGGTTTTTACCAATGAGCCGGAACATAACCCAATCGTCTGTGGTATTCTCATTACGGCGGTGGCCATGGGACAAGCGAGCGGTCCACAGCCGGATACGGAGGCGACGGACGTCGTGCGCGATACGTCTCTGGAGTGGATGCCCGGCGCCTATGCCGCCTTGCACGATGTGTATTTTGGCACCGTGTTTGACGACGTCAATAATGCGAGCCGGTCCAATCCGCTGGGCGTCCTGGCCAGTGAAGGCCAGTTGGCAGCCAGCTACGATCCGGAAGGTCGGCTCGACTTCGGGACGACCTATTACTGGCGGATCGACGAAGTGAACGCGGCGCCGAGCGATTCTATCTTCAAGGGCGATGTATGGCACTTCACCACCGAGCCCTTTTCCTATCCGGTCGAGGCGGTTACCGCGATGAGTAACGGGGTTTCCGACCCGGGCTCGGGCCCGACGAAGACGATCGACAGATCTGGTCTCAATGCCACCGATCAGCATTCGACCGAAAGTACGGATATGTGGCTGGCCGTTCCCGGCGCTGAGCCACTGTACATCCAGTATGAGTTCGATCGTCTCTACAAGGTCGACGCGATGCTGGTGTGGAACTACAATGCACAGTTCGAACCCTTGCTGGGCTTCGGCATGAAAGAGGTGACGGTAGAGTATTCTGAGAACGGCGTCGACTGGACGGCGCTGGGCGATTTCACCCTGTCGCAGGCCACGGCTAAGACCACCTACGAAGCCAACACCGCGATTCCGTTCGGCGGTGTGCCCGCCAGGTTTGTCCGGCTCTACGTCAACAGCGCCTATGGTGCAACGGGCCAGTGCGGGCTCAGCGAAGTGCGTTTCCGGTACATTCCTGCACACGCCCGCGAACCGGAGCCGGCCGATGGAGCGACGAACGTCGAGGTCGGCACGGCCCTGCTCTGGCGTGCCGGCCGCGAGGCGGCGACACACGAAGTATACCTGAGCACCGACCGGGCGGCGCTTGCCGACGGCTCAGCCTTGCTGGCCACGACCGACACCGCGGCTGTCGATCCAGGACCTCTGAGTCTCGATACCACCTACTACTGGAAGGTCAGCGAGGTCAATGAGACCGAAACCCACCACACCTGGGAAGGAGACGTCTGGAGTTTTTCAACTCAGGCCTATCTGATCGTTGATGACTTTGAGCGCTACAACGACGAGGACATTCTCATCTACGAAACTTGGCTTGACGGCTGGGTCAATGAGACGGGTTCTACCGTGGGCTACTTCAACGCTCCGTTTGCCGAACGGACGATCGTCCACGGCGGCCAGCAGTCCATGCCCCTGTTTTACGACAACACCACCACGGGCATGTCGGAGGCGACGTACAGCTTCCCGGCCGAGAACTGGAGTGTCAGCGGGATCAAGAGTCTGTCGGTATGGTTTTTCGGCGACCCGGACAATGCCGGGCAAATGTATGTCAAGATCAACGACATGAAGATCCTCTACGACGGCGACCCTGCGGATCTCGCGATGCCCATATGGCAGCCGTGGAACATTGATCTGTCTGCGGTCAACGCGACGGATGTTACGAATCTGACGATTGGCGTCGAAGGAGCCGGAACGACAGGGGTCGTGTACATTGACGATATTCGTCTGTCTCCGAAGCCGGTGGAGTACATTACACCAGCGGAACCGGATGAAACGGCGCTGCTGGCCCATTACGCCCTGGACGGCAGTGCCGACGACTCTGCAAGGGGGTACGATGGCATAGCCGAGGGTGATGTCACCTATTGGGACGGTATCGTCGGTTCTGCTGCCGACTTCGACGGTATCGACTCACGGATCGACTGCGGCGACGTCCCCGTCGGAACGGCTGGTGCCATCAGTATCGCCTTGTGGGTTCACCCGCGCAACGTCAATCAGGATTGGGCCGGGTACGTCTCCAAGTGGACCCTGGATAATTCACAATGTACCTTCTGGTTTGGGCAGCACTCCACCGACGGCTGGCTGCGTTTCAGTATCTATCCGGGGGGGCCGACCGCCGAGACGGCCGTTGACAGCGGCCAAGTGATTCTGAGAGATGACCAGTGGACCCACATCGTCTGTACGTATGACGGGGATATCCAGAAGATCTATGCCGATGGCGTCGAAATCGTGGCCAGTCCTGCCAGGGGTGCCGCCCTGGTGGATCGGGGAGGCAACCTGCGATTGGGAATCGTCGCTACGGCCAATTTCTTCGATGGACTCATGGATGACGTCCGGATTTACGATCGTGCTCTACCCTCCGAAGAGGCGGCCTGGCTCGCGGGCCGGAGAGCGCCTATGCACAAATCGTTCTGAGACATCTGCACGCCATGTACATGCAGACGATGGGGACTCCGAGGTCCACACCAGTAGGGCATGGGCCTCGGTGCGTGGCGTGGTCTTGAATTCTGGCGCGTGGTCGAACGATTCTTGACCGGCGGGGACTCTGCAGGGAGGATAGGCATCGCTCATATCAGAAGAAAGGTGAATGAAGTCACGATACCATTGATGTGAAGAAAAGGATGCCGGAAATGGAGCATGAACGGAGTAGATCAACAGAGCAATGTACCCCAAAGAATATCTCCTCGTCGGCCCTCTCACGGCGAGAATTCATGCAGGCTACCGGGGCAGTCGCAGCTGGGCTGGTGGCCGGTGGCATGGCTCAGCCGGTCATGGCAGGACCCTTTGACAACGACTACCTCAAGATCATTCCGGCCGACAAGAAGCTCGATCCGGCCTGGGTTCGCTCGTTGTACGAGCCGGGCCATAAGCAGACCTATTCTACAGGACAGCTCAAGTATATCGGCATGCCTGTCGGGGGAATTGGAGCCGGACACGTTTACCTCGGCGGTGACGGACGACTGTGGCTGTGGGAGATCTTCAACAAGTCGTACCCGCGAGGATTTCTGGGCAAGGGGGCCGGTGGTGAGACTTTTCGGAACCCCTTCGAGCAGATCCATCCGTTTCAGCAAGGATTCAGCTTGCGCTTGCGTGGCGCCGGAATACAGCAGGTTCGCTCGTTAGATGGTGAGGGTTTTGCCCACGTGACGTTCGATGGGCGTTATCCCATGGGATGGGTCCAGTACCGTGATCCTGCCTGTCCCGTGAAGGTTTCGCTGGAGGCGTTCAGCCCCTTCATCCCTCTGGATCTGGAAAACTCCGGGTACCCGGCTACGGTCATGCGCTACACCGTGCAGAACACCGGCGCCGAGGCGGTCGAGGTCACGCTGGCGGGCTGGACGGACAATCCGGTGTGTCTCTACAGCGGTCAGGCGGGTGACACCTTGCGTCGCAACCGGATCGAACGTGCCGATCGTTGGACCGTGCTGCAGTGCAGTGCCGAACGGCCGCCTCAGACACAGGCCGTTCCGAGGCGGCGGGATATTCTTTTCGAAGATTTCGAGAAGCCTACCTATGAGGGTTGGACGGTCGAAGGGCAGGCCTTTGGCACGGGCCCTGTCGCGATCGAGGACATTCCCAGCTACCAGGGAGACGTCAAAGGCAGCGGTCGGCGCGTAGTCAACTCGCACGCCTCGGCTCCGGGGGATTCGGTGGGCAGCAAGGATTCGGCGACCGGTTCGCTCCTGAGTCGTCCGTTCACAATTGAACGTCACTACATCTGCTTCCGCATCGGCGGGGGCAACCACAACCCACAGGCCGATATCAACATGCTGACCGGCAAAGGCGACGCTGGTGGTACGGGTATCGAGTTATGGGTGGATGGCAAAGTCGTTCGCTTTGTCAGCGGACATGACGCCAACCAGATGCGCATCGAATCGATGGATGTCAGCGACCTGAAGGGCAAGACGGCGCAACTGAAGATCGTCGACCGCGAATCGGGCGGTTGGGGCAACATCGGGGTCGACGAGATCATCTTCACGGATGAGAGAAAGACCGAAGACGCCGGCCCCCTGGAACAGCGCTACGATTTCGGCACACTGGCCTTGGCGCTCGTTGGCCAGGCTGATCATGCCGCCGCAGACACAACCCAGAACGGTATCTTCGAGACGGACAACTCTGACGCGACCGGACCGTGGGGAGAACGCCTGACGGGAGCTGTGAGCAAGTCGGTCACACTCGATCCCGGAGAACGCAGGACGGTGACCTTTGTGTTCGCCTGGTATTTCCCCCATCTGTCGCTGGCCCGGCTGGGCCATGTGGGGCGTTATTATACCCGGCGATTTGCGGACGCGGCCGCCGTCGCCAGGCACATCACCGACAATATCGACGAGCTCTACAATCTCACCCGGCGATGGACCGACACTTGGTACGATTCCACGCTGCCCGGTTGGCTTCTCGATCGGACGATGGCCAATACATCCATACTGGCCACCAACACGTTTTATCACTTCGAGAACGGACGATTCTACGGTTGGGAAGGGATCAACTGTTGCGAAGGAACGTGCGCTCACGTCTGGCATTATGCCCAGGCCCCCGGTCGTCTGTTTCCGGAGATCGAACGCAGCATACGGCAGCGCGTGGATTTCGGGCTGGCCTTTGGCGAAGACGGGGCGATCCACTACCGGGGCGAATTCCACGACCAGCACGCCGATGACGGTCAGTGTGGTCGCATCCTCGGCGTGCTGCGCGAACATCAGATGTCTGCGGATGACAGCTTTCTGCGCCGGCTGTGGCCGAAGGTGAAGAAGTCGATTGAGTTCATGATGAAGCGTGACGCCGATGCAGACGGCTTGCTTAACGGCGCCCAGCCGAATACTTTGGATGCCGACTGGTATGGCAAAATCAGCTTCACCAGTTCGCTCTACCTGGCCGCACTGAAGGCGGGCGAGCAGATGGCCCTGGAGGTTGACGATCGTGCCTTTGCCGAACGGTGCCGCACGATCGCCGCCAGCGGAGCACAGAGCATCCTGCAAACCTACAATGGCGAGTACTTCCACCAGATCGAGGACCCGGCACACCAGGACAAGATCGGTGTGGGACCGGGTTGCTATATCGACCAGATCTTCGGGCAGACCTGGGCGCACTGGGTGGCTCTCGGTCGTCTCTTCGACCGGGAGAAACAACTGTCTGCTCTGCGGGCCTTATGGAAGTACAACTTCGTTCCCGACGTTGGTCCCTTCCGCGAACATTTTCAGCGCGGCCGCTGGTACGCCATGGCCGGTGACGCTGGACTGATCATGTGCTCCTGGCCCAAGGGCGGGAAAAATCCAAACTTCGCCAAGCACTGGCAATACGGATACTTCAACGAATGTATGAGCGGCTTCGAATGGCAGGCGGCTGCCCACATGATCTGGGAGAGCCACGATCAACCCGATCTCCTGGAAAAGGGCCTGGCCGTCGGCCGGGCCATTCACGACCGCTACGATGGACGCCGCCGCAATCCCTATAATGAAATTGAGTGCTCCGACCACTATGCCAGGTCCATGGCCAGCTACGGCGTGTTTCTGGCAACGTGTGGATTCGAGTATCACGGCCCCAAGGGACACATCGGTTTCGCACCTCGGCTGCGACCGGAGGATTTCAGAGCGGCTTTTACGGCGGCCGAGGGATGGGGCACGTTCACCCAGCGGCGACAAGATCGCCGACAATCATGCACAATCGTCATGCGCTATGGCCAATTGCGTCTGAAGTCGATGGCGCTGGTCGTTGCCGAAGGAGCGGTGATAGATCAGACACGGGTCAATGGCGAAGATATGTCATTCCATCAACAGGATCGGCGTGTACTTGTACATTTACCTGCCCCTATGGTAATTCATGCAGAGGAAGAGACCACGATCGAGTTGATTTTCCGTAAAGTAAGATAGCGTCCGACCAGATTCGAGTCAATGAACAGGCTGTCCTTTCGGCGCAGCTGCACAATCTGAGTCGTCGTTCCACATGGCGTTGATCTCCGTCACGGTCTTGTCGACCAGAGTGTTGCCGCCTTCGGGTCCGACCAGGTTGCTGTAGACTTCAGTACTATAATGCCCACCCCGGATGGCCTCGGCAGTGGGGAGATAGCCGCCGGAAGCGCAGGCCAGTTGCACGACAAAAGTTTGCAGGGCCTTACTGCGGGCCTTGATCCGAACACCGTATTCGCTGTACAGTTCGAACGGATTGGTGCAGATGGCCACGTCTCCCAGACGGATGGTGTGCAATTCCATGGTGTAGTATGGATCTGTGCTTTGTCGTTCGTAACGTTCGACGATTTGGCGATTCCACATACGTTCCAGGCAGTTCTGAGGGTCAAGGCTGTCTTCTTCTGCGACCGCTCTACAAAACGCCATGGCTTCAGCGGCTTCGGCTTCTGTCACCATCCGTACCGGAAGCTGGATGTTCTTGACGTGGTGGATGAGAGTCACATCGAAACGGATATCCTGCTTTGCTCCGTGGTAGGCTTCGTCGACCGCAAGGTCAATGCGCCGGGCGATCTCCTGCAATCGCGTCAGCTTGCGAAGGGTCCGCATTCGTTCTTCCGCGCGTTCGTACCACATCAAGTGTGGCGATTGATCGCCCGCGGCTCCGGTCCACGCCAGGACCTGCACGTTGTCGCCAAACCTCTTGCGCAGCATCGACCGGGTCTCGTGCCAGAAATCGGCGTTGACTGCGCTGCGACCTTCCACCTCTTGCGATGGGCAAGCCACGTTGACGGCCAGCGCGATCACTTTCCGGTCCGCATTGAAGAGGAAAAGCGTGTCGACGTAATGGTCCTCATATCCCTCCATGGCCCGAAATGAAGGCTCATCTGTCTTGCCGTACATTCGGGCGCTGCCGTCGGCATACACGGCACGGCGGTTGTGTGCCACGAGGGCATGGCCCAGTCCCCAACCCACTCCGGCGGGTCGGCGATTGGACCAGGCGCGGACCACCGCCTCCTTCAGGCGCTCGATAAGAAACGCAACGTATTCAACGGGTTGCATAGCATCTTCATCAGGGATGACATAGACGCCCTCTCGCATGACTGGCGCGGTATGCGTGTGCGTCGCGCTGAGAAACAGCTTGTCGACATTAAAATCCGACAAGTGTGACTTCACGCGATCGCGCAATCGCTCCTGGATGCCGTCTCGAATCGCAACCAGATCACAGGAGACGATGATGGCCTGATCAAGGGAGTGATCGCCGTCGCGCGTCTCCATCGCCAGGACCGTGGCCGTTACGGGACTCTCCACCTCACGGGCGACCCGTGTATGCCGTTGGCCGGAAAGAGCTGCCGGCTGTGACGGTGTGATATCGATATTGGCGGTGCCGACCAGCAACTCACCGGCGACCGATTCCGTGCCTGATAAGAGTACGCTGGCAAGAAGACACGCTGTGACCAGAAGTTGTCGTCGCATAGCGGGTTCAGTCCTTTCTGCCGACGGACTACAGGACGTCCCAGTCGTTCTTGTCGTCCGCACCGTCTTCAAAGTCGCCAAGGGCTGCGCATTGCCCTGCTCAATAATTGACTTGCTTCAGGGTCGTCGATGAAGTCCTCTTTCTCTGGATCCCAGCGCAATTTCCGACCCAGTCGCGTGCAGATATCCGTAAGATGGCAGATGGCATCTGTTCGGACGGCCACGTCGATGGGGCAGATCGTCTGGGCTCTCGTCCTGACCGCATCGAGAAAATTTCGCTGATGACCCTTGCTCTCAGTCAGATGAATCTCGTCTTGCCCGATCACCGAGGTCAGCAGGGACTCCGGCTCGGTCCAGATGCCTTGGCGATTGACATGGACCCAACCTTCCGTGCCCTGGAAGGTCACACCCTGCTTGTGTTGCTGGTTGTCCATGTACACCATGGTCACCCCATCCGCATAGCGATGATGAACCTTCCAACGGATGGCGCAGTCGGCCAGGCCGTCTTCAGGGAACACGCCCGTTCCTTCGATTTCGACGGGACCGGTCTCGTCCGTCCCATGTCCCCACTGCGCGATGTCCACATGGTGAACGCCCCAGTAGCCCCCGATGCCGCCCAGGCAGTAATCCGAAATGTGATACCAGATTGAATAACTCTCCTCTTTCGTCCAGGGACGGCAACGTTGATAGGTATAGGGTGTCCACGGCGCCGGACCGAGCCACAGGTCATAGGCAAACCCCTCGGGCACGGCTTGAGTCGGCTGATTCGGGAAGGGGAAGTCGTGGGGGACCCCGACCCGGATGGTGTGCAGCCTGCCGATGCGGCCGTTACGGACCAGTTCACAGCCATACCGGAAATTCCGGTCGGACCTCTGCTGCGTGCCCCATTGAAAGACGGTGCCGTATCGGTGACAGGCTGCCTGAAGGGCCTTGTCCCACGCCAGGCTCAGACCCAGGGCTTTTTCCGTGTACATGTCCTTGCCGGCCCGAGCGGCTTCGAGCGAAATGGGGACGTGCCAGTGATCCGGCGTCGCGATACAGACCGCGTCGATGTCGTTGCGATGGCACACTTCACGGAAGTCGTTGTATGCCAGGCAGTCGGTGTGATCATAGTGCTTGTCCACGAGGCCTTTGGCCTTCTGCCGCTGGCTGTCGTAGACGTCGCAAACGGCGACGACCTGAACGTCCTCGTGCGTCATAAAGGCCCGGAGCAGTCCCGTCCCCTGGATTCCCAGACCGATGAACCCCATCGTGATGCGATTGCTGGGTTCAACGGCGCTGCCCCGCCCCAGAACCGTTGATGGCACGATCTGCGGCGTCGCGACGGTGGCAACGGCGGCCCGTAACGTGTTTCGGAGGAATCGACGACGATCGACATTGGCGCTCATGGTTTCTCCCGGCGTTGCTGGTTTGCGTTCGCCTTTTCTTTGAGTTCCGAGGACCACCTTGTACTAGGTGCTCCACGGGCTGCGCATGGTGCGGGCCAACATGCGTGTGGCCGGGTCGTCACCGACAAACACCTCTGTGTCAGGGTCCCATTTCAGCGAGCGTTTCAGCTTGTGGGCGATGATCGTCAAATGCCCCAGGGAGGCCGACCGATGTCCGGTCTCCGCGCCGCAGCTCGGTTTTCGTCGGGTGCGAAGGCAATCGAACCAGTTCGCATGATGATTGTTGTCGCCGATGTTCACCTCGCGCGTCGTCAGCTTCATCCGTTCGAAGAGATCGTCGGGGCCACCCTCGATTGGTCCGCCGGTACTCATCGAGGTGAGCCAACCGCGCTCGCCGACGAACACGCCGCCGAAATTGCCTTCCAGCCTGGCGTTGGGGGGTACGGCTTTGTACACATCCTTCACCATGCCCCAGTGATCGACCAGGTGCAGGAGTGTGCCGTTGGCGTAGCGGCAGGTGAGCGTCGGGTATTGGCCTGTGCTCGGGTGGATGAACTCGACCGGCCCGCTGTTCTCCATGCCCAGCGCATACTGAATGACGTCTGCGGCGTGAGAGTGGTACCAGGTGACCGCGGCGGCGCCAAAGTCCTCGTGGAACGCCCAGGGGACGACGCCGGGAATCGGATTCCTGTGGTAAGCACTGTTGTATGGCTGCCAGGGGGCCGGACCCACCCACAAATCCCAGTCCAATCCATCGGGCACCGGCTCGGCAGGCAGGGCGAAATGCAGCGGCGCGTACGAGTCGACGCCGAGATGACCGCCGATCTTCCCCCAGAGGGTGAAGACCGACTTGATCTTGCCCAGCCCGCCGGCGCGAATGAAATCGCAGACTTCATGAATCGTCGGGATGGAGCGGTACTGCGTTCCTGTCTGGAAGATCCGGCTGTAGCGTTGCGCTGTCTCCACCAATCGGCGGCCCTCGCGGACGGTCAACGAAATCGGCTTTTCGCAGTAGACGTCCTTGCCGGCTCTCATCGCATGGACCGATTGCATCGTGTGCCAATGATCGGGTGTGGCGATAACGACGGCGTCGATATCCGCCCGGGCGAGCAGTTCACGGTAGTCGTTGTAGGGGTCACAGCCACGATGCGCGCCTGCGGAACTACGAGCGGCATACGTTGCCTCGACGCGCTGTTTGCCCTCGTCCCGGCGCATCGTGTCCACGTCACAGACGGCCAGCACCTGGATTCCCGGATCGCCGGCCAGGCGATGCAGATGGCCGCGTCCCATGCACCCGTGTCCGATCAACCCGACGGTGATCCGTTCACTGGGGACTGTGTTGCCTTCTTTGCCCAGTGCCGACGAACGCGTTATCCAGGGCAGCACGAGGGTCCCTGACAAGGCTGCGGCGCGCCCGATGAAAGTACGCCGGGTATAGTGGTGGCGAAGTATCTTCTGTGTCATGGTCTCTCTCTTTCCGCCAGACGCACACTCATCTCATTGAAGAACTCGACGTCCTCAACCCACCCGCGTCCTGTGCCGCGTTCATCACGCCCGTATTCGATCGTGAAGATCGTCGACAATGGACCCGACATGGAGATTCTGCCGAGAAGCGGAGTAGTGCTTCCCGTATCTGCCAGTCCATCGGCCTTCACGAGCTCCGGTGCCTCCTCCAGTGCGAGACCTCGTGCCTTGCCGGCGATCGCTTCGCAGCCCATGATCCGGGCAAACCCGATGATCCGTGTGCGATCCGCCTCAGTCGACGGTTCTTGCTTGGTCTGATAGACCAGCAGGTGAACGCCGGCGGCGTCCAGCTTCAGACGGATCTGCCTCCTCTCGTCAGCATTGAGCCGACTATCGAAGTCCTTGGGGATCTCGTGACTGACCTTCTGGCGATTGCTGCCACCGACGTACAACAGCCCCTGTTCCGCGGCTTTGTCGATCAGCTCGAAGAGGGTCAATTCTCTGACTGAAGACGGCGTGAGGGCCAGGCGCCAGCCCAGTCGCTCCTGAGCGCGGACCGCAGGGGTCAGCTTGGCGCTCGGCGTGGTCGGGGCGGGTAGATCGCCCAGCGCGAACTGGGTGGCCGCCAGATAGAACTGCAACATCTTCGGATCCCAGAAGACGTAGGGATTGTGTGCGATGGTGCAGTAGAAAACGCGACCGCGCCCGTATTGGCGCACCCATGCCAATGCATAGTCGTTGTCCTCGCGGTGGCAGTTGCCGCGTGGCTGTCCTTCGAACGTAGTCTTGGCGGTGTCGATACTGAACAGCACTCGCACGCGATCTCTGGAGTAAGGCCCATGGACACGGAAGAACTCATCGCGGTAGTCGAAGTCCTGGCCAGCAAATGCTTGATTGACGGGATGATCGGGGTCGTCGAGCTTGATGAAAACGTGTTCATCGCTGTCGCGATGGTTGGCCCCTCGCGCTCCCAGCATGATACCGAATTCGGGCCAGTCCTCGTGGGCGCCGGGCCAGCGGGTGAAGGCCACCGACGTGCCGTGCACCCCCATCAGTCCACCACCCGCATAGACAAACTCAACCAAACTACGCCGCAGGGCCGAGTCCTCGAAAAGATTGCCCACCGTGTTGTTGAAGAATACCGCGTCGAATTGCTGCAGAGAGGCTGGCTCGAATACGGCCGGGTCCCTGCTGATGATCGTATCGAAAGCGCCGGTCCGGTGTCCCATCAGGGTGAATGCCTGGTTGGCCGTGGGGATGGAGCCGTGCCCACCATAGCCGACATTGAGATCGAAGATCAGCAACTTGCGCGGTCGGCGCGGCGCGATGGGCGCTTTCGTGGGGATGGCTTGTTCGATGCGTTCCCGCTCCCGAAAGTCCCCTCTGGCGGGCGGCTGAGCCGTGGTCTGCTTCGGCCAAGGCGCGATCAGCACGCTGGTTGCCGCTGCCGCCTGGCCGAGGAACATTCGTCGGGTCAGGATTCTTCTGGGCATGGCCCGCTCCTCTATCCTGTATCTTACTCTTGTCGGCCGAATGCCAGTTCTTGCCAGTACAGGTCAGGAACCACAAGTCAATGTAGTGGATGGAAGGCAGGTGGGCAACGGTATTTTGTGACATATGACGTTTCCGCCCTTACGCATTTCGGCTTTGGCTCGGGTGTGAGGGACGCAGATGTTTTCGCGGCGAAGAGACCGGTCAGTGGTGGGGCCAGCAGCCTCGGGGGTGAGCACACGCCAGGGTTGAGGGAGCGACAGGGCTGGACCAGAAATGAGGAGCAGATCATGGTTAGAAGCCTTGGAATCGCTGGGCCGATTGTGGTACTATTGGCAATGTGGCGAGCGGGAGTACCGAGCAGGAGGTCGAATGGAACATCTCGGCTGACAGGCGTGCAACGCCCAACAGCGTAAGACGTTAGCATTATTGTGATCTGGAGGAATGGTCATGTGCACGAGACTAACGTTAACCTGCATGGCATTGGTTACGGTGTTTGGGTTTGTCCGGACAGCCTCCGCAGAACTTGTTGGCTACTGGAGTTTCGACGAAGGCTCGGGGTTGATGGCCAAAGACGGATCCGGGAACGGCAACGACGGAACGCTTGAAAATGGTACGGAGTGGACGGACGGCCAATCAGGTTATGCCGTACAATTCGATGGCACGGACGATTGCGTGAACCTCGGGAATGCTGAACATTTGAGCATCACGGACGACTTTACGTTTTCCATGTGGGTTAAGATATCAGAATACCCAACGTCATGGAGAAACATGTTGTCCAAACTTGTGGACGATCATCATGTTGAATACAACTTTCGTTACAAAACGGCCACGGAAGGACAATTCTATTACGGCACTGGATCGGCCGCCATCGTATGTATGTGGAATCCGACCGAAGACTTGCCACTAGACACCTGGACACATATCGCCGGTGTAAGAAAGAGTAAGACCCATCTGAAGGTGTACTTCAACGGCGTCGAGAAGAGGAGCCTCGATATAACAACGGAGGCCGTTTCAACCGGCGCCGATGTCACTATCGGTCGTCAGAGCAATAATACGTTCTATTTCAACGGCATCATCGATGAAGTGGCGCTTTTCTCGGATGCGCTGGAAGAAGCTGAAATCCGATCCGTCATGTCTGGGCTGGGCGATAAGGAGCTGGCGTCCAAGCCGAATCCTGCCAGCGAGGCGGTTGATGTGCCGCCCGACGTGGCGCTTGGCTGGGTCGCCGGTACGTTTGCCGCCACGCACGACGTGTATTTCGGCGCGTCTTCGGCCGACGTTACCGATGCGACGCGCGCCAACCCCATGGGTGTGCTGGCC
>CAZTGH010000050.1:0-19359 GCA_964612985.1 uncultured Pirellulales bacterium
CCCGGGTATCCCAGGGGACTCTACATTCATGGGGTCAGCATGCCCGAGGGGCATTTCCCCACGAATCCGCTGCCGAATCCGATCATCTACGACAACGATGAATATGCGGACATCCTTGATGATGACGTACTCTGCGCGATGGCTGGCTTGGGGAAGATCACGTTGGCCGCCCAGATCGTTACGCCGATCGATCCCAAGGGGGTGTTCAAGGAGCGTTGGCAGCAGTCCGCCTTCTGGCACCACGACCGCTGTCTGCGTTCGGGCATGTGCAGGAAGCGGATTCCCGAACCCGTCATCGGCAGCACGGGGGCAGAGCCGGCCCCGGACTCGCCCGGCGCCAAGGCGTACGTCGAGACCATTCGGTCCTGGCATGCCGCCCATCCCGACAAGCCGGTCCTGATCGCGATGGGCGGTCAATCCGCCACGCTGGCCTCGGCCTACAAACGGGACCCCGCCATTGCGGACAAGGTCATCGTCTTCTACGTGTCCGCCAACGCCTACAACGGGCACCTGGCCTGGGCCAGCGAACTGGTCTGCCGGAACATGCGGGTCGTGCACGCCTTTCATTACTGGTGGCCGGAGGTGGGCCTGCCGAACGAGCTTCAAGCGTTGCCTCGCAACAACTCAACCGACTGGACCGACATCAGCGGTGAATGGGCGGTTCTCAACAACCTCAAGGACGTCCTGGGCCGCGACTCGCTGCCGTTCATCGACGATCCGTACCGGGACAAGTTCAACTGCGGCGGCCTTCTCGAACGGCTCCAGCGGAACAATCAGTACAACAGCGGTCACCACCACAAGGGCTGGGGCGATGACGCCTATTCCGACGGCAACATCTTCGTCGCCTGGGAGCCTTTCATGTACCGCAGTGCGATCCTCCGAACGGTTCGCGGTGGACGGGTGATCGACCACGAGTACAATCTGGACTGGCTGAATCGGTCTGCGATTCACGCCGCCTCGTACCCGTTCCTCAGCAATCCCGACGCCTACCGCAACTGTGGGTGCTGCCCCGAACCGTGAGGAGTCGCGCCTGGTTCCGAATGGCTCCCCGGCCATGTTCAAGGAGAAATAGAATGTGTGAAGAGAAGAGTGTCGCCGGTCGTTTTCGATTGGCGCGTTTTGTTGCTGTCGGCGTTGTGCTGCTCGTCGCTCACGCCATCGCAGGAGAAACCACCGTAAACGCCCGCAGCATGATCGGCCGCTGCGCCTGGCCTTTGCGCGTCAAGGTTATCCGCGACATCGTGCCGGGGGTCGACAAGGCCTATCTGGAGGATCAGAAAGGCGAGCCCTTCCTCTATAACGCCGACACGTGTTGGCATCTGATGTTCCAGGTCTCCGACAGCGATGTGCTGCACTACCTTGACGATTGCCGCCGACGAGGGAACACCGTCGTTCAGACGATGCTGATCCCGTGGACCCGCAGCGGCGAAGACAACTGGTTCGGCGAGAAGGCGTTCATGGAGGACGACTTCTCTCGGCCCAACGAGATGTACTGGCAGCACGTTGATTTCGTCGTCCGGGCGGCAGCCGAACGGAATATCACGCTGATGGCTGCTGTGGCGTGGAAAGGCACGGCCACCGAGGGCTGGAACGTGATCCTGGGCCGCCAGAGCGAGGCTGCCCTGACTGCCTACGGAGAGTTTCTCGGCCGGCGCTATGCCAATGCTCTGCACATGATGGTTTTTCTCGGGGGCGACAGTTCGGGCAGGGTTTCGGAATACACACGGATCGCCCGGGGTATCAAGAGCCGTGCGCCGCATATGCTGATTGCCTCGCATCCGGGCAGCTTTACACGCAACCACAGTCCGATGAGCAGCACGAGTCCCGGTGAGTACCCGCAGGCGAGCTTTCTGGATATCAGTTGGGTCTACACCTACCGGCCCGGGCACAACAACCGCACTTACGTGCATGTGTATAGTGGGTTCCACGTGGAGTGGGACCGCAATCAGACCGACGCGGTGTCCGCCATTCGCCCGGCCATCCTGGGGGAATCGACCTATATCGGCCATGGCGGGGGCGGCGACTGGCGGGTGCGCCGCAACATGCACTGGCCCATTCTCGCCGGTGGGGCGGGGCACGCCCACGGCAATGATCCGATCTGGCGGATGGGCTCTGGCTGGAAAGCCAACCTCAACGAGCCCTCACGTCGCTGCCTTGAGCACGTCTACACGATCTACAAGGACCGCGCGTGGCATATGCTGGTGCCCGAATCGAACGTCAAGGGCGCGTTGCCCTTCATCCACTCCGGGCGGGAATTCTATGATGGTACGCGTACAAAAGACGAGGCTAAGGGCCAGAAATTCGTTGTCGCTGCCCGTACTCCCGATGGGACGTTGGGCATGGCCTTCCTGCCCACGACGCACCCGGGCGCGATCGGCATTGACCTGAGCCGCTTCGCCGGACCGGTAACGGCCATCTGGGCCGATCCCACAAGCGGGCGGGAGACGGTCATCAGCGGGTCGCCCTTGCCCAATGACGGCCCTCGCACCTTCGCGCGGCCTGGGAACAACAGCTATGGCTTTGCCGACTGGCTGCTGATACTGGAGGTACGCGACATGGACTGATGGGTACCGCCGGCAATACCCTGCTCGGTATCGTGCGGCCGGATATTCGCTGAAAGCAGACGGATGGGACCGATGGGAGTTGTGAGAAGGCGATGGGTTCCGGATGCTTGCTGATTCTGTTCAAGGAGAAGTCGGATGTTTGAAATGAAGAGTGTCGCTGGTCGTTCGGGAATTATAAACGTTATTGCCCTTGCCGTTCTGCTGTTGGCGGCTCCCTCGCTCGCCAGAGCGTCGGCAGGGGAGGATACCGGCCGCATTCAGCCGTATTCCGAGAACCCGTTCTACTGGCAGTACAAGGACAAGCCGGTGCTGCTGCTGGGCGGCAGCGATGACGACAACCTGTTCCAGTGGGAGCGAGACAAACTGGCGGCTCAGCTCGATACCCTCGTCGCCTGTGGGGGCAACTACGTTCGCAATACGATGAGCGACCGCGACGAGGGCAATCTCTACGCCTTCACCCGCGTCGGAGACCGCTACGACCTGGACACCTGGAACGAGGAATACTGGCGGCGGTTCGAGTCATTTCTGCGTCTGGCGGCCGAGCGCGACGTCATTGTGCAGATCGAGCTATGGGACATGTGGGACCTGACACGCGACAATTGGGCTCGCCATCCGTTCAACCCGCTGAACAACGTCAACTACACCGCCGATGAGTCGGGCCTGCTGACGGAGGTTCCTTTTGCCCCGGCCGAGGGGCCAACGAAGCACAATTTCTTCCACACAGTCCCCGAGTTGGAGAACAACCAACGGGTGCTCCGCTACCAGGAGGCGTTTATCGACTGGGTACTGGCGATCTCGCTGCCGTTTCCCAACGTGCTCTACTGCATCAACAACGAATCGGGCGAGCCGCCCCAGTGGTCGCGGCATTGGGCCAGGCGCATCCATCAGCGGGCGAAGGAGCACGGCGTGACCGCGCAGGTCACGGACATGCGGCGTCGGGAGGACATTACCCACGCCACACACCGGACCGTGTACGACGACGCCGAAGTATACACGTTCGCCGACGTCTCGCAGAACACCGGCAACCAGATCCGAGACCGGCGGTTGCAGTATCGCCGCCTGCTCGAAGTCCGCAAGTATCTTGGCAGTTCCCCACGTCCGATCAACAACGTGAAGATCTACAACGACAACTTCGGCGGCGCGCCGAAGTTCCTGCGCAACGTCTTCGCGGGTTTGGCGTCGACGCGGTTCCATCGCCCGGTTCCCTGGAACGGAGGGAGCCGTGGCCTGGCTTTGAGCGACGAGGCCCAACGGATCCTGCGCAGTGTGCGCACGTTCACGAACGCGCTGGACTGGTTCGCCCTGGAGCCTCGGCCCGACCTGCTCAGCCACGATGACGGTGTGTACCTCATGGCTCAGCCCGGCCGGCAGTATGCCCTGGGGTTCGACGGCGGCGGATCGGTTGAGCTCGACGCCCGCGCATTGCCCGGGCCGGCCCAACTGCGGTGGATGAGCATGCGCGAGGACAAGTGGATCGACGGCGTTCGAGTCGAGCCCGGCCGAATCTCTCTGAAGACCCCCGAAGATGGACTCTGGATGGCGTGGATACAGGTCCGTTGACCATCGTGACCTAAGGGAAGAAGATCAAGAGATGCTTACACGACGTGACCAACTGCACCGCATGGGAATGCTCTTGGTACTGGCGCTGGCAATATCGTCGGCAAGCAGTATGGCGTTGGCGGACGACACCGAGCGTATTCAGCCCTATTCCGACAACCCGTTCCAATGGCAGTACAAGGGCGAACCGGTCCTGCTGCCGGGCGGCTCGTGGCAGGACAACTTGTTCAACCACCCCGTCGGCCTGGAACGGCACCTCGATCTGCTGAAATCCGTCGGTGGCAATTACGTCCGCAACGTGATGAGCGATCGCAATGCCGGCAACGTCTTTGCCTGCAAGCAGGTAGACGACAAGTTCGACCTGGACCGTTGGAAAGACGAGTACTGGCGGCGGTTCGATAATTTCCTCAAGCTGACCGGCGAGCGGGACGTCATCGTCCAGATCGAGATCTGGGCCACTTGGGACCATTACGAGGATCACCAGTCGCTTGGCGGCTGGTCGAAACATCCATTTAATCCAGCCAATAACAGCACCTATACGCCTGAAGAATCGGGTGTGCCTACAGAGGCTGATTATCCAGCAATGAGCGTGCCACGGACCATCCCTTCTTCAGCAGCGTGCCGGCATTGGACAACAACGAACTGGTGCTGCGCTATCAGACGGCCTATGTGGACAAGTTGCTCCCCTATTCGCTCAACTATCCGCAGGTTCTCTACGGTATGAACAATGAAACCGGCGAAGATGTTGAGTGGAGCGACTTCTGGGCGCGCTATGTCCGGTCTCAGGCTGCTGCAAGTCCGCTGGCTGGATATCAGCCGCAGCAGGTGGGGCAGATCGCAAACCAACTCAAAATGGCTGTGGTGCATGCAATATTGACGCTGGCGCAGTTGGGCTGGTCACAACGGCGGATCGCTGGGGCGCTGGGAGTCGATCGCGAGACGGTGCCCCGCTACGTCCACTCGCCGCCGGCAGATTCAAAACCGGCCACGAACCCGATCCCCGGGTCCCCGGTGGCGGAGGCCCCATTGGCGGACAAGAGTTCCGGTCCGGAGCGCCTCTGTGAGCCGTTTCGAGCGGTGATTGAGGCAAAGCTCGGGCAGGGACTGACCGGCCAGCGGATCTACCAGGACCTGGTGGAGGGGCAGATGATCGTGATCGACAATCTCAAGGCGGCCGTCAATCGGGCAGACTGGTACGATCCGGAGGTGCACCCGAAGATCCAGTCCTTCTGTCAGCACTACGGGTCCGTTGGGATGGCCGTCTGGTACGGGTCTTCAACAGCAAGATGAAGTCCATTGCCGTTCACGTCCAAGTCGAGCCGGGGACCTTCCAGACGCAGCATCAGCACTTGCATGCCAAGAAGGTCTCCCAGGTGGAAACAGCAGCCCATCATTGCCCCGCTCCTGGACGCAGGACCCACGGTCCGCGTCATTTGCGGAGATCAAGCTGATCAAACAGGACACCGTTCTGGTCGATGGCCTGAAGTTGCAGGGTCTTGTCGAAGACGTTGACAATAATGAAATGATGGTCGCGGTGGACCTTGGCGGTAAACCACGAGCGGGTGGGGGCATAGTTCTCCAGCCCGCCGCCGGCGCCGCCCATTTGGAGATAGATCACACCGTGGTCTGGATCAACCTTGTCGTTGCGAATAGGCCAGGTTCGTTCGTAGTCATGGATGTGGCCAAAGAAGCAGATGTCCACGCCATACTTCTCATACAAGCCAACCAGCGGACGCAGCCGCTGATCGCCGCGTGGCGACTTGCCCCTCCATGTGTCGCCATAGTCGTTCTCGTCGGAAGTGTATGGCGGATGGTGATGGACCGCGAACTTCCAGGTCGCATCTGATTTGGCCAGTTCCTCTTCGAGCCATTTGTACTGCTCGCTGTCGGGCCCGACGCTGCGATCTGTGTCGAGCATGAAGAACTGGGCGTTGCCATACGTGAAGGTATAGCGGTACTCAGGGGCCGGATTGGAAATGTAACGATAGTAATTCGCATCGTCCTGATCGTGGTTGCCCAGGATGACGAAGACCGGCACCCGGCTCATCAACTCGTGTCCCGGGGCAAGAAACTCGTCGGTCCATTCGTGCTTTCGAGGGCCGTTGCCGACGATGTCGCCGGAGTGGATCACGAAGTTGGGCCGTTCTTTGAAAAGCAGTTGTGAGACCTTGCCCCAGACGGCCGGGTTGTTCTGCGTATCACTGACACCGCCGAAGCAAAACGCTGTCTCGTCGTTGACGGCGGTCTGGAAGCTGTAAAGGTCGCTGAGCGATTCGGTACCGTCCGGCCCGACGGAAACGACACGGTAGAAATAGTTCGTCTGGGGCCGGAGGCCTTCCAGCCGGACCTCGTGCATCATGCTGTCGCTCGTTCCGCACACCGACCTGGTCAGTGGCAACTCTTCGCCGAATTCGACCGTCGATGTGGCCTGCTGCGCCGTCTCCCACAAGATCGTGACGCCCGTCTTCGTCGCGTATTGCAGGTAGGGTCCCGACGTGATGGTCGAGGGCAGCGACATCTCGGCCGGCAGATCCGTCACCGATTTGACCTTCTCGAATCGCTCCTGGATCTCCTCGGCGCTGAAGGCCTCGTCGTACACGGCCACCGTCCGGAGGCTACCAACCATGGGGTCGAATTCGTTGTCGTCGCGGTAGGCGCCGACCGTGTACCAGGCCTGGGAGGGGTAGAGGACCTTACCCTGCTGGTCGTTGGATTCGCCGGCGAGCCTTCCGTTGACAAAGACCCTGAGCGCCTTGCCGTCGTAGGTCCCGACGACGTGGTACCACCTGCCCGCCTGGGCGGTCTGGCCATCGCGTAGATACGTCAGCGACTTGGGTCCTTCGCCGGCCAGAGCGAAGAAGAAGCGTCCGTCCCGATTGCCGAGCACCCAGCCGCGTTCGTAGTCGCCGTTGTCCTGAAAGGCGCCGATGACGCCCATGTAGCCGCCGAATCGGCGAAAGCGCACCAGAGCCTCGACGCTGATCTGCTCGGCGGGCAGCCCCTGCCCATCGGAACAGCGGCCCAGGTGAATGACGTCCGAGACGCCGTCCAGTTCGAGATATTGGCCCTGGGCATCCGTGAGGAAGCGCGCCCGGCCCGCCAGCTTGCCGTGGCGGTGTCCGCTCTGATCGACGATCATGCCGTTCTTGAGCTGGGCCCGATCGAAGTGCCACTGGTTCACCTGCGAGCCCGCCAGGGCGGTAAGAACGAGGACTGCTGCGAGGCTGCATCGGTACATCGTCTTCATGATGGTCTCCGTGTCAAATGGGCATGATCGCCCATGATAGCGTGTGCGCCCCCGGTTGCCAATCGCCTGTTGCGTCGTCAAGGCGCCAGGTAGATCGCGCGAATATCGGCCTTGGCGATCTCGATCTTCTTGAAGTTGCCCGCCGTCGGGTAGGCCTTGCGGATGGTCAGGGCATCGGACGAGACGCCGTCGAGTTCGCCTCGGTAGAACGTGACCTGTCCGACTCTCTGGATCATGCCGGGAGGCGGCGGAGGCGGCGTGATGTGCAGCCCTCCGTCAGGCGTGCGGGCCTCGACCAGGCACCCTTTGTCCGTATGCGCTGCGTTGAGATTCACGAACCCGATCGGCTGCATGCCGCGCGCCAGCGCGGTGCGGACGCCGGCGAGTTCTCGATCGTTGACCGGTGCGGGCGTGCCGCTCTTGGCGGCACTGTCGCCTTTTTTTGAGCAACCAGGGAGAACCGTCAGGGCGATCAGCAAAGGTGCGACAAGCCAGCAAGTCTTCCTATCCATGGGAGCATTCCCTTCCTATACGGCAGACGATGATCGCGGCGATCAGAATACGCATGGGTCCAGAACCCACCTACATGCTGGTTTCCTGGCGTTCGCCCGTGTACCAGTACGTGGGAACATCTTCACCCGTCGACTCCCGGATATCGCTGACGTGGCCGTCCATCCAGCAGGTCATCGAAGTACCCCCATGGCGGAAGCATTCCTTGACGGTGTCGTGACCGGCCCAGTACGTATCCACAAATCCCTCTCCTCCTTCGCTGGCGGGACGCCACTGGGGGATGTTCACGCTCTTGCCCGGGCCAATGCAGAACATATCCGAGCTGATGCTGTCCAGCTTCTGCTCGATGTGATCCTGGAACACGATGACCTCATCTTGTCGCTTGAAGGCATGGTCGATCTTCCGGTTTGTGACGTAACTATTCAGGCCGTAAGATGCGTTCTTAAAATAGTCGCGAAACAGCACACCCCATCCCTTCTCCGGCCAGTCGTCTGGGCGAATCGCGCTGGGACAATCGAAAATCTTGCGGTTCTTCGCATACGGCTCGTAGGCAATGCCCCAGTAGGCGAGATCGTCGTTGGGACCGTAGTCCTTGACGATGGGCGACCCCTCCCAGGCGTTGTCCCAAAGCCCCTGATTCTGCGCACGGTGCGTCTTGCCGTCGTAGTCATCGACGTACATGCGGAACGCCACCCCCAGACCCTTCAAATGAGCGGTGCACACGACCTTCTTGGCCTGGTCCTTCGCGCGGCTGAGGGCGGGCGTCAAGATCGCCATCAGCAGAGCAATGATCGCAATGACGACCAGCAACTCGATGAGTGTGAAGGCGTTTCGCTTTTCCATCGGTCTATTCCTTAAACCAACATTTCTTTTGTCCTTAGGTCCTGGAGCGTCGGAGACCGTACCGCGGGAACCTTGGCCTGATATGAGAGCCTCATTAGATCTGCATTAATTCGTCAGGCGTAACCTGCGGTCCTGTTCCGGGCGTCTAGTGGCGGACGGAGGCTCCAGTTCGTTAGTTCTTCACGAGATACCGGAATGGGTCTCGGACCGACCGCATGCGATGCATCTGGATAACAGCGCGGGCCCGTGCAGCATCACACGGGCCCGCGTCCTATCGGTGGAATCGGTTCACGCCGCTCAGTCGGCAAAGGAACCGACGACTTCGACGTTGTCGATGGCCCACCACCAATCATTGCCGGCATCGACCATTCCGAACGTAATCTCGACCGTCTGAGTTCCCTCGGGATTCTTCAGATCGACGGTTACGCGTTCGTTGATCGCATCGGCTTTGAAGAACGCCGGATCGCCCAGTTCAGATTCCCACAACAGGACGATTTCCGGATCGCCTCCATCGTACCGGACGCTGATGGTGGCGGTCTGGGTGTCTTCTTGTCGCCAACTGGAGTCGAACATCAGTTGGAGGGTCCCTGCCTCGGCGCCGGAGATCTCCAGCACGGGCGTGGTCAGGAAGGCGTTGAACAACCCTTCGGCGTGGTCCATATCGTCCCACTCGTCAGGATCGGCCACCGCGACGTTGCCGTTGCCCAGCGTGAACTGCGAACGCTGCTGGTCTTCGGCAATGTCAATCCACCAATTCTTGTTCACGAAGCTCCAGCCGGCCCACTCGGTAACGCCGTCGAGGGCGGGATCACCCGCGCCGGGAACGCCGCTGTCGTCGTTCAGCCAACCGGCCGGCGGCGTATGCGTCCAGTAGTTGCCGACCGGCGGCAGCGCCTCATCGACCGGGGCGCCCAGAGGCACGCTTTCGAAATCCTCGAAGAACAACTCGACTCCGCCGCTGGTCAGAGCGACGTTGTCCACGGCCCACCACCAGTTGTTGCCGGCGCGGGTCAGACCGAAGGTGAAGACGGCGCTGCGTGCCTCGGCGGGCTTGTTCAGAGTCACCGTTACGTGCTCGCTCTCGGCGTCGTCGTGGAAGTACGAGCTGGCCGGATTCGACTCCCAGCGGAGCACCTCGACCGGGGCGCCGCCGTCGTAGCTGACGGTGACCGTGGCGGTCATCGTCGCCTCGTCGCGCCAGCTCGAATCAAAGCTGAGTTCAAGAAGACCACCGGCGCTGGAAACGTCGATGGCGGGCGTGCTGACGAAGGCGTTGTACTCGCCCCCTTCGTGAGGCAGATCGTCCCACTCATCGCAGTCGGCGATCATGACCGCCCCGCTGGCCAGCGCGAACTGGCTGCGGTTCTGGTCACCGGCGACAAAGGCCCACCACTCCTTGTTGGCAAAGCTCCAGCCAGCCCATTCGGTCACGCCGTCGTTGTCCACATCGCCGGCGCCGGGAACGCCGCTGTCGTCGATGAGCCAGCCTTCGGGCGCGATATCGGTCCACACTTCGGGACCCCCCGGCGCCGCTTCATCGAGCGGTTCTTCGAGGGCCAATCCCTCAAAGTTGGCGAAGAACACACGGCGAACCCGCTGTTGCGGGATGGCGCTGACTACGATGTTGTCGAGGGCCCACCACCAGTCGTTGCCGGCGTCGATCATGCCGAACGTGATAACCACGCTCTGGGCGCCGGCCGGGTTCTGTAGCGGAACGACGACCGCTTCATTCGTCGCATCGTCTTTGACAAAGCCCGTATCGGCCCCTTCCGATTCCCACCGGGCGACCATGATCGGCGCCGCGCCGTCATAACTGACGCTGATCGTGGCGGTCTGCGTGTCCTCGCGACGCCAGCTTGAGTCGAACTTCAGCTCGAGCGTGCCAGCCTCGGCCGACGAGACGTCGATTGCCGGCGTGGTCAGGAAGCTGTTGAGAAGACCTTCGGCATGGTCCTGGTCGTCCCACTCGTCGGGGTCGACGATCGCGATGGTGCCCTGACCCAGGTCGAAGTGCGAACGCTGTTGATCGCCTGCGGTCTCGATCCACCAGTTCTTGTCGGCGAAGCTCCAGCCCGCCCATTCGGTGACACCGTCGTTGGCCGGGTCGCCTGCACCGGGAACACCGCTGTCGTCGATCGTCCAGCCTTGCGGCGCCGTCTTGGTCCAGACCGCATCGCCCGCCAGCGCTTCATCGGCATTCGGGCCCAGAGGCAGCCCTTCGAAGTCCTCGGTAAAGAGCGGGATTCGTTCCTTCGGCAGCCCCGAGACCTCGATGTTGTCGAGGGCCCACCACCAGTCGTTGCCCGCCTCGAACAGACCAAAGGTCAGCACGACGGTCGTGGCCCCGGCAGGGTTGTCCAGATTGATGACAATCGTCTCGTTCGTCGAGTTGTCGTCCTTGAAGTTTGCACTGGTGGGATCGGACTCCCAGCGCAACACCTCGATCGGCTCGCCTCCGTCGAAGGACGCCATGATGTTCGCCGTCTGATGATAGTTGTCGTCGAACTCGGGACGCCAGCTCGAATCGAACTTCAGTTGCACGGAACCCGCCTCGAAGCCGGCGATATCGATCACCGGTGTCGTGAGCCACGTGTCGTACGGATCGTCGGCGATCGGACCGGGGTGAGCGGCATCGTCCCACTCGTCACAGTCAGCGACGATGACATTGCCGCGAGCCAACGTGAATTCCTCGCGTCGCTGGCCGTCGGTATTGATCCAGAATTCCTTCTCGGCGATGGCCCAGCCGGCCCACTCGGTCACTCCATCGGTCTCGGGGTCGCCGACGCCGGGAACGCCGCTATCGTCGATCGTCCAGCCTGCCGGCGGTGTGTCGGTCCAGGCCTCTTCCACTTCGCCCGGAGAGCCTTCTTCCACGTTCGGCCCCAGGACGACGTCGTCAAAATCCTCAGCCAGTGCGATTTCTCGCGGCCTCGGGACGCCATAAACCTCAAGGTTGTCGATGGCCCACCACCAGTTGTTGCTCGCATCGAAATAGCCAAAGGTCAGGACCAGTTGCGTGGCGCCGGCGGGTCGGTCGATGGCCACCTGGACCAGTTCGCTGGTGCTGTGATCATGATAGTAGGGGCTGCTGGAGTTCGACTCCCAACGCAGCACCTCAATCGGATCGCCCCCGTTGAACGACGCGGTGATGTTGGCAGTCTGCGAGGACTCGGGCCGCCAGCTCGAATCGAACCGCAGCAGGAGCGTCCCGGCGCCGGCCTCGATCCCCGAGACATCGATCGCGGGCGTGCTCATATACGCATTATACGTCCCGACCGGGTCGCCCTTGTCGTCGAACTCGTCGGAGTCGGCAATCGCGGCGGTGCCGACCGCCAGGGCGAATTCCGAGCGCCTCTGATCGTCGACGCTGGCCCACCAGTCGTGGTCGGCGAAGCGCCAGCCGGCCCATTCGGTCACGCCGTTGGCCGGGTCATCGATGCTGGGCACCCCGCTGTCGTCAAGCGCCCAGCCGGCCGGCGCAGTCTTTGTCCAGACGGTGTCGCCCGCGACGGACTCATCCACGTTCGGGCCCAGGGGCAGACCTTCGAAATCCTCAGCCAGCAACAGGACACGGTCCGCCACCGGCATGCGACGCTGCACCTGAATGTCATCGAAATACAGAACGCCGGAGCCGCCGTCCTGCGGGTCGGAACGATCGCCTACGCCCAGGACCATACGGTCAACGGCGGCCAGATTCACCCCCGCTGCCGCGAAGTCATCCAGCGGCACAGCCCAGGCAGTCCAGTCACCTGCAAGTGCGGCATCGGTACCCAGCTCATGGTACGCCACACTCATCGCGCCCGAGGCGTCGCCGAGCCCGATGTAAAGCAACTCAGGGTCGTTCGTCTCGATGCCGATGTCCACCGACTCGGTAATCGAATCCCCCGAAGCGGCGCCATTGATGCTCACGTTGGAGAATGTGGCGTTGCACTGCACGTGGTCTGGGTTGTGCGCACAGACGGCCAGACCCGCATACAGGTTGGTCGGCATCGTGATCTGAAACTCGGACGGGTCCTCCGGATTCGCGCTCTTCACAGGCGACCAGTTGACACCATCGGCGGAGTGCTCAGCCGTCAACCAGGCATCCGAACGGGTCAGGCGAACCCAGTGAGGCAGCGTGACCGCGTTCGACAACGTATTTGTGGTGGCGCTGCCCCGGTCGGCACTGACCCGGAAAGTAAACACCACGCGCCCGGACGCGGTGATCCCGACAAACGCGTGAGGCGAACCCGCTTCGAGGCTCTGGCGAATCATGACACCCGCCTGGGCCCACGAGTCGGTGTCTTCCAGGCTGTCGATACGGGCCACGATCGTGCCATTGGCGTTGAACGGCTGGTAGGCGTAGTGGAACTGATCGGCGAAATCACCAATGGCCGTCCCGGCGCCGCTGACCGCATAGCTCTGCGAGCCTGAATCGTAGGCAAGCGATCCGGCGCTGCCAGGGCGCCCCTGGTACCAGAGCGTCAGCACCTGCATGATGCCGCCAGCCGTCAAATCCACCGGGCTCTCGAACTGGCGTTCGGCCTCGGATGTCACGGCGTCGCTGTTGTCGTATGTGAAGATCATGGACTGCTGTCCGCCGTGGACGATCTCCTGTTCGGCGAATGGCGATTCTTCGTGGCCGACGATCGAACCGTTGGAAGAGTCCTCAAACCCGTCCCACCACGCGTCGAAGATTCGGGTGGACTCGTCGTCCGTATATCCTTCGAAATCATCCAGCACGAGGCGGTCTCCCTCGGCGGCCCAGGCAGGACCGACGCCGGCCAGAATCAAGCCGACGAGCAGGCACACCTGTCGGAATACATGCTTGTTCATGATGTCATTCTCCTCGTATCAACCGTATTGGATTGGAATTTGCGTAGACACCTCTGCTCGGGTGTAGATTGCCTCGCCTTCTTCGCACCTCCTTTCCGTTCATGCAGACGATCGAATCTCTACGGAAGGCCCATTCACGTTGACGCACGTTACGTGGGTATTAGGGGTTGCTTAGAGTTGCGCTATTTTGGATGGGACGCAGCGAAGATGGCGACACACCCCGTCCTGGAAACTCGTGCCGAAATGCAGATCTAACCATCTCCCAATCAGTGCCTAACACGCCGTCACTAGGATCTGCACACGTATGACTATCGAAGCATCGACCGTACACGGAGTGGAAGGCGCTGTCCGCGAACCGGCGGCCAACGGAATCCGCGTCATTCCATCGCAGGTGCGCCTGTCGCTGTGGCAGATGCGCGCCTTTTTCAGCATGGCCACGCTCTATCTCTTCTATTATTTCGGCAAGAAGAACATCGGTGTCGCGGCAGGGACGCTGGAACAGAGTCTCGGTCTGTCTCATCAGCAACTCGGGTGGGCCTTGACGGCGTTCACCTTGACCTATGCGCTGGGCCAGTTCGTCAACGGTTTCCTCGGTGACCGGTACAGTCCCAAGCGGATCATGCTCATCGGCGCCCTCGGCGGCGTGGCGGCCAATCTCCTGTTTGGCCTGAGCCACACGCTGCTGCTGTTCGTGGTATTCTGGGCCATCAACGGGTACTTCTCCTCCATGGGTTGGGCGCCGGGCTGCCGGATTCTCTGCAACTGGTTTCCCGAGCGTCGCTGGGGCTGGTGGATGGGGCTGTACAACTTCTTTCCCTATTTTGGTGGGGCGTTGGTCTCGCCCGTGGCGGCTTATTCCATCGAGCGCTGGGGCAGTTGGCAGGGCGCGTTTTTCATCCCGCCGTTGTTCCTGGCTGGCACGGCGCTGGGGTTCGTGCTGTTGAGCAGAGATACGCCGGAACAGGTCGGCCTCTCGCCGAGTTGGAGGACCGCCTCCGGCTTGTCCGGAACCTCGGTCAATGCCGAGGCCTATTGGCATGCGTTCGCCCATCCGCAAATGGTCATGCCATACGTCGTCGCGTTCGGAGCCAACGCCATTCGCTGGGGCCTGCTGCATTGGATCATCCTGATCCTGCAAACCGCAAGGACCGAAGGCGGGTTCGGGCTGGCATTGACCAAGGCCGGCTGGATTGGCTCCCTGGTCGATTGGGGCGGAATGTTCTTTGCCGTGACCTTGGGCGTGGTCTCCGACCGCCTGTTTCGGGCCCGGCGCTGGCAGACCATCTGCGTGTCGATGATCGCGGCCGGCGGTGCATTGCTTTTTCTTTCGCGAGGCGCATCGCTGCTGGATTCACCGTTCGGATTGGCCATCGTTTCGGTCGCCGTCTTCGTCTCGGGTGGACTCATCCAGGGCATCCATACGCCGCTGTTCTGTCTGCCGGGCGATATTCTGGGCCAGAAGCTCTCGGGAACAGGCGCCGGGATCATGGACGGGTGGATGTACGTCGGGGCGGCGCTGGCCGGTTTTCCGCTGGGCTGGTGGCTGGACACGCACGGCCTGGCCTCAGGCATCGCCCTGCTGGGCGGCGCCAGTATCGTTTTTGGATTTGCCGCGGCCACCATCCGGCGGTAGAGTCGCCAAGGGACGCGCTCTGTACTTCGCAATTGGGTTGGAAGGAGAGAAGTCGTATGGAGTCACAAACATCCATTCCGGATTGGAAGGATCGCATTCTTTTCACGCCGGGACCGTTGACCACCAGCCGCCTTGTCAAACAGGCGATGCTGCGCGACTTGGGTTCGCGCGACCGTGAGTTCATTGAAATCATACGTGACGTGCGTCGCCGTCTGGTGGCGCTCGGCGAGGCGACTGAGGAACAATATACGGCCATCCCGATGCAGGGCAGTGGGACCTTCGCCCTTGAGGCCGTCGTTTCGTCGGTGATGCCGCCGGAAGGCAAGCTGATGGTGGTGATCAACGGCGCCTATGGCCGGCGGATCGCGAAGATGGGCTCGGTTCTGGGTATCGAGACCGTGACCGTCGAGTGCCCTGAGAATCGCCCAGTGGACCTTGAGGAGGTTCGAAGGGAACTGGACGCGCGCGGTGACATCGCCCTGCTGTCTGTCGTCCATTGCGAGACGACCACGGGGGTCATCAATCCCATCGAGCAGATCGGAGCGTTGGCGAACGCCACCGGAGCAAAGTACTTCGTCGATGCGATGAGCAGCTTCGGCGCCGTCCCCGTTTCCCTGCCTGGCTGCGGGATCGACTATTTGGTTTCCTCCGCCAACAAGTGCATCGAAGGGGTGCCGGGATTCGCGTTCGTTCTTGCCAGGCTGGATTCACTGAACAAGACCCAGGGATATGCCCGAAGTTTGAGCCTCGACCTGTATGACCAGTGGGCGGGACTGGAGAAGAATGGCCAGTTCCGATTCACACCGCCGACGCACGCGATCGTCGCCTTTCGTCAGGCGTTGAGGGAAATCGAAGCGGAAGGCGGCGTAGCGGGCCGAGCCGCTCGCTACCAAGCCAATTTTCAGACGCTTGTCGCCGGCATGCGCCGGCTCGGCTTCCAGGAGTATCTGGCCCCGCAGGACCAGGGCTACATCATCACCTCGTTCCGCTACCCCGACGATCCCGCGTTCGACTTCGAGCGGTTCTACGATCGGCTCAATGCCCGTGGCTACGTGATCTACCCGGGAAAGGTCAGCGATGCCGACTGTTTCCGCATCGGCAACATCGGGCGCATTTTTGAGTCCGACGTGCGAGACTTGCTGGGCGCTGTCGAGGACACTACCGAAGAAATGGGGGTCATGCTGAACGCGAAAGCGAGAAAGGAGCCGATCGGCCGATGAACGTGCTATGCCTGGGCGGAGCCGGACGAATCTGCCGGGAGGCAATTCTCGATCTGGTTCAAACTTCCGACTTCGACCGAATCACCGTGGCAAACACGAATGAAGTCGCAGGCCGAGAGGTGGTCCCCTGGGTTAACGATCCTCGGGTAGATTTTGTGGTGATCGACGTATTCAACAAAGACGCGACGGTCGCCCTGATGTGGAATTACGATCTCGTGATGGACGGTACGCCGCGCCCCCGGAACTGGCCTTCGATCCAGTCGACGTTTTCGAGAAGCTCGCGCAGCGACAGATCTTGGTCCACGAGCATGGCAGGGCAGGGTCGTGATGCAAATGCAACGGCGCACAGCCAACGGAAGAGAAGGAGTCAATTGCGATGAACCTGAAGGGTAACGGGTATACCGGGCCGGTGAAGGCCGTCATCAGCGATCTGGCAGGAACGACGGTGGATTTCGGCAGTTGCGCGCCGGCCGGCGCGTTTGTGCAACTCTTCGAGCATCACGGTGTCAACGCTACCACCGCCGACGCCCGGGGTCCGATGGGCATCCACAAGAAGGACCACATCCAGGCGATGCTCGAAATGCGCTCCATTGGCAAGCAATGGTCGCAGGTACATGGCCATGCTTGGACACAGGAGGATCTGGACATGCTCTATCAGAAGTTCATCCCGATGCAATTGGAGGCGTTGCCCAGGTATGGCGACGTCATTCCGGGCGTCGTGGAGACCGTCGAGGAATTGCGTGCGCGAGGCATGCTCGTGGCGGTCAATACGGGATACAACCGAGAGATGCTGGAAATCGTACTTCAAAAAGCATGTGAGGGCGGTTTCATTCCGGATGCGTCATTGTGCGCGTTCGACGTACCCAAAGGACGGCCGGCCCCGTGGATGATCTTCCGCCTCATGGAACAACTCGAGGTCTATCCGCCGCAGGCGGTGGTGAAGATCGGCGACACGATTGCCGACATCGAAGCGGGTCTCAACGCGGGCGTCTGGACGGTGGGTGTCACGAAGACGGGCAATCTCGTCGGTCTAACGGAGGATGAACTGGAAGCACTGGCGCCAGACGAATTGGATCAAAAGGTAGCCGACGCGACGCGTCGTTTTACCGAAGCGAACGCGCACTACGTAATCGATTCGTTTGCGGGCCTGCCCGAAGTCATCGCAGACATCGAAAGAAGGCTTCACCCCTCGCCAGCCGAGGTGGTGGGATAGCCTCACACCACGACGGCGCGCGAATCTGTCTCGCGAGCGGCAAGAGACAGCGCGTCATCGATCGTCTCGATCAGCACGATGTCGTGCTGATCGCAGACCTGGCGCAGCCTCGGAAAGTACTCCAGGGGCAGCCGACCAGCCTAATAGACGGTACGCATCCGTACTTGTCCGACCTGGGGTAGAAGGGCCGATCACAGATGGATCAGCAACCACCGAGAGGCGAAGAAGGCGATATGAACCTGTCGGCCCGGCGTCAAGCTTGGGCCTCCAAGCACGTCGGCGCCGAGACACAGGCCTTGCTGGATCGCGACGCCGCAACGTTCCTGCACCAGTCGCTTTCGACGCCGTGCCTGTCGGCCATCCGCAGAGCGGAAGGCATCTGGATCGAGGACCTGGAAGGCCGGCGATACATGGATTTCCACGGCAACAACGTCCACCATATCGGCTACAGTCATCCGAGGTTGATCGACGCCATCGCCAAGCAAATGCAGGAGCTGTGTTTCGCACCTCGCCGGTATACGTGTGAGCCGGCCGTGGAACTGGCTGAGAAACTCGTGGAGATCGCACCGCAGGGCTTGGACAAGGTCCTCTTTGCTACGGGCGGTTCTGATGCGATCGAGATCGCGCTCGGCTACGCCCGCGCCGCCACGGGACGCTTCAAGACGATCTCGTTCTGGGACGCCTTTCACGGTGCCGGCTTCGGCGCGCGGAGCATCGGAGGTGAACGTACGTTCCGGGGCGGACCCATCGGTCCCCTGCTGCCTGGGACCGAGCACGTCCCTCCGTTCGGAGACTACCGCAACGCGTGGGGTGTCGTCGAGGGCAGCGGCGATCTTTGCGCCAACCAGATTCGTTATATCCTGGAAAAGGAGCGCGACATCTGCGCCGTGATTGCCGAACCGATGCGCGCCGTGCCTTATGTCGCGCCGCCAGGCTTCTGGAGAAAAGTGCGCGACGCCTGTGATGAATTCGGTGCGTTGCTGATCTTCGACGAGATCCCTACGGGGCTCGGCAAAACCGGACGGATGTTCGCCTGCGAGCACGAAGGCGTGGTCCCCGACATTCTCGTGTTGGGCAAAAGTCTCGGGGGCGGTATCCTGCCAATCTCGGCCATGCTGGCACGGTCTGAGTTGGATGTCTGTAGCGAATTCGCCTATGGTCATTATACACACGAAAAGAATCCTGTCACCACGCGAGCGGCCTTGACCACACTTCACATCATCGAGGATGAACAATTGGTTGACAACACGCGCCAAATTGGAGCGATGATGGAAATCCGGCTTGGCGACATGATGGAAGACCATTCGTTGATGGGTGACGTGCGAGGTCGGGGCTGCCTCTGGGGCATCGAACTCGTGCAAGATCGCGCCACCAGAGCACCGGCCTGTGATGCGGCCGAACAAGTTCTTTATCTTGCCCTGGCCAGAGGTCTCAGCTTCAAGGTCAGCATGGGAAACGTCCTGAGCCTGTCCCCGCCTCTTGTGACGACGCCCGAACAGATGACCTGTGCGCTAGGCATTATCGACGAGTGTATCTCTCTGGTGTCAGATATGCGCCATCGCTGGGATTAGCAGCCATACAGCGCTGCGTCAGCCAGTTTCGGCATTCATGGCTGAAGCCTTCCCCAGCGACATTGTGCTTGAACCAGCTATTGAGGATCCCGGCCCATGAGGCGCTTGCTGGTCAATCTGATGGTAAGGAAAGAGGAGTGATCAAATCACAGAAAAGGAGGTTTTATGAGCTTCAGTAGAGCATTG
>CAZTGH010000051.1:0-19281 GCA_964612985.1 uncultured Pirellulales bacterium
CACGGCCGTAGCCGTGCAGAACCTTCAGTCCCAGGGACTGGACCCTGCCGCCCAAAGCGACGCGTTGGCTGCGATGCGCGACACCTTGACCCAGGAGGAGATTGGCGACAGGGTGTTTCCTCACTTCATCGGTTCCCGGCTTCCGGTGGGTATCACGGGCCTGCTGATCAGCCGTTTTACGACCCATGCATCGGCAAGTGACCACGTCGCCAATGCCGCTGGGGAGGAATCATCATGAGTGCTTCAGACCGATCCCTGCTGACCGAACGGGATGATCGCCCTGTCCGATCCGCGTCGACACGTTGGGTGGCGAAGATGGCACCGACCGTCGTTGAACGAATCATGCTTCATGACCGGTTTTGGCCAGGCGAGGGCTCGAGCCGGATCTTGATCCCTGACGCGGCCATGATCCACGGTTACGCCACACCCCAGGGGGTATACGTTCCCAATGCCGGGGTCCGCATCTTCGAAGACACCGCCACCCTCATCTCGCCCGACCGCATCGAGCGTTTCGTACTGCCGAGAATCGAGAGGGCGGCCGCTCCATTCGGCGGCGCATTGTTCCACTTCTGCGGGTGCCTGGAAATGAAGGAGTTGTGGCATGAGCTCACCGTCTGACCCGGCCGGTCAGGCCGAACTGATCGAATACCTGGAGCACCTTGTTCCGCAAATCCCGCTTCCCCTTTTCCTCTACAACATGCCCAGCCATACGAAGGTGTCCTTTGCCGTCGAAACGGTCCGGCGGGCGGCGCAACTGCCGGGTGTGGTCGGTCTCAAGGACAGCTCCGATGACATGATCTATTTTCAGCAATTGCTCTTGTCGTTTCAGAGCCGTCCGGACTTCACGCTCCTGATCCGCTACATCGCACCCGGTGCTCCGGCGACCCGGTGGCTTTGTCAACTGGCAAGCAGTCAGTCGGAAACCCTCGCATTCACGGAGGCGGCTTGTTCCTGGCCCGGGATCAGTTCTGGATTGATAAGTACCGACACCTGCCTGTTGTCGCTTGGCGCGTTGAGTCGGCGGAGGAGCTGTTCCACGGCCAGACGACCGGTCGCTTCCGGTGCCAGATCAATGGTTGCTGGCCGCGGGCGAAGGGCATTGAGGTAGGTGGATTCATTGTCGCAGGATACGATGCGGATGTCTTGCTCGGGCTTGATGCCGTGTTCGGCCAGAAGCTGGTAGACGGGAATGGTCAGGCTGTCGTCTGGAATGAAAAGACCATCCGGCATCGGAACCAAGGAGAGGAGCCGTTCGACCAGATCGGGAATCTGCTTGGTCTGTGGCTCGGGTGGCTCAACCGTGTCTGTATTGGTGGGTCGTATGATGATGGCTTCACAGTTCCGGATATGGCAGGTGTAGCGAAAGCCGTCGATGCGGAGTTCGTATTGTGGATTGGAAGAGAAAGGACAGAGGGTTGCCGGGCGCGCAATGCCCTGATCGAGCAGGTAGTCGGCGGCCATGCGTCCGGCCTGCTCGTTGCCGACCAATACCACGCTGTCTTCGTCGGCGGTGTGAGAGGAGAGCCAAAGATGGGGAAGGTTTTCGATCTGTCGCGCCAATTCCGGATCGATCGCGGCACCCCAGAGCAGGACGCCGCAAAGATCCGGGCGCAGCAATGCCGGCAGAATCTCATGATCCTCCCGTGCTCGGGTCAAGGCCAGCGTCAGGCCGGCACGACTGGCTGCCGCTTCCACGCCTCGCAACTTGGCCATGGTCATAGCCGGGTGCATGTCCATGGAGGTATCCAGCAGCACGACGGCGATAACGTCCCGACGCGATGATGTCTCGAAGGCTTTGTGGCCGCGTCTCTTACGCCGTGGTCGTGCTTCGTATCCGAGTTCCCGCATGGCCCGAGCAACCGCCCGAACCGTCGGCTCGGCCACTCGCTCGTCGCCGTTGACCACGCGCGATACTGTGGTTTGGGAGACTCCGGCCAATCTGGCTACATCGATCATCGTCTTCATAGTCATCATTATACCGGATGACATCGCCGGTGCAAGATGAATATTCATCACTGAGGGTCTTGTGGCGATACCCGAACTTTCGTCATTGATGCGCTGATTTTCAGGCGTCCCGGCACAGACACCCGGAGAGCAACTGCCGGAAGGTGATCCCGTGCCAGGAATTGAGATGCAATTGCATATTCTCTCGTTGCGACAGCTTCGCGCCTGGCTCATCAAAGGAAAGGGTGCAAGGTTCCCGGCCCAAAACGATGTGTTTATGTTTTAGAATATGCAGAATATGGATTTGCATATGTCAGTGGTGAGGTTATAATCCATATAAGTGCAGTTCGATATTCGGGACTGGATACTCGATACGGTGGAAAATGGAAATGCCGTGGGTACATCCCCGTGTTTCAGCTTGCCCCAAGGAGTCGCAAATGATCATCTTGCACCACGCTCTGCCTGCCGTTGTCTTACTGGCCGTCTTCGCCCCCGGCCTGCCTGTTTCCGCGTTGGGCGAAAAGCAGGAAGTACAGGTGAAGAAGGACCGAAGTTCGCCTGTCATGCTGGCTGGCGACTGGGTGCCGGACGATCCACGACAGATCGACTTCCATCAGTTGCGACATGTGCCGTCGGAGCATGCAGTGGTGAGCGACGTGCGCGACGCAGGCGGCACGCGAGTGAATCAGCACAACTACCTGGTGTACCACGAGGGCCTGTTCTGGGCCATGTGGAGTGACGGTCCGGGCGGTGCCCGCGTTGCGCCCGAGCGGCACCGCAACGTGGTGCCAGGGCACGACCTTGCCGGCCAGCGTGTTTCGTTTGCCACCAGCCGGGACGGCATGAACTGGAGTCAAGTGCGTGACCTGGCGGGACCACCTGATTCCGGTTTCGGTTGGATTGCACGCGGCTTCTGGATTCGCGAAGGCAAGCTGCTTGCTTTGGCCAGCCGGTACAGGGCACCGGGCTACGCGGGACCTGGGCTTCAACTCCATGCGTTTGAAGCGGTGCCGGAACCGCCCGAATGGAAGCACTTGGGCATCGCCTACGACGATGCGCTGAACAACTTCGCCCCGAAAATGCTGCCAGATGGTCAGTGGATGATGTCGCGCCGCGACCACCGGCGGGACGTCCACTTGTTGTTCGGGGGCACGAAGGCCTTCGACCAGTGGGAGTCGGTTCCGTTTGTCGGGTATCGCGACGCGGACATGGCGGCTGAAGAACCCTACTGGTGGGTCCTGCCCGATGGAAACCTGGTGGCGTTGTTCCGTGACAACCTTCGCAGCGGCTTTCTCTTTCGGGCGTTCTCGGCCGACCTGGGCCGTACCTGGAGCCGGCCCGTGCGAACCAACTTTCCAGATGCCACATCGAAGTTCAATGGCCTGCGGCTCCTTGACGGCCGCTATGTGCTCGTCTCCAACGCCAATCCGAGGCAACGTGATCCCCTGACCATTGCGATCAGTGACGACGGACTTGTGTTTACGCGGATGGGCTACCTGGTGGGCGGGCGGCACGTCGACTACCCGCACGTGATCGAGCACGACGGGCATCTTTACGTTGCCTTTGCTGGCGCCAAGCAAACGGTGGAAGTGTTGAAGATTCGTATTGACGACTTGGTGATACTGGACGATTGACCCTGAGGAGCAAGCCATGGCCGAGTTGCCCAAGGCACTTCTGAACGCCCTGATGTCGGTCACGTTGGCCCTTTGGTTGGCTCCGGCTGTTGCTCAGGAGCAGGGGCCCCATCCGGTCAACCGCCCCGATTCACCGGTGATGCTCACCGGCGACTGGTTCGACCATCCGCACACCATCGATTTCGACAAGTTGCCGAGAGTGCCCACAGAGCATATCGTCATCCATGACGTCACCGCCGCCGGCGGTGTAAACCAGCACAATTATCTGGTGCACCACGACGGCCGATTCTGGGCCATGTGGAGCGATGGCCCGGCCATCGAGGACCGGGTCGGTCAGGTAGTCAAGTACGCCACCAGCGGCGACGGCCGAAATTGGACCGAGGCGAAGTTTCTCACCGATTATCCGCCGGGTTCCGACCCCGCATCCCCGCATTACAACACCCGGCGGCATGAGGGCTTGCGCTACATCGCCCGCGGTTTCTGGGTGCGCGACGGCGAACTGGTGGCGCTGACGTCGCTGGACGAGGCGGCCGGTTTCTTCGGGCCGAGTCTCAAACTACTGGCCTATCGCTGGGATCCGGATGAGCAAACGTGGCAAGAGTACGGCGTCGTTTGCGACAATGCGATCAATAACTTCGCCCCGAAGCGGTTGCCGACGGGTGAGTGGATGATGTCGCGCCGACCGCACAACTACAGTGCAGCGGGAGTCGACTTCCTGATCGGGGGTATCGAGGCGTTTGACCGGTGGCAGGCATGTCCTGTGCCACAAGGGCCGCTGGCGGCCGAGGAACCCTGTTGGTGGACGTTACCCGACGGCCATCTCATGGCGCTGTTTCGCGACAATCGGGCCAGCGGTTACATTTACCGCAGTTTCTCGACAGACAATGGCCGGACCTGGACCCAGCCGGTGGGGACCGATTTCCCCGACGCCCGATCGAAGTTTCACGGGGTGCGCATGAGCGACGGACGCTACGTCCTGGTTTCGAATTCACATCCGCGACGCCGCGACCCGCTTACCCTGGCGCTCAGTGACGACGGCATGGTGTTCGACCGCTTGTATTATCTGGTGGGCGGCCATCGCAACGGTGTCGACTACCCCATGGTGATGGAACACGAGGGCTATCTGTACGTTGCACATTCCGGCGGTTACGGCGGGCGAAAGCAATCGGTCGAGCTGCAACGGGTGCGCATTGCCGATCTCGACAAGCTGGAGATGGTTGACGCCCGCGCGCAGCCGGGCAAACCGCTTCTTTCCCAGTCGGGCCTGATGGAGATCGACGGCATTCCGCTTACCGTCGAATTGGAGGGGCCCTGGGCAACCAGCGACCTGGCGGATGAGAAGTACGGCGACAAGTATTTCTATATGGTGCCGGGCGGCAAGGGCCGGGCGCGTTACACGCCGAAGTTGTCGCAAGCGGGCATATACGAAGTATTTGCCTGGTGGAATGCCCGCGGCTCGCGTTTCGGCGCAGTGCCGTATACCATAGCGCATGCCAAGGGAACCGATACGGTGATTGTCGACCAGAGCAAGCGGGGCGGCCGGTGGGTCCGTTTGGGCACGTATCCTTTTGACACCGACGGTGCCTCGGTCGAGATCAGTGCCGATGGATTCAGCGACTATGTGGTGGCCGAGGCGGTGCGCTTTGTCTTACGAGAAAACTCCCCTCCTGCAGCGGCGATCGATTATCTGAACCTCGACGAGGCTGAGGTGTCACGGCAACGGGCTTTTGCCTGCAGCGGCGCTCAAGAAATCGCCCCGGTGTTGCTGCCTGAAGGGCGCCTGGCAGATAAAGCGACAGGCAGCGCCATCGGCTGGCCGCACGGCGGAATTGTCGACGATGTTCTGGTCGTGCATTATCGGGTTCGAGGCGGGTTGATCCGCTCCACGGACGGCGGTCGGACCTGGGAGGATCCGATCTTCACGAATTGCGGGATCCTGGTTTCGGCTGCCACCGCCAATGGCGACATGGTGGCCGTTTCGGTCGACCGGAGACAACCCAACATCCTCGACGTCCTGATTTCAAAAGACAAAGGCGAAAGCTGGCAGCATCACCAGGCTGAGGTCACGACGCCGGCGCATCTCACGGGGAGACTTGCCGTGCATCCGCGTTTCGGCCTGATCGCGGCGGGTCATCCGGAGAGGGATCAACTGGTGTTTCTGGTATCGCAGGATGAAGGCCGGAGTTGGCGCAGAGTGGCGTTCCCATTGCCGGGTTTCTATACGGACGGAACCGTGCTTTTCGCGTGGGGAGATCATCTCGGTGTCTTTGCCCGCGGTCACCATGGCGGAACACGTTGGAGCACATTTGCACAGTGCTATCCGACCAATATCGAAACGGCGAAGCGGTTCGAGGAACTGGAATGGAAGTGGACCACGAATAACATCTTTGTCGCTAAGATGGATACACCGGACGCCGTCCATAACCCGGTCAGCGGGCGCATTGAGGCCGTGACAACCAAGCGGGATGCCGGCTTTCCTTATCGGGACAGTGGCTTGCATTCAGGCAGGGGACGGGGCTACATGACACTCAATCTCTGGAGCATTGCTCCCGAGGAGTTCCTTGAAGGAAGGACAGACTGGCGCTTTGAGGGTGTGCTGCTTCGAAGCAGAGGGGAGAAAGCGAGGCTGCAAAACCCCCGCGATGGCATGCATCCCTCGGGGACGGTTGTGGACGAACGGACGGGGGTTCAACACATCTTCATTTATGGCGGCGACAGGGCACACGGCCAAGGTGCACCGGAGACGGGTAAAACCGGGGTCTTCCGCATCACGCGAACGCTGGATACGAAGCGCTGGCGGGAGAAGGCGGCCGAACTGGACAACTATGATGAGATTTTTCGTCTCGACGAGGATTTTGAAAGCCTTGATCGCTGGATCACCAGCGGCAGTCCGATGGGGGACTTGGAGTTCCATCGAACGGAGCCGCCTCGACGCGTGGGTGATGTGCCCTTGCCCCGGGGTGGCATGATCGACGTCGATAACGCGGGTCGTCTGTGCATCCGGACGGGTGAATCCGGCTACCATGGGCTGCATTATGAAGATATCATCGTGACCCACAACTATCGCCTCGAGTTCAAAGCCCGGATTCGAGTCTACGCAGACGGCGGTGACACGCTAGCAGTCAATGTCAACTACGGACCGCAGAAGTTCCATCTTATCCTGCGAAAGGATGGTGTCTATGATCTCGAGGCGCCCGAGCGGGCCAGGCGGATTGTGAGCATTCCCATGGGCAATGACTGGAATGTATGGGCGGTGGAGATGCGCGACGGTGAGGCACGAATCTACCGGGATGGAACGTTCGTCGGCATCGGCAAACCAATGGCGGATCCCGCCGTGGGAAACCGACCGATCAGCATCTACTCGAGTCCGCGCAAGGCCAGCAAGAGCAGTACCGATCTGCAGATGGAATATTTCCGATTCGAGAGTCTGTGAGCATGAACGAGAAGGCAACCATCGTCCTGATTGTGTTCGGCATGGTTGTTGTGCCGCGCGGCGCAGCGGCCGACGGACCTCTTACGTATGGCCGGTTCCGTGTTGTCGAACACCATGGGCGCGTTGCCGCGATCGCGCCGATGGCGACCGAGAATCCCCCTCGGTGGGCCAGGGACGTTATCCCGGCCGAGTATGACTGGCCATCACCGGGGCGTGACGCCACGCCGTACTTCGCTGAACCCATCCCGTTTGTTGTCCCGCCGGAGAAAGACTCCGGTGAGCCACTCTACAGCCACAACCATTGTCCCGATATTGCCTGGCTGCCCAATGGCGACCTGCTGGTCGTCTGGTTCAGCACGATCAGGGAGCAGGGGACCGAAATGACGATCCTGGCCAGTCGTCTGCGTGCCGGTCACAACAGATGGGATCGGGCGTCTGAGTTCTTCAAGGCCGAGGGCCGAAACATGACCGGCAGCAGCCTCTTTCACGACGGCAAAGGTCTGCTGCACCATGTCAACGGCATGGGACGGGAGGGTGTGGAAGGCTGGGCCGATCTGGCCATGCTGCACCGTTACAGCCTGGACCATGGGGTCACTTGGTCGGTGGCCCGCCCGATCTCCAGCGGCGCCGTGTATCGGCGGCGACACCAGGTCATTGCCGGCTTGGAGCAGACACGGGATGGGGTCCTCATCCAGCCGTGTGATGCTACGCCCGGTGGGCAGGGCTCCACGGCCCTGCACATCAGTCTAGACGGCGGGCGCACCTGGTCGGACCCGGGCGGAGACATTCGAGGCATCCATGCCGGCGTGGTGGAACTCAAGGATGGCCGGCTGATGGCCTTGGGCCGAGGCCAGACGATCGACGGGCGCATGCCCATGAGTCTGTCCTGCGATATGGGCAGGACGTGGACCTACCGGGCCAGTACGTTTCCGCCCATCGGGGCGGCCCAACGGCTTGTGTTGATGCGGTTGCACGAAGGCCCTTTGCTGTTTGTTTCCTTTACCGGGCTGCGAAGCGGCGACGGCGCGATGACATTCCTCGATGAGAGCGGCGCGGACTTCCAGGGCGTGGGCTTGTTCGCCGCGCTGTCCCATGATGAGGGTGTAACCTGGCCGGTGCGCAGACTGCTGACGCCGGGCGAAAGAAGGTACGAGGTTGGACCGTACTTCGGCGCCGCCTTGCGCCGGCCCCCCGTGATCGAGACGACCTCTGTCAGAGCAGAGGTTGAGGGGTACCTGGCCGCAACCCAGAGCCCCGACGGCGTCATTCATCTGGTCTCCAGTCGGCTGCACTACCGCTTCAACCTGGCATGGTTGCAGGGGTGTCCACGACCGAAATGGCAAGGACGGACTCTTAGCAATTCCCTGGGTATGGAAATGATCCGCATAGAACCTGGCACTTTTCTTATGGGTAGCGAGGAAGTGTACAAGGAGAGGCCCGTTCACCGGGTTCATATCACTCAACCGTTCCATATGTCGGCCACCCAGGTCACCAATCAACAATATGAACAATTTGATGCTGAACATAGGGCCCTCAGAGGGAAGTTCGGACTCTCGAAAGAGGATGATGAAGCCGTACTCTTTGTAAGCTGGCATGATGCGGTTGGCTTCTGCGAGTGGCTGTCGCAAGAGGAAGGGGTATCGTATCGTCTTCCGACGGAAGCGGAATGGGAGTATGCGGCTCGGGCAGGGACCACAACCAAATACAATACGGGAGACACTCTGCCCACGGAGTTTCACAGAAATCAACGTCCCGTCGTGGGAGCCCAGGCAGTGCCCCTGCATGTGGGAAGGACGCCCCCCAATGCCTGGGGGTTATACGATATGCATGGCTTGGTCGAGGAATGGGTCTATGACTGGTACGGTCCATATACCCCCGAAGAGAAAACAGATCCGGTGGGCAGAAAGGATGGAACGGTAAAGGTCACCCGGGGCGGAAGTCACGGAACACCTCTTGAATTCCTTCGTTCGGCCACCCGCCTGGGAACCCTGCCCGAGGACAGGAGTTGGCTGATTGGCTTCAGGGTCGTGCGGGCCGAGATGCCCGACACAGCACCTCTTTCGCCGGAAGAACCCCGGAAATGGGCAAGGGACATCAAGCAGGTGCCGCAGCAATGGGGCAGTGAGACCGCCGAACCCTATTTTGCGAGACCACAGTCCTTTGTCCGTATTCCGCGCGGCTCGGTCGGTCCGGTGTATTGCCGATTTGCGGATTTGGAGATTAGAACGAACCACGTCAATCATATGCCCGCTGTCGCCTGGCTGGACAATGGTGACCTCTTTGTCGTGTGGTATAGCACCACGGGAAGCGGCAGCACCGTTCTGATGCGGATTGATCTCGACGAGGACACGGTCGAATTCTCGCAAGGTCAAACAGCCGGAATCCACGCCACCGCGGTTCAATTGAAAGACGGACGCATGCTTGCGGTTGGGCGCACCGCAGGCGACACGGATAACTGGGACGCAAGCAAGTTGCCCATAAGCCTTTCCCATGATGGGGGGAATACCTGGGAATATTTTGACAGCGAATTTCCCGCGATCGGTCATGGGCAGAGACCCGTCTTGATGCGTCTGCGGGAGGGCCCGCTGCTGCTAATCTCTTTTGCAGGTCGGAGAAGTGGCGAAGAAGGCATGCTCTTCGCAGATAAGGACGGAAGGAGATTCCGCGGATACCGCATGTTCGCAGCGCTATCCTTTGACGAGGGTGAGACCTGGCCCACTCGGAAACGGATCACCCCGGCCGATGGAAAGACCTATGACGGTCAGGGTGCCACGCGTTATTTCACGGCGACCCATACACAAGCGGAACACAGAGGCTACCTGACGGCAACGCAGACGCCTGACGGGGTTGTCCATCTGCTTTCGAGCGGTTTGCACTATCGTTTCAACCTGGCATGGGTGAGGCAGTGAGGGCCATGGAACCGCACCTGCGCACACTCGACGGACTCACCATCCTGCTGTATCTGACGGGAATGATTGCCATTGCGCTGTATTTTGCCCGGCGCAACACCAACACCGAGGAGTACTTTGTCGGTAACCGGGGTTTTGCTGGCTGGGTGATCGGGTTGTCGATGCTCGGAACGATTGTTTCATCGGCCACGTTTCTGGCGTTGCCGGCCGCTGCGTACGCGCTGGATTGGCGACAACTTGCCGTGAATTTTGCAATGCCGGTCGTTGCGGTTCTGGCGGTGCTGTTCTTCATCCCGCTCTTCAGGCGAGGGCGCATGACTTCGGCCTTCGAGTATCTGGGACGGCGATACGGAGTCGTCCCGCGCCTCTACGGTACCGTCAGTTTCATCGTCATGCAGCTCATTCGTACGGCCCAGGTGCTGTTTCTGGTTGCACTGCCCATACAGTTCCTGACCGGTGTCTCGCTCCAGACGGCGATTGTCGGGGCGGGTGCCTTTGTTGCGTGCTACACGGTGGTTGGCGGAATCGACACAGTGATCTGGACCGATGTCGTCCAGACGATTGTACTGGTATTGGGAGGATTGGTCTGCGCGGCCTATGTCGTTGTTGCACTGCCGCAAGGGTTGGGGCAGATTGTCGAGGTCGGCGCTGCTGCCAACAAGTTCTCCCTCGGCAGCTTCGATTGGGACCTGACCCGGCGCACCTTCTGGACCGTGCTGTTGCTGGGGATTGTTAACTGGCTGGCGATCTACGGCGGGGACCAGAACATCGTTCAGCGGTACGTCTCTTCGCGCTCCACACGCGAGGCACGAAAGGCGACGATCCTCTACTCGGCACTGGCTCTTCCGATGTGGGCCTTCTTCTTTTTCGTGGGGACCAGCGTCTTTGTGTACTACCGGGTCTTCCCCAGTGATACCGTGTCGGCCTTGGCCGCCGATCAGGTACTGCCGTATTTCATTCTCACGCAGATTCCGGCCGGGATGGCGGGGCTGATCGTCGCCGCTATCGTTGCCGCCGCCATGTCGACTCTCGATTCGAGCATCAACGCTATCGCTACGGTGACCGTGGTCGATCTTGTGAAGCCGTTTCTGGCGAAGAATCGCAGCGACCGGTATTATCTATGGACCGCACGTCTGGTCGCGACGTGTGCCGCCCTTCTGATGGTTCTCGGAGCCCTGACTTTCGCGCACATCCCCAAGGAGAGTATGAATGATATCTCCTTGATTGCCACATCTGTTTTCGGCGGTTGCCTGATGGGGCTGTTCATGATGGGTTTTTTCACACGACGGGTCGATGGGCGTGCCGTTAATTCTGCGTTGGTGGTTGCGGTCGTGTTTCACACGTATCTGGGGCTGGGCGCCCTTGAGCTATTGCCCCCAACGTGGAGATTTCCCGCCCATCAGTACTGGGTGGGCGCATTGGTCAACGGTCTTTTCATGTTCGTCGCTTATGGGATTGCGCTGTTGCGGCGCCGTCCACCATCGGATCTGCACGGTCTGACGGTGTGGACGATGAAACGGCCCGAACGGCAAGCAGCAAAGGGAGTCTATTTTGAAAATGGATCGAGATGAACGAATCACAATATCTGTGGATGTCGCGGTCATCGGCGGCACGCCCGGTGGAATCGCTGCCGCGCTGGCGGCGGCCCGGGCCGGTTGCCGAGTGGTGCTGACGGAGTACCATCTGCATCTTGGCGGCATGGCGGCCAGCGGTCTGGGCAAGAGCGACATCGAGAACCGCCGCATGATCGGTGGCATCTTCACCGAATTTGTCGGGCGTGTGCGGGCCTATTACGCCGATACCTACGGTCCCAATTCCGTGAATTTCGCGCTGTGTCATGACGGGTACTATTATGAGCCTTCGGTCGCCGAACGGATCTTCGGTGAGATGTTGGCGGCCGAGGGCGACCGCATCCGGATCTTCCCGGCCCATCGGTTGGTGTCCGTGGGCAGCACCGCCCATCAGGTGAATCAGGCGGTGTTGCTCTCAAGAGAATCGAACGGCGTATTGGAGGTGAATGCCAAGGTCTTCATTGACGCGACATACGAAGGGGATCTTTATGCCTTGGCCGGTGCCGATTATCACCTGGGCCGCGAATCCCAGAGCGAATATGGTGAGCTCTATGCCGGGGTCGCTTACTACGATTACGAAGAGCGGGTGTTTCTGCCTGGTACGACCGGTGAGGGCGACAGTCGTTTGCCTGCCTACACCTACCGCTTGTGCCTGACGACCGATCCGAAGAACGGCGTCCCGTTGGACGGTCCTCCGCCGGGCTACGATCGCAAGATGTATCTGCCCTATCTGCAGGATCTGCAATCTGATCGGCTTTCGGCACCCCGAAGGCTGGTCGAGGGTTGGGGGTACTACCCCGAGCATTTTGACACCCTCTTACGGGCCCTCTCCGTCACAAAAATCCCCAACGGAAAGGTCGACGCGAACATCAATCCACGACCGCTGGCATTCCCCTTTCCCGAGGAAAACGAGGGATACGTTGAGGCAGACTGGGCGGTCCGCGAGCAAATCAGCCTGCGACATCGCCATCTGACCTTGGGCCTCTTGTATTTCCTTCAGAACGATCCTGCCGTCCCGTCGGCACAGCGTGAGATGGCGCGACAGTACAGTCTGCCGAGAGATGAGTTTTCCGACAATGGACACTTTCCCTTTCAGCTTTATGTGCGGGAAGCACGTCGCCTGATTGGAGAATACACCCTGACCGAGCACGATGTCACGTGTCGCAATGGAGCCACCACCGCTTCCTTCCCCGAAGACAGCATCGCCACAGGGGAGTTCCCCATCGACAGTTTTCCCTGCCGCAAGCGGCAGCCCGGCGACATGCGGGTTCTGGAGGGATATCTTTGCATGCTCGACCACATTACGCGACCGTACCGCATCCCATACCGGATCATGATTCCGAAGAACGTCGATGGACTGATTGTCCCGGTGGCAGCTTCCACGACACACGTAGCGTATTCGTCAATTCGCATGGAGCCAACCTGGATGGCGATGGGCCAGGCGGCTGGAACTGCTGCCGCCATGTCCATGCAGAGGGGTTGTTCGCCGCGATCGGTTCCGATCGTACGGCTGCGACAGATTCTACGGGCAAACGGCCAGGTTCTGGAACCAGTTTCAGATGCGGAGAGGGCGATTATTGAGAAGCCCGGATTGCGAACCGTTGATTTCAGGCGAAGAAGCGTGGATGAGAGAATCCAAGATGAGAAAGCAGCCCGCGAATGACACGCACGCCGTTGTGGTGCATCCTCGACGGCGTTCCAGGCAGAATGGCTCTAAATGGCGGTTGTATAGGTTGTGGGTCTATGAATATGCATCATGCTCCTTTTCCGATTTTGGCAAGCTTTAAGCGGGTAAAATCGGAGATGGGTCTCTATACGTTGGTGGGTGGAGTGAAAAAATATGCAGCATATTGTGCTAATAATCCTTGTGAAAATGATGAAAATGCCTTATAAAGGGGATGCCGACTTGGCGGTCTTCAAGGTATCTGAAGCATTGCCTCGATGTGAAAGGAAAGCCCATCGAATATCCTGGAAATGTCACAAGGCGGTTTCGGCCATTCATCCGGGGTATTCCGCCGGCATCGATTGCCGGCATCATTGTCTTCTCGTTTCCCAGCTCGTTCTGCAGGGCCTGTTTCTGAGACTCTATGCTTGAGATGGAGGATGCTTATGACAAGAGGATTCGTCGCGTTGTCGTTTGGCAAGATGAGGAAACATTCACTACGGTTGGAGGTACGCAAGATGTTGCTAAGTCATTCACAGGATTGTCGGAGTCTGGTGGAACGTCTCGGCGGTAGTGCGTTGTTCCTTGCAGTCAGCTTCCTAGTGGTCAGCATATCCTTCTTTTCCACGGCAAGTGCATCGGGGTACGCGCTGGAGTTTGACGGACAGGGCGACTACGTGGTTACGAATGAGCCATACCCTTTCATCAACGAGACGGGCGAGTTCTCTGCCTCGGCCTGGGTCCACGTCTATCAGCACGCGGTGAACACGGATACCTGGAATTCCGTTCTGGGAAGGGGGCACGCGGGGCCTTTCCGGATCGCCGTGATTGAGGATGGGCGGGTGCGCTGCACGTGGGACGGAGCTTCTCGCGTGAACCTGTATGCGGATGCGATACCGCAGAACCAGTGGACTCACATTCTCGTTCAAGGTGATGGAAGCACGCTGCAAATGTATGTGGACGGCGCGCTGGCGAGCGAGACCGACATCGTTCCGGCTCCTCAGGACAGTGTCAATTTCGCCATTGGGACCTGGCCGGAAAGCCTCGGCCAACGGGTGATGAACGGCATCATCGACGACGTGCGCCTGTGGACTCGGCCGCTGACCACAGAAGAAATCCAGACGGAAATGGCTCAGGAATTGAGCGGCAATGAGACAGGCCTCGTTGGCTATTGGAATTTCAATGAGGGAGACGGAACAACGGCCTACGACCTGTCACCCACCGAAAACCACGGAACGATTACAGGTGCGGTCTGGACCACGAATGTACCCCCGATCGCACCGCCGGTGACCGCTTCGGCGCCGAATCCCATGGACAGGGCGTTTGACGTACCTGAGGATGTTTTGCTGCGTTGGTACCCAGGGAATTCGGCCGTAACGCATGACGTATATATCGGCATGGATTTCGAGAGTGTTGACGAGGCCAGCCGCAGCAACTCGCTGGGGGTTCTGGTCAGCCAGGGCCAGGATGCTGTGACCTATGACCCTAGCCCGTTGGAACTCGGGCAGACCTACTACTGGCGCATCGACGGTGTCTCGGCCGCACCGGAATCCAGTATCTTCAAGGGCCATGTCTGGAGTTTCACGGTCGAACCGTTTGCGTATCCGCTCGCCAACGTCGTCGCCACGAGCAACGGTGACTCGGGTCAGGACAACGGGCCGGAGAAAACGGTCGACGGCTCCGGTCTCAACGACGAGGACCAGCATTCGACCCAGAGCATTGATATGTGGCTGGCACGGGGCAGCGATGAGCCCGTATACATCCAGTACGAATTCGATCGGCTCCATAAGCTCCATGAAATGCTCGTGTGGAACTACAACGTGGAATTCGAGACGGTGCTCGGCTTCGGGATCAAGGACGTGACGGTCGAGTCCTCCGTCGATGGCGAGGACTGGACGACCCTCGGTGATTTCGAGTTGGCCCAAGGGACGGCCGTCGGTAGCTATATGGCCAACACGACGATCCCCTTCAACGGCGTAGCGGCTCGATACGTTCGCCTGACTGCCCACAGCAGTTGGGGGGGCGGGAATCAATTCGGCCTCAGCGAGGCGAGGTTCCTGTTCATCCCGGCGCACGCTCGCCAGCCGCAGCCGGCTGACGGCGCAGCGGGTGTCAGTGTCGACAGCACCCTGGCCTGGAGAGCCGGTCGCGATGCCGCCTCGCACGAGGTGTATTTCGGCGCCGATTCGGAGTCGCTCACACTGGTCGAGACCGCAACCGGGAACACCTATGACGCTGGTCCACTCGATCTCGGCACTAGGTATTACTGGCAGGTCAACGCAGTGCAGGAGACCGAGTCGTGGGACGGCGCCATTTGGAGCTTCACCACAGAAGACTACTTGCTCCTCGAAGACTTTGAGAGCTACACCGACGACCTCGACACCGGCGGGGCGATCTTCGACACCTGGTTGGACGGCTGGGTCAATGACACCGGCTCAACCGTCGGTTATATGCAGGCGCCGTTTGCCGAGCGAAACACCGTGCGTAGCGGACGGCAGTCGATGCCGCTGTTCTACGACAACAGTACTGCTGATTGTTCGGAGACTACAGCGGAGGTTACCAATCTCCAGTTCGGTGAGGACTGGACCCGGCATGGTATTGCGTCTCTGACATTGTACTTCCATGGTGCTCCAGACAATTCGCCTGAACAAATGTATGTGAAACTCAACGGCGCCAAGATTTTGTATGATGGCGATGCCGACGATCTTAAGCAGGCATTGTGGCAGCCATGGAGCATTGACTTGGCGGATTTCGGCGTAGATCTTCGCAGCATTACGGAGTTGAGCATTGGCTTCGAGCGCATCGGAGCCACGGGCGGCACGGGCCTTGTTTACTTCGACGACATCCGACTGGCCTCAATGGCATCTACGGCCGGCACGTTCTCCGTGTCACCCTGGACCGGTGATGACGATTCGCAGATCAGCAGCGATAAAGTCTATACGCATACGGGCAAGTTCAGCGGCGAAGGGGCTGACGGCGAACCGTTTTTTGCAGGCAACGGCGTCTACTTCGAGCGCGATATCGATGGTTCGGGAGTCGACTGGACGTTGACCGGTCCGGCGATCAACGTGTTCGACACGAGCAACTCCGTCGACGTTGCCGGCGACAGTGCCGACCTGGCGCGGGGATTTTTCTACGGCGACCTGGACGACAGCCATCCGGTGCTGACCCTGAGCAACCTGGTGCCAGGCACCGCATACGTTGCGACGTTTTACACGGTAGGATTTGGCGGGGTCGGAGAGCGATTCACCGACATCACACCCGGAGACAATCCTGTCAGTCCGACGCGTATCGATCAGAACGGCGCTGGCTCCGGAAAGGGGCAGCTCATCAAGTATGCGTATATTGCTACCGGTACGGAAATGAGCTTCATGTTCGACGCCCTGGTGACGGCGGACTCGTGGCACCATTACGCGTTCTCAAATGAAGTCGCAAGCTCGAATTAGGTGGATGCCGCAGGGTGAAGACGCAATGATTGTTGGGGGGCCATCCTGACTCGAGTGGCATGGCCCCCCAACTCGCGCACCAGAGCCATATCCGCGACACGGACGACGCGGACTCCCTTGTAGACTCGTACTCAATGCCGGACACCAGGCTTTTGCGATTGTGTATCTGACAGATAATCCGCTGATCCAGGCGTCTGTGATCAGCCAGGTGAACTGAGATCATAGTGAGGATCGGGCACAGAAAGCAGACTGTGGCGCATGAGGTTATCATGGGCCACCGCCAGGACAGAAGCTTCGTAGCAGGGAGACGGGCAATGGGCGGGCATGTCACCTGTGTGCAGTCGTTCCACCGGATTCGGGCGGCCAGACGGCATGGATTTACGCTCATCGAACTCCTGGTGGTGATCTCCATTATCGCGTTGTTGCTCGCGATCATCGTGCCCGCGATCCGGGCGGCCAAAGAGACGGCCAGGCGGGTCGTGTGTGGCGGTAATCTGAAAACGATTGGACAGGGCGTGTTTCTGTACGCCGCTGAGAACGATGACAGGCTCATGCCGCCGATCAGCACGGAGTCTCTCCATTACAGTCATTTGGTCTTCCGGATTGACAAGTCGCGGCCGTTCGGACAGCACATCGAGCATACGTATGGCTATGGGTACCTTTATACCCGGGGAATCATCCGGGAACCTGAGGTCTTCTATTGCCCCAGCGCCCCGCGTGTGGCGTCGCCTGATGGACTGCTCATCTCCTTCCGAGCAGAGGATTTCTACTATCATGGCACCCATGCCTGGCCCTGGAACAGGGATCTATCGGAGATCAGTACACACAATGTGCGATCCAGCTTCGGCTACACACCCCAGGCCCATGATCGGAAGGTACTGCTACAGGGGGAGGAGTTCCCGGCGGTGGCGACCAAGGCCACGCAATTGCATCCCAGTCATGTGCTCGGCTTAGACGCGCTCTACAGATTGGATCATCTACCGCATACACGAGGTTTCGGGCGGCCCAGCGGCGTAAACGTTTTGTACTCCGACGCGCATGTCGAGTTCCGGAACAACTCGGAAGCCTTCGATCCCGATCTATGGGGTGATGTGCTGAACGACGATCATCGCTTTCGACTTGTGCTTCGTCGGTTGGTACAGTAATCAGACGGTCGGATCGGCCCGCGTATAATGGATCCTACGATTGGTGCGGCTGTGGCGGGGAAGATCGAAGAGTCCGTCGACGGAAAAGATCAGGAGAATCAGGATGCAACGACATCTATGCTTTCTCGTTGGTATCATCGTCTTCGTCCCTATGGAAGCCACATGGTCTTCTGTTGGCGGCCTGCCGCCTCTTTCCAAACCCGGTGATGGCGGCTATGTGAGTGGGGAACTCATTTATCCGCTGGACAATAAGCCAACGCCACAATGTCATGCTTCCACGATTGCCGAGACGGCGACGGGCTTGGTGGCCGCGTGGTTTGGCGGAACCCGTGAGGGCAATCCTGATGTTGGAATCTGGGCGAGCACCCACGACGGACAACGGTGGTCGAAGCCTGTAGAAGTAGCTACCGGCGTAGAGTCATCTGAAACGCGGTATCCTTGTTGGAATCCCGTGTTGTTCCAGCCCCGTTCGGGACCACTTATGCTGTTCTACAAGGTGGGTGGAGGCCCAGGGGGCTGGTGGGGCATGATGATGACGTCCGGCGACGGCGGCCGCACATGGTCCAAGCCCCGCAAGCTCGGCACCGGTCCACTGGGACACCTGATTGGACCCGAAAAAAACAAACCGATTCAATTCGACGATGGCTCGATTCTCTGCCCGTCCAGCCGCAGGCGGCGGGTCCACTTCGAGTTAACACGAGACCTGGGAAAGACCTGGGAGATCATTGGCCCTATTGACGACGGCGAGCAACTGGGCGGTCTTCAGCCCAGCATTCTCACCTATGCCGGCGGCAAGATGCAGGTGCTTTGCCGGAGCCGAAATGTCATCACACAGAGTTGGTCCGATGATGGCGGCAAAACCTGGAGCGAAATCGCAGTCACGGAACTTCCCAACCCCGACGCCGGCACAGATGCGGTTACGCTCCGAGATGGTCGTCAACTTCTGGTGTACAACCACACCGTACGGGGAGGCTCTTTTCCCCGTGGACGGAATATGCTCAATGTCGCGATTTCCAACGACGGTCTGCACTGGAGGCCCATACTCACGCTGGAGCGTGCCGAGGTCAGATATGGCTATTCATACCCGGCCGTCGTGCAGACCGCAGATGACAAAGTGCACATCACGTATACCTATCTGCGGCAATCGATCAAACATGTTGTCCTGGACCCCGCACGGATCGAACCGGATGCGGGCGCCAAGCCCCGTGTGATCGTCTCCACGGACATCGGGGGCAGCGACCCGGACGATTTTCAGTCCATGGTCCATTATCTCGTCTACGCGGATCGCTTTGATACCGAAGGACTGGTCAGTTCGCCCCCGCAGGCAGGCCGGGTCAAGCACATCTTTGAATCGCTGGCTGCCTACGAGAAGGACTACCCGAACCTGCGAACGTGGTCGCCTGATTATCCTACCCCGGAAGCCCTGCGAGCAACCGTGCGACAGGGCGCAATCGATCCACAGGCGGACGATGTCCCACCAGCCAGATCAGCGATGGCGCCAAACTCATAGAAAGAATTTATAGAACCAGCTATCAA
>CAZTGH010000052.1:0-19262 GCA_964612985.1 uncultured Pirellulales bacterium
AGAACAGGCCCGACTCCATGTTGAACAGGCCCACCGACAGCGTACCCCAGGCGCCGCAGACACCGTGAACGCTGACGGCGCCGACGGGATCATCCACCTTCAGCACATGATCGATAAACAGTACGCTCAGCACGACCAGCACACCGCCGACACCGCCGATGAGGATCGCCGCGACCGGCGAGACCCCGTCACACGGCGCCGTGATCGCCACCAGACCCGCCAGCGCCCCGTTGAGCGCCATGGACGCATCGGGCTTCTTGAGCAGGACCCACGCGGTAAGCATCGCCACGATCGCCCCGGCTGCCGCCGACAGATTCGTCGTCACCGCGATGTACCCAATCGAGCCTTCGCCCGTGGTGGTGCTGCCCGGGTTGAATCCGAACCAGCCGAACCAGAGGATGAACACACCCAACGCCGCCATAGGCAGGTTGTGCCCCAGGATCGCTTTCGGTTTGCCGTCAGGGCCGTACTTGCCCACGCGCGGTCCCAGCACGATCGCCCCCGCCAGCGCCAGCCATCCGCCGATCGAGTGAACCACGGTCGAACCGGCAAAGTCCAGGAAGCCCTTGCCTTCGAGCCAGCCGCCGCCATCCAACAGACCGCCCCACGCCCACGACCCGAAGATCGGGTAGATCAGCAGTGTGATGAACACGCTGTAGACCAGATAGCCGGTGAACTTGGTCCGTTCCGCCATGGCCCCCGAGACGATCGTCGCCGCGGTCGCGGCAAAGACCGTCTGGAAGATCAGGAAGGTCCAGTTCCAATCCGCCCCCGGCTCGACGCCGCTGAGCCCGAACAAGGTCGTGCCGAAGAATCCGTTGGTCTTACCGAACATCAGGCCGAACCCGACCAGGAAGAACGCGATCGATCCGACCGAGAAGTCCATCAGGTTCTTCATCAGGATGTTGACCGCGTTCTTGGCCCGCGTGAACCCCGTCTCGACCATCGCAAAGCCGGCCTGCATGAAGAACACCAGAAACGCGGCAATACAAGTCCACACGATGTTGATATTCGTCTGCAACTCCTCCTTGGCGATATCCACAGCCGAAGCGGTTGCTTCTTCCGCCGCCCCGGCGCTGATCGGTACAGCCAGTAGGAATAACGCCAGCAACACTACGCCCAATCGCATGATCTTCACCTCTATATCCTTTCCGCACGGCGGCCTAAAACTCTTTCGAAAGGCCGATTCCCACCACGACGATGTCGTCGTCCGTGTCGTAGGCATCCGAATCCTTGACATCACTGCCGAGAAGCGCGATATAGCTGACGCTCGGCGTCACACTCACCCCGGCCACTTCGAACGGAAATCCCACTGACAGCACCAGGTCGTTCAATTCCGACCCGTCGGTGCCCCAGTAAAATTCGTTGTACTTCTTGTTCCCCCAGCCCAGACTGGCCCCCAAATCGACTCCTACCGGAAGATCTTCCGGCATCTCGAGGCTGTGGCCGACCCCCAGCGAGACATACATGCCGTCGGCCTCATCCACGTCGTGGTAGACGGTGATCGACGGGCTGGCGGGGACATCGAGACTGAACCCCCAGTACAGTTCCGTCGTGCCCGGCAGATCGGAGTTCGGGAAGTCGTAATAGATCGCCCCGACCGAGAAGCCCAGCACCTCCACGCCCGGCACGGTCGCGGAGTAGTCGATCGTGTAGTCGAGTTCCGTGAACTCCCAGTCGTCCACGGTCTCCCCGGTGATGTCCGAGTTGCCCCAGACCGAACCGGTCAGCCCCTTGTAGCCGACACTGACACTGGGCTGGGCGACCCAGTCGTCCACCAGGTTCTGGCCTCGCCAGACGTACTTGCTCATGAAATCGGCCCCCACTCCGACGCTCACATCACCCTCGGCGAGACCAACCGTACTGAATCCCAGAACGACTGCCGCCACACACCACGCTGCCTTGGACTTGCTCATTTCGTTTTCTCTCCTACTTCTGGTTGCCGTTGCCATCACTTGACGTCACCTTTGCCATCACGCATCGATCCATGGACTACCGATGAGGCTGGACATGGCTATTGCAAGCTGCGTGCCAGCAAACGAAAACAAACCCAAACAACCCATAAACCCTTGTAACACAGGAATATACCACCATAGCCTCCCGCTCGGGCAGCCCATGTGTGCGCAACAAAATTGTAGACATATCAGTATATGGCTACAATTTTGTATGACCATCAGGCCTGCGATACTCCACATCGTGACCCGATTGCGGTTCAGCAGACCGGACGGCCCTTCCCCTGATGCCCCCACCGAATGGAAACAGCCAACGGTTCTCTTTGCAGAATCCCCTCCGGAACACTACTATATGAGTATCCACGATGTGGAGTGGGGTACCGCGAAGACCCGGTGCACAGTGACACCGATCGTGATCACGGCGCAAGGAGAAAGGACCAGCCGCCACCATTCGCCCCCCGAGCGTATCGACCGAAATCATCACGAAGCATGCAAGTAGGAGGACTGGAAGGATGGGTACTCGATTTATCGTTTCTCTATTGTCCCTGCTGGCCTTGAGCGTTGCCGCCGGCGGCGCGACGTTCACCCTCGTGGAGTTGCCGGCCAGCGGCACCGACGCCGCGATCGGTATCGACAGCACCAAGACGTACACGCACGCGTTCGACTTCGGCTCCAACGCGCCGGTCACGATCAACGGAGTGGCCCTCGAGCAAGGACCGACCGCCAACATCACATCGGTTTACACCAACACCAGCCGTCAGGGCTACGGCTACACCATCACCGACACGCGCGCCACCATTTCGGTTGCCGTCCATGCCGGCAATGACCCGAGCCCCTACGCGGATGGCGACTCAGCCGAGATGCTTCGGGACATGATCTATCACTCCGGCTCCACCACCATCGGCGCCGGTGTTGAACTGACCCTCTCCGACCTGGTCCCGGGAACGACCTATTCCACCCGTTTCTATTATCGCCCCTGGGGAGGCGTCAACACGGAGCGCACGATCACCGTCCAGGCCGACGGCGAAAGTGACGGCGTCTTCAGCGAGCCCATCGACTTCGAATGGGACGCCGCCGGCGCCCATTATCTCGACTATACCTTCACCGCCGACGACACCGACGTGACGTTTCAGTTCCTCACCAACGACAACAACAACGGTGTTCACTTCTACGGCGTCACCAACGAAATGCTGGAGACCAACCTGGCGACGGCGCCGGATCCGGCCGACGGCGCGGTCGACGTTTCCCGTGACACGCTGCTGCGTTGGAAGGCGGGCCAGTCGGCCGCCGCGCATGACATCTACCTCGGAACGTCGTTCGACGACGTCAGCGCCGCCACCGCCGCCAATCCTCTCGGGGTGCTCGTCAGCCAGGGTCAGACCGACGCCAGCTACGATCCAGGCCGACTCGAGCTGGGCCAGAGCTATTACTGGCGTGTGGACGAGGTCAACGGCGCCCCGGACAACACGGTCTTCACCGGCAAGGTCTGGAACTTCACCGTCGAGCCGTATTCGTATGTCGCCGAGAACGTGATCGCCACGACCAGTGGCATTTCCGATGGCGGGGCCGGTCCGGAGAACACGGTCAACGGATCGGGCCTGGACGCCGACGGTCAGCACTCGAGCGTACCGTCCGACATGTGGCTGGCGGCGCCCGACGGGGATACGCCGCTCTGGATTCAATTTGAGTTCGATCGCGTTCTGAGACTCGACGCAATGCGCGTCTGGAACTACAACTCGCAATTCGAAGCGATCCTCGGCTTCGGCGTCAAAGACGCCACCATCGAATATTCCGTCGATGGCGCCGAATGGGCGGTTCTGGCCGATGTGGTCCTCCACCAGGCCACCGGCAACAGTGCCCAGGCCATGACGAGCGAGGTGGACCTTGGAGGTATAGCGGCCAAGTACGTTCGCCTGACCGTCAACAGCGGCTGGGGCGCAATGGCTTCGGCCAAGTACGGCCTCAGCGAAGTCCAGTTCACCTACGTTCCCACGTTCGCGCGCCAGCCTCAACCGGTTTCCGGCGCCGCCGATCTCGCCCCGGAGATTTCCCTGAGTTGGCGGCCAGGTCGCGAGGCAGCGCAGCACAACATCTATCTGGACACCGACGAACAGGCGGTGATCGATGGGACCACGTCCGCGATCACGGTTGCCGAGCCAGGCTATGATGCCGCCCTCGAACTGGGTCAGACGTACTACTGGAAGGTCGAGGAAGTCAACGACGCCGAGGAGCCCGCCCTCTGGGCCAGCGAGGTCTGGACTTTCTCCGTGGCCGAGTCCGTCGTCGTGGAAGACTTCGAGACCTACGACGACAACGAGAACGTGATCTATGAAACCTGGATCGACGGCTGGATCGACGAGTCGCTCGGTGGCTCGACGGTCGGCTACTTCAACGCGCCCTTCACCGAGACCACGCTGGCCCACAGCGGCGACGAATCCATGCCTTTTGCGTACGACAACGCGGGCGATTTCTCCCTCTCCGAGACCGAGCGCCAGTTCGATGAATCGCAGGACTGGTCGCAGCATGGCATCCAGAGCCTGTCGCTGCACTTCATGGGCGACCCCGCCAACACCACCGGCCAGCTCTATATCAAGGTCAACGGCACCAAGGTCCTGTACGGCGGCTCGGCCGAAGACCTGAAGATCGCCGCCTGGATTCCGTGGACGATCGACCTGACCGCACTGAACGTGCAGAACGTCAGCACGGTGGCGATCGGCGTCGACGGCGCCGGCGCCGCAGGAACGCTCTTCATCGACGACCTCCGCCTCTGGTCCTATGCCGGCGAAACAGTCGAGTCCGTCCAGCCGGACGAGGCGAGCCTCGTCGCCTACTATCCTCTCGATGGCGATGCTACCGACGCCGCGGGCAATCACGACGGGACCATTTCCGGGACGCCCGACTTCCTGGAAGGCTACCAGGGCCAGGCCATCGACTTGGCCAGCAACGCGACTGTCCCGCAGTACATCTCCGTGCCCTACTCCGAGGATTTTGCACTGAACTCGTTCACCGTCGCCGCCTGGATCAACGTCAACGATCTGGACGACCTCCGGGCGATCCTGGGGACGCGTTTCAACAGCGACAACACGTTCGACCTCAAGGTCGAGGCGGCCCGCGTACACGGTGACATCGGCGACGGCAGCGCCTGGCTCAATACCAGCGTCGACATCGACGCCGCTCATGGGGGCGTCGTGAGCATCGGCGACTGGCACCACATCGCCTACGCGATCGACGACGCCGCTGGCACCGCCGATCTCTACCTGGACGGCGTGCTCTCAGCGACGGTGACGTTCAGCGGCACCCCGCTGTTGATGAAGCCGGATCAGGAACTACGCATCGGCAACGCCTCCGGAACCGAGTACATGAACGGCAGGATCGACGAGGTCCGGATCTACAATCGCGCCCTGAGTCCGGCCGAAGTGGCCGGCCTCGTCGGCCGACCGGGACCGATCTATACGTCGTTCTAAGACCCAGCGGGCGCAGGTCACCGGCCTGTGCCGCAATCCAGCGAAGATCACACCGAGGGCAGGGCGACTCCAAGTCCCCTGCCCTCCGCTGTTTTCCTCTGTGGGTGGATGGGCAAACGAAGGTTTTCTTGCCTTCTTTTGGCAACCATTTCTCTGGAGCCTCTCTCCCATCGATTTAGACAGTGTACATTGGGCCGCCGATCGGATAGGATGCCGCTTGGAAAGGCATGGCAGCGCTGTCACATACAAGCCAAGCAGGACCCCCGGGTGGGAACACCGACTGGCCGGTGCAACGCACCGCCATTTGATCTGCAGGGAATGAATCGATGGATCTGATTGTCAATTTCGCCCCGACGGGAATGATCCCGACCAAGGCGATGACGCCTCATGTACCGGTCTCCGTTCCGGAGATCGTCGAAGACGTACAACATGCCGTCGAGATCGGCATCACGATGGTGCATCTGCACGCGCGGGACGAGGCCACGGGCGAACCGACGTACAAGGCGGAGGTTTACGAGAAGCTCATTTCGGCGATCCGGTCGTTTGCCGCCGATCTGATCATCTGCGTCTCGCTCAGCGGCCGCAACTTCAAGACGGTGGAGCAGCGAAGCGAAGTCCTCGACCTGGACGGCCACGTCAAGCCGGACATGGGGAGCCTGACGCTCAGCTCGCTCAACTTCAACAGAGTGGCGACTGTCAATGCCCCGGACACGATCATGGCGCTGGCCGCGCGGATGAAGGATCGCGGAATCGTCCCGGAATTGGAGGCCTTCGATGCCGGCATGATCAACTACGCTCGTTATCTTCATAAGAAGGAACTGATCGCGCCTCCGTTTTACTTCAATCTCCTGCTGGGCAACATAGCGTGCGCCCAGGCCGATCTGCTCCATGCCGGAATCATGGTCCGAGACCTGCCCGCCGACACCTACTGGTCGCTGGCCGGCATCGGCGACCATCAACTGCCCATGAATTCGCTCGCCATCGCGATGGGCGGCGGCGTCCGCGTCGGTCTCGAAGACAACATCTATTACGATCGCACTCGGACCCGCCTGGCCAGCAATGCGGATCTCTTGCGTCGGATTCACCTGGTTGCCGAAGCGAACGAGCGACCGCTGATGACCTCGGCGAAGATGCGGCGTCTGCTCGGCCTGGAGCCGGGCGATGGCCAATATGGGCAACGGCGCACGGCCGAGCCGCAGACGGATGCCACAACCGTACACAAATGATCGCCCGCACATTTTGGAAACGTTCGATCCCGTGAAACTCGCCGCCACCGACATCCAGAAACGTATCTGCATTGCCTTGCCGGCCCGGGGAACCGAATACCAGGAACCGGCCGCGATCCTGACGAGCATCGTACAGGAGTCGGGAGGACAAGCGCGCCTGGTCCGCGACGGCGATCCGTCCATCCTGGACGCCGACACCCTGATCCTGTTCGGCAAGTGCTCCGCTTTCACCCGCTCGGCTCAGCGGCTGGCGGCGCATCGGACGAGCCGCCCGGCAACGATTCTATGGCATATCGAGCCGTTGCCCCCGGCCGTGCTGCCGTCCTGCGCGTTGCCGACGAGCCGGATACTGGCCCACTGCGACTGGAACCTGTTGCCCAAGCCCTTCTCCACCCTGGTGCGGTACATTCCGGGACACAATCTCATTCGCGATGCGGCACGCTCGGCGCTGAGTGCCAGAGTCAAGACGCTGGCGGGCTGGAACACCGAGCGAGCGTGGGCGCACATCCATCCGCGGCACTGGTATCATGCCATACAGCACGATCTCTGGCTCAGGAACTGGCACTCGCACGATTGGTGCGATCTCGTGGCAGCCAGCACCCTGCCTCGATGCGACGTTCTTGCCCGGATGGGGATTCGCTGCGAATATGCCCCGCTGGGCTATCACCCCGCGTGGGCAGAGGATCTCGGCATCGAGCGGGACATCGACGTATTGTTCCTCGGGCGCGTCAAGAGAACCTCTCGTCAGCGTCCGGTCAAACGTCTCGTCCGCCGGCTGCGAGACGAGGGGATCAGGCTGATGGTGGTCGATCGGAATTGCTACGGCCGTGACCGCAGCCGACTGCTGAGCCGGACGCGGATCGCCCTCGACATCGTGCAGAACACGTGGGAAATGCCCATTCTGCGCCTGCTGATCAGCATGACCTGTGGCGCGATGGTGATCTCCAATTGGCCGGCGGATCCGTTTCCATTCCGCGAGGACCATTTCGTCCGCGTCCCCCTGGATGCCTTCGCAGACACCATTCAATACTACTTGGGCCACGAACCCGAACGAAAGCAAATGGCCGAGTCGGCCCGCCGGTATGTTACCTCTGATCTGGCCTGGCACGGGGTCCTCGCGCGAGTGCTCCGGCGCAGCCGGGAACACTTCGAAGCTCGATCGGGAGTCGTCGTATGAGCCTGCCCATCCAGCGTCCGTCTCTCGGGGCCGAAGAACTGGCGGCCGTCCAACGCGTGTTCGAGAGCCGCTGGCTCGGTATGGGCCCCGTTTGCCGGGCGTTTGAAGAACAACTGGAACAGTTTCTGGGCGCCCGGCATGTGGTTGCCGTCAGCTCGGGTACGGCGGCCCTGCACCTGGCTCTGGCAGTTCTCGGTCTTCAGCCGGGCGACGAGGTCATCGTGCCGGCAATAACATTCATCGCCACCGCTCAGGCCGTGCGCATGGCCGGGGCAACGCCCGTCTTCTGCGACGTGGACGAGCGAACCTTCAACCTGGACGTCCGTGACGCGGCCAGCAGAATCACGCCTCGTACGAAGGCGATCGTTCCCGTGCACTACGGAGGCACCGTCTGTGATATGGAAGCTGTCTCGAGGCTGGCGACCGATGCGAATCTCCGGATCGTGGAGGACGCGGCCCATGCCTTTGGATCGACCTACGAAGGCAGGCGAGTCGGAACGCTGAGCCACCCGACCTGTTTCAGCTTCGATCCAGTCAAGAACATCACCTGCGGCGAAGGCGGCGCCATCGCAACGGACGACTCCGATCTGGCTCGGAAGGTCGCAGGTCTCCGCGCTCTCGGCATCGACAGGGACACCTGGTCGCGAAGAGACTCGTCTCGCCCTTGGTTCTACGATGTCACGGGGCCGGGCTACCGCTACCACATGAGCGACATCAACGCCGCCATCGGCCTCGCACAACTCAAGCGTTTCGACGTTTTTCAGCGACGCCGACAGCAGATCGCCCGGCGTTATGACGACGCGTTTGCCGACGTCGCCGGCTTGGCCCTGCGCCGGCAGCATCTCGAACGCACGTGTCCTTTCTTCTATGTGGTTCGCGTCCTGGACGCTCGTCGCGACCATCTGATGCTCTACCTGCGAGATCGTGACATCGCCTCCGGCGTCCATTACATCCCCACGCACCTCCATCGGCTCTTCGCCGAGTCGCGCACGTCGCTTCCGATTGCCGAGCGGCTCTACGACGAAATGCTCACGCTGCCGCTGTTCTGCGAGATGAGCGACACGCAGGTGGAGGTCGTCATATCCGCCATCCGACGGTTCTTGCGCAAAGGCCCGTCGACCGCCGGTGCCCCGGCGCGGCAGCAGCGATCGACCGATCAGGAGCATTCGGCGGCAGCGGAGGCCTCGTGACATGACCGAAGAGGCGTTTGCACTGCTGATTCTCGGGACTGGTACGTTTGCCGAGGAGGTGGCCGACCTGGCGGCGACCGTCGCGGGCGTCCGTGTGGCCGGCTTCGTCGAGAACATGGAACGGCGACGCTGCGACCGACCACTTCGAGGGTTGCCCGTCTACTGGATCGACGAGATCGCTCCGCTGGCGAACAGCCATCGCGCGGTCTGCGCACTGTCCACGACGTTTCGCAGCCGGTTCGTTCAGCAGGCAGCCCAGAGGGGAATGCGCTTTGCCACGCTGATCCACCCGAGCGCCGTCGTCTCGCCGCAGACGGAGATCGCCGAAGGCGTCATCGTCGGCCCCGGCTGCGTGATCGCATCGCACAGTCGCCTGGGGGCCCACGTGATCGTCAACCGTGGGGTCCTGATCGGACACCATACCGCCATCGGATCGTTCTGTTCCATTCAACCCGGCGCCAATATTGCCGGCGCCTGCTCGATCGGAGAAGCGACTTACGTGGGTATGGGAGCGATCGTCATCGACCATCTCTCCATCGGCTCCCACTCGGTGGTCGGATCGGGCGCCGTGGTCGTGCGGGATGTTGGCGATCACGTGCAAGTCGTCGGCATCCCTGCGCGAATCGTCAAAGAGAATATTCCCGGCAAATAGTCCCCAACACAAGCCTGCGAGCCGCACTCAAGCGACGATCCGACGTGGCACCGACAGCGGTGGCCAGCCTTTGGTGGCGTCGCGAATGTGCCCGTTGAGGAAGTACTCGGTCTCCCGTCGGGCCCGGGCGCTCCACGCAAAGAGGTTCTCAGGATCGATCGCCAGCCCATCGCAGGCCGGCCGGTCCACTTGAACCGCACGGACGTCGCATCCGTCGGAGGTCAGACAGCCGTTCCGTTTCATTGCGGTGCTCCATGCAAAAGCGGTGTAGCTCATACTGGAGATCTGACGATCCCCTCATGGAGATAGACGCCCGTCGCACCGATTTCTAACCGGGAAATCGAAAATTCTTCAAGAATCCCCCCGCCCTGAACACAGAACAGCACCGCGTGCCGGATCGCGGATGCGCCCGGCAAATTATCCGCGCACGACGTCGCGGTAGATCCCGGCCAGCGCGATTCCCTGTTTCTCCGCGTCGTATTGCTGCTCGATCCGTCTCCTGGCCGCGGTGGTGATCTGGTCCCATGCGTCGGGGTTCTCCGCCAGCCGGACGAGACGCTCGGCAAGGCCTTGCACGTCGTGCTCGTCGGCCAGCAAGGCGCCGCCATCGGGGCCAAAGACTTCGGGGATATCGCAGTGCTTCGTGCTGACCACGGGCATGCCCGAAGCCGCCATTTCGATCATGCCGATCGGGGCCCCTCCCTCGCAGTCCCCGTTCGACGTGGTGAAGCTAGGGCACAAGAATACGTGATGCCGGTAGGCCTCTGCCATCATGACACCGTGGGGCTGATATCCCAGGAATCTCACCCTCGGTCCCAGGCTATGCCGGTCGATCGCCGCCAGGATACGCTGCTTCTCCTGCTGTCCCTCCTCGCTCGAGCCGGCGTCGCCGATGATCGTAATCTCCAGGGGCACAACGTCTTTGATCTGTCCCAACACCTCCAGAGCGAGGGGAATGCCTTTCTTCTCGCGAAAGGAAGAGGCGATCAGCACGCCCAGCGGTTGGTCCGCTCGTCGAGCCCGAGGGCGGAAGGGAATCGTCTCGGTGCGGATGCCCAAATGATGCACGCGGATCTTGTCCTTTGGACAGCCCAGGTTCGCGATCAGCTTGCCCATGTGCGGTCCCTCGCACAAGACGCGATCGACCTGCTCGAAAAGATCGTGGTAGCGCTGCACCCACCTCGGGTCTTCCTGGGGCAGACGATTCACATCGACGCCGTAGAAGGTCACGACATGCGGGAGCCCGGCTCGCTGCACGGCCGGCGCATAGCGCCAGCCGGTGTAACCGAAATGAGAGTGAACCAGGCAAGCCCCGTGACCTCGGGCCACCTCCAGCAGAAGCGCGCTCTGCCGGCGAAACTGCATCCGCAGCACCAACAGCCCGCGCAGGGCCGTCCGCACTTGTGCTCCGATCTTCTGCTGGCTCCAACAATGCATGTGGGGCACCCCGAAGACGTCGAGGTTGGCTGTGCCTTTGCAGACGATGTGACTCTGCACGTGCTCAGGCAGATATTTCACCTGCGTATAGAGCCAGTTCTCCGTCAAGTGGATCCAGCTCACGACATTGTGGATGACCACCAGGTTGTCCATCAGCGCCCTTTTCAACGCTTCCGGGCCATTCCGTCGCAGCCGGCATGGGCGTGGTTCTACTTGCCAAGCACCTCGACGACCGCCTGAATGACCCTCTCGACGTCGTGGTCCGTCAGCCTGGCCGAAAGAGGCAGGCTCACGGTCTGCCGCCCGATCCGCGTCGCATGCGGGTAGTCCTCCAGGCGCCAGCCGAATTCCTGACGGTAAAACAGGTGCTCCGGCAGGCTCAGATAATGTACGCCGAGCCCGATGTTTCTCACGGTCATCGCATCCAGGAACGCATCCCGACGGATGCCGCAACGGCGTTCATCCAGAAGTATAGTGTAGAGGTGGCGTGCGTGTCGAGTCTGCGGTGCTATCGGCGCCGGCAGGGTCAATGGCAATGTCGAGAACGCCGCGTTGTAGCGATCCCAGATCGCCTCACGACGCTTCGCACACGCCTCCACGCGACGCAGTTGGTGAATGCCGAGGGCGGCCTGAATATCCGTCATGTTGTACTTGAAACCGCACTCGACGACGTGATAGTGTTTGTAGCCCTCATCGCCGAATCGCCTCCAGGCGTCCTGCGTCATCCCGTGGAGAGCCAGCCTCTTGATCTTGGCGGCGCCTTGCTCGTCGTCGGTAATCACCATGCCGCCTTCTCCGGTGACCACGTTCTTGGTCGCGTAGAAACTGAAACATCCGAAGTTCCCGAACGTTCCGGCGCCGCGTCCTTCGAACTCTGTCTCAATGGCATGGGCGCAGTCTTCGATCACCCTGAGGTCGTGTCGCCGCGCGATCTCCATCAGAGCGTCCATCGCACAGGGTCGTCCGGCAAAATGAACGGGCACGATGGCCTTGGTTCGTTCGGTAATCCGCCGGGTGACTTGTTCCGGATCGATATTCATCGTGACCGGATCGACGTCGGCCAGAACGGGTTTGAGGCCCGCGTGTACGATCGCGTTGACGGTGGCGCAGAACGTCAGAGGGGTCGTAATGACCTCGTCGCCTGGCTGCAATCCCGCCGCCAGCATGCTCAGGTGCAGGGCCGCCGTGCAACTGTTGACCGCCACCGCATACCGCGAACCCTTGTAGCGTCGGAAGTCCTCTTCGAACTGGGCCACTTTGGGCCCGGTCCCCAGCCACCCGCTCCGCAGACAGGCGACCACCTCTTCAATCTCCGCCTCTTCTATCGCGGGGGCCCCGAAAACCAGGAATGCCCCATTCGTGGGCGCAGTCGGTGAATTGGATGCTGATTTGCGTTTCATACGCTCTCTCTGGGCGAAGCGCACGCCGGCGCATCTCCACGTACCATAGTTGGGCCGACCTTCGGAGACGATACCGAATCTCAGCCAGACCGGCATACGAATACTCCCGGCCTCTTGGCGCCAATTTCCTGGTCTATCGGCGCATTCGGCCCGCGACTTCACAGGGCCGCCGCTCCACCCGTTCTTCCGATAACCAGGCGAGGTGCCGTTCGATCGGCAGGAACGGTCTGCCTCCGATGGCCTGTGGTTCACCGACAGACCCGCCCACGCTGCGTCCAGCGGTCCGATTACAGCGTTCCATATTAATCTTTGACGCGGATATGGACGATATTCAATGGTCGTGGATGTGGCGCGACCGTCGCACGCATGGACAACGCGCCGACCGCTCAGCATGGTGCTGAGAGTACGGGTCAGGCGCCAAATCACGAACCGAAGTCCGACGATCCGCTGAGCTTCCGGGGACCACCGTGAGCACGTTAGACGTCAGATCGAAGGCGGTCATCTATCCCGCCAGCACCGTCTCCGGTTACGGGCATATCTACTCGCTGGGTCGAGCTGGGGTTCATGTGACGGCACTGTCTCCCAGCGACTGCCCCAACTTCACGTCCCGGTTCGTGCGAGAGAAATACATCGTTCCCAATCCGTGCGAGAATCACGAGCGGTTTGTCTCCTGGCTGATTGATTACGGCCGCGAACAACAGGACAAACCGGTGTTGTACATGGTCGAAGACGTCTATGCCTATATTGCCTCGCTGTACCAGGACCGGCTGCGACCCTATTTCCGGTTTTCCTACATCCCCCTGACAAACCTGGACGTCTTCTTCAATAAGAAACCTATGTGTCGCGAGGCCGCCCGAGCCGGCCTAAAGGTTCCCGAGAGCCTTTTCTCGCCCGCCACCGATCACGATCTGGCTGCATGGTCCCGCTTTCCGGCCGTCATCAAACCCCTCGTAGCGCGCTTTCAGTTCGAGGGCAGGCAACTCAAGAGTCTTAACAAGTTCCCGGAAGTCTTCGGCGGCAAGGCGGTTACAGCCCATAACCTCTCGGAACTCAGCGCCTGCGTACGGCGAATGACGGACGAGGGGCTGGAATACTTCGTACAGGAGTACATCCCCGGCGGCAGCGACGACCAGTTCACCGTGTATTTCGTCGCGGACCGGGACCACACCATTCCAGCATACTCGTCTCACTACAAAGTCCGCCAGCGTCCCGCTGATTTCGGAACGACGACGGTGAGCCAGTCCGAGTCGGTCCCCGAGCTTCGCGATTACGTTGAGCGATTCTGTGCGATCACCGGATACTCCGGACCCGGCGCCATGGAGTTCAAACGCGGAGCGGATGACGGGCTCTGGTATTTCATCGAACTCAATACGCGACTCGATTTTTCGGTGAGCCGGACGACCCTCAAGGGAGCGAACATGCCGCTCCAGCAGTATCTGCTCTCGACCGGTCAGAAACTGCGGAGGTTCAAACAGCGAGATGGCGGGCGATTCTGGATCGACCTGCCCGGCGATATCGAAGGCCTTCTTTGGCGGCGCGGAAAACCGCAGTGGCGGCTCTCCTTCTGGCAGATCCTCAAGCCCTACCTGTACGCCCAGGAATCCGTCTTCCGTTTCACCGACCCGCGACCGGGCTTGGCTCAACTGCGCACCGCCGCACGAGTCCTCAAGCGCGGCCTGCAACGTCGAAAGACCTGACGCCGCCTCCTGGATCAGTCCGTTCCCGCCATCGGTGGTCCACCCGACTACAGGTACTTGGCATGGATGCCGTACTTCTTGATCTTGTAGCCGAGTATCCGCTCGGTGACACCCAGTTCCCTGGCGGCGCTGCGCTGGCTGCCGCCGGCCTTCTTGAGCGCGTCAACGATCAGTTCGCGCTCCTTGTTGGCGATGATCTCGGTCAGCGAGGGATTGGCACCCACCTGACTGCGGTCGATCATCTGGAGCGACGGAGGCAGGTGCTCGCTGCGAATCACATCGTCGCTGCACAGCAGGACCGCCCGCTCGATACAGTTCTCCACCTCGCGGATGTTGCCCGGCCAATGATATCGCGTCAGCATCTCGATGGCGGGCGTGGAGATGCGCGAGATCCGCTTGCCGTTCTCGGCCGCAAAACGTTCGAGGAAATGGTCCGCCAGCAGCATGATATCGTCCTTGCGATCCCGCAACGGCGGCAGGTAAATCGGAAACACGTTGATCCGATAGTAGAGGTCCTCGCGGAAGAGGTCTTCCTGGATCAATTCTTCGAGGTGCTTGTGCGTGGCGACGATGATGCGGACGTTGGCCTTGATGGTCTCGACGCCGCCGACCCGCTCGAACTCGCGGAACTGGATCACGCGCAGCAGCTTGACCTGGAGGCTGGGGGGAAAATCGCCGATCTCGTCGAGAAAGATCGTACCGCCGTTGGCCCGCTCGAAGCGCCCGAGCTTACGCTCAACGGCGCCGGTAAACGCCCCCTTCTCGTGTCCGAACAGCTCGCTTTCGAGCAGCGTCTCGGGCATGGCGGTACAGTTGACCTTGATGAACGGCTTTTCGCTGCGGAGGCTGTTGTAGTGCACCGCATGGGCGACCAGTTCCTTGCCGGTGCCGCTCTCGCCCCGGATCAGGACGGTGGCGGTGCTCTCGGCCACCTGCTCGACGAGCCGGTACACCTCCTGCATCGCGTTGCTGGTGCCGACCATGTTGTGCACGTCGAACCGGCTCTTGAGTTCGCGCCGCAGTCGAACGTTCTCGTCCTTCAGCAGCTTGCGTTCGGACTCGACCAGCTTGTTGAGCTTGATCGCCTGACCGATCATGGTTGCGATGATGTTGAGCAGGCGGACGTTGGCGTCGAAATCATCGGCTCGCCGGGCCTGCCGGTCCACGCTCAGCGCCCCTACCGTTTGCCCGTCCAGCTTGATCGGCACGCAGAAGAACGCCGTCCGTCGGCCATCGGCCGACTCGCGCGCCTGCGTCTTGCCGAGAAACCGAGGGTCCCGCGAAATATCGGGCACCACGATCTCCTCGCCGGTCTGCACGACCCGTCCGGTAATCCCCTCGCCCACCTTGTAGCTGCCGAGGCTCTTGGACTTCTCGCTGAGCCCGTGAGCGACCCGAATCGTCAGCGTCTCGGTCTGCGAATCCAGCAGCGTGATCGTGCCCCGGCGCAGACGCAGATACGTATCGAGCGACTTCAGGATGCTCTTGAGCGTCGCTTCCAGGTCCAGCGACTCGGCGAACGCCTTCGCCACATCGCTCAACAGCTCGACTTCCGCCGACGATTTCGTCTTCATCCCTGCCATACTTGCGATTCCCGCACAAAGCACCCAACAAAATTGTAGACCACCGCCCAAAGCCTACAATTTTGTCCACCCCCATGCAAGCATAAACTCCAACCGCTCCCCACCTGGGGCGCGCCCGGCTCACGGCGTCAGATTTGAGCCACGCCTCCGGATCGCAACGATTGCAGCAGACGACTCTCCGCTTCTCATCTCAACTGGAGCCCCCTCTTTTTTTGTCATCCCGAGCGGAGCAACGCGAAGTCGAGGGATCTGGCCCCGAAGCAGCCAGTCTCCCATCCTGCATCCGGCCCATCCAGTCGTTGACGAACGGCTGCATCCCGGACACCGCCACGAAACGCAGAAATAGCCCATTCGATGCCGGATTTCCGTTCGACTTCGCTCAGGACAAGCTCTCCATTTCGCTTCGCTCCAGTCGGAATGACAAGGGAGGGATGGCACTCCAGTCGGAATGACACTGCTCATGCGCCCGACACAATTGCCACCGAATTCCGACCACACCGCGCGTATGTCTTCGTTCTTGGCTCAAAAAGACTGCATCAGGGGTCACAGGGGAACTGTTCCCATTGGAAATGAGGATAGCTCCGGCCCTGGCAGATCGTCCAGGTCCGGGCGAAGTCCCAGCCTTCGAAGCTGGTCTGCTGCTTCATCTGGTCGTCCGTCAGAGGCGTGCCGGATTCATCACTGCCGCCGTTCGCCGAGGGGCTCAGGAAGTAGCTGGAGGCGAGCATCGAGAATTGCAGGCTCTTGCCCACGAGTGGACGGATGTGGGCGCCTTCCTCTGCATTCGTGAGAGCACCAGCCGCATAGCAGCCCGAAACCACCCCCGCGAAATGGAAGCCCACCAATCCCCCGGTCCGCGTCTCGTGATCGGAAGCCGAGACCGTCGCAGTGCTGTAGCTGTCGGCGACGATCCCCTGCCGGTTCGAACCGACGACGCCCCCGACCGCCAGGCTGCCCGCTCCGGCCTCGACCGTCCCCGTCACGTAGCAGCCGACCACGGTCCCCGCGTTGGCGCCCGCCAGTCCGCCCACGCTGGCGATCTCCCCATCGGTCGAGATCGATACGCCCTCCAGGCCCAGATCGTAGACCCAGGCCCCGCTTTCGATGCGACCGAACAGGCCCACGTCGCGAGGGGCGCCCCCTGCAATCGTCAGGTTCGCAATCCGATGGCCGTTACCGTTGAAATACCTGCGAAGCACCGGAATCGGGGCCTCCCTCCAGGTGATCCCCGCCAAATCGATATCGGCCGTCAGCTTGTACCACGCATACCGGCTGTACCGCCGGACCGCGCCGAGGTCTTCCGCCGTGGCGATTTCGTACGGTTCATACGATGTGCCGGCGCCTTGCAGCGCGTGCAGGTCGTTCGGATCGCCAAAGGCCGCCAGTTGGGGATATCCGCCATCCGCAGGCAGACGCCAGAGGTCAGCCGTCCCATCGGATCGAACGCCGGCCAGGTCCCATCGCGCTGCTCGAAACGTCTCGGCATCTTGCATCTGCGCCGTGGTCAGCCCCACACCGGCCGCACTGTCACCAGCCCCGCTGGTCTGTCGATCCCAGAACGATCCTGTGACGCGAACCCGCTGGCCGCCCCCGATATCGCCAATCAGACCACCCCGATCATAGCTGGCGCCATCACGTACGAGCTTACCGACGGCGTAACAGTTCCTGATATCGGCGGACGTCCGAACCTGCCCGATCAATCCGCCCAGAACACGGCCGCCCGCACCGCCGGTGACGGCGCCGCTGGCGTAACCATCTGCGACCACGCCGCCGGCTACCAAGCCGACCAAACCGCCCAGGCTGTGACTGGCCCCTGAGGCGGTGATATCGCCATTCGCATAGCAGAGGCTCGCCTCGCACTCCAGATGTCCGACCAGACCACCCAGATCACGGCAGCCTGAGCCGCCCGTAATACTGCCATCGGCATGACACAAAACAACCGATGAATTGGAATCGGCCCTGCCCACGAGCCCGCCCAGACTCCAACTGCCGTCCGAAGCCGTGATATCGCCCATGGCGTGACTGTTGGCGACGGCCCCGCCGAAGCATCCACCCGCCAGCCCCCCAACGTTGAAACTGCGGGCTCCGACGCGCACTTCGCCCGATGCCTCGCTGTTGGCGATTCGTCCGCGATGCACGCCCACGAGCCCGCCGACGAGGAAGCTGCCGTCGCCCGCCGTCACGGATACGTCCGCGAAGCAGTCGCCGATGCCCCCTTCGTTCGTCCCCACCAGACCGCCGACCCATTCACTCTGGTCCGCCGCCCGGATTTCACCACCGGCGCGGCAGTTGATGATCGAGCCCTCATTGGACCCTGCCAGCGCACCGACGCGTCCCGGGCCTTCGATCGAGACGTTCTCCACATTCAGATCGTAAACGCGCCCGCTCGACCCGATCGAGCCGAACAGCCCGAGATACTGAAGCGTTTCCGTGCGGATCGTCAGATTCCGAACCGTATGCCCTTCGCCAAAAAAACGCCCGGTAAACGCCACGTACGGCGACGCGTAGAGCAACCCGTCGTGAGCCACCACCGCCCCATCGAACACCCGCCCACCGGGCAGATTCGGATCGAGATCGAGGTCGCTCACCAGGAGGAAGTACTTGTCGAGTAAGTTTGGATCGTCGCCGATCGAGACCAGTTGCTCGATGGTGGCAATCCGGTACGGATCGGCCGGTTCGCCCGTCCCGCCGGCAAACTCGGCCCCATGTACCGTCGGCGCAGCGAGCAAAGCCGCAACGCAGATCATCTTCAGCAAGGTCGAAGCCCTCACTGCTCCTCCTCGAAGATGTCGAGCATCGGATTGAAATCGGGGGACCATTCGGACCATTGCATATCCTCGAAATACGCAACGAACGTGCCGTTGCGGATATACCCTTTGTTGCCCGGACGGGGCCGCAGCCATTCATGGCCCGGGACCTTGCGATAGAACGCATAACGCACGAGGTTCTCGCGTTTCATGGCCTCCACCTGCATGGAACTGCCGTACATCTGCCGGTCCTCGACCACGCGCTGCCAGGCATGGACCAGCTCGTGCGCCAGGCCCACCAGCGGCGGAAACGCATCCCACGCCACCGGCGCCCCGTACGCCCGCGTGATCGTCGGATTCCAATAGACGGTGCCCGAGGGCTGATGGCACAGATTCTCCCCCGTGGTCAGCTCGATGTGCGGCGTCCTCCACTTTCGCATGAAGCGGTCGAAAACCGCCGGCCGGCTCTCGATCGCCGCGACGGTGTCGCGCACGTCCGGGCAGATGTACATCAGCGCCTGAAGGGGCCAGAAGACCGCCTCGTCGCCCACACTCAGCGCCCAGCCCGCCTGCTCCGTCTTGAAGGCCGACAGGTTCGGATCGTTCCGCGCGAACGCACACCACGCATCGATATCGACAAACCCGCGCGTCCAGAGCACACGGTCATCCCCTCCGAACCGAACGAACGTCAACAACGCCGTGCCGTTGGCATCCACCACAATGCGGGGATCGTCCAG
>CAZTGH010000053.1:0-15948 GCA_964612985.1 uncultured Pirellulales bacterium
CTGCTCGCGGAAGACGGCGATCTCGGCGGCGAGGTTGGCGTTGGGCGAATCGCCAAAGAAGGCGTGGATGATGGGGAAGACGAGGTCGGGGTTCTTCTTGCGGAACTCCTTCATCATGGCTTCGATCTTGGCGGTGGCGACGCCCTCCTGCATGCAGGTGAAGGGTCCGACGTGGAAGATGCCGGAGATGCAGGCGTCCCCATGCGGCTGGATGAGGTCGTGCATGAAGTAATAGGCGATGCCGGTGCTGAGGGGGGACTCGCCTTCGATGTTGCCATGGCCTTCGTGCTCGCGCTCGAGCTTTTCGATGATCTCCATGGGGTGCGGCAGGACGTGGCGGCCGGCGAGGACCTCATGGAAGGGCTCGGCGAGCTTCTCGGCGACGTGGTTCATATAGCGTGACTTGAGCATCGATTTGCCGAGCTGGCCAGTGGAGCGCCAGGCGCGGCGGAGGTCGAACGAGCGCAGGCCCAGGCGGACGTCGCGCTTGTTGTTGCGGACGTTGATCTGGTTGACGTAGAGCAGCCAGTCGGTGATCGGATCACGGACGGCCTCGAGCTGGTTGTCTTCGAGGTGGCGGATGACCTGATTGGTGTAGGGGTCGTGCTGGCGCATGTAGATTTCGCCGATGTAGAGGATCAGCGGGAATCGCTCGTGGTAGCGGAGTTTGAGGGCCTGGAACAGGGCGACGGTTTCGTGTCCCCATTGGACGAGTTCGTCGAGGTCGGCGCCGTCGGCGACGATGGCGCTGACCGCTTCGAGGCGGGTCTTCTTGAGGGCGTCTGCTTCGTCCTTGTCTTCGACGTAGGGGCGGAAGCGGCGCAGGATGTCTTCGAGCAGATCGGAAGCGTTGATGCCCTTGAACAGGATCTGCTGCATCTTCATGCGGTCGGAGGGGCGCAGGCTCGAGGGCAGCGGGATGTCGATGTAGTCAGTCTCGGAGGAGGGCCCGACGACGGGGACCTTTTCGAGGCCTTCGAGGCGCATGAATTCCTGGAGCAGCTCGCTGTATTTCCCGAAGCGGCAGGGTCCGCTGGTGGTGGGAAGCATGACGAGGTAGTTGTTTTCGACGTGCTGGCGGCTGGTTTTTTCGATCTGCTCCTGGAGGAAGCCGATGGCGTCACCGACGACGCCCTTGAGGGGGTAGCAGACTTCGGTGTAGATGTGCTTGCGGGCGACTTCGTAGCCTCGCGGGGTGTCGGTGGGCAGGACCTGGCTGCTGATGCCGAAATAGTTGAGGCCGGCGGCGCCCATGAAGCTGGCGTCGCCCATGTAGGGGATCAGCCAAGTGCGCCGGTCGTAGCTGTTGGTGGAATCGCCCTGGAGCTTCCGGAGGTCGACGGGGATCGGGCGGCTCTCGGTGACGACGCGCTCGTGGGCCTCGGTGCGGGTGACGAACGGGGCGTTGTTCGTCTGGGCGTCGGTGACGAGGACGAGCAGGGGCTTGGCGGCGGCCTGCTGGATCTTCTCCTCCTGGTAGATCTTGAGGCTGTCCGGTCCGCAGGCGAAGTTGATCATGCGGATGGGGAAGAGGTTCTTGTGGTTGGCGACGTAGAGGTTGGCCTTGAGGATCTTGACGCTCTGGACCCAGAATTCGTTTTCGACGAAGGAGTCGATGGCGAGGTCCATGAATTTGTGTTCGAGGAACTGCTGGGGGATGTAGTCGAGCCCACGGACCTGGGAGAACATGGCGCCGGAGTTGGAGCTGGCCTCGGGGTCGAGCAGGACGTAGTCGCGGCCAATGCCGACGTAGGCGGGGGCGTCGTCGCGTTCGACGCGCTGGAGGAACCGGTCGCCTTCGGTGTAGAGATCGTTCTTGAACTGCGTTTCGGCTTCGTCGGCGACGGCGATGGCGTCGCGGATCTGCTTTTCGGTGAAGGAGAATCCGACGCGGGCGAACTCCTTGCGGATCTCCATGGCCAGCAGGGGCAGGTCGCCGAAGTGCAGGACGGGGTTGATCTGCTTTAGCTTATCGAGGGAGAGGACATCGTTGAGGACGTAGCCTTCGGACTCGGTGTAGATGCAGTACTTCAGGTCGGGCTTCTCGGGCTTTCGCAGCTCGATGAAGCTGGGGTTGAAGAGGTACTCGATCGCGGGATCGTCGTTGAGGACGGCGGCGTGGCCGGTGGCGAGTTTGCGGGCGATGCAGAACTCGGTGCGCGAGTTGTCGACGCCGATCTTGGCGATGTCGCTGTTGCTGCGGGGCGAGACGACGGGATAGAAGCCCAACTGGCGGAAGAGCGCGGCGCTCCAGATCCCCTTTTCGCCCAGGGTGGCCATGCTGCGTTTGATGCCGACGGTGGGACCGGTGGGCTGGGCGGAGGCGAGTTCGGTCTGGAGGCAGCCTTGTTTCTTGAAGTGCTTCTCGTACATGCGGTGATAGCGGTCCACATAGTTGGTCCTGGGCTTCTTGACGGCTTCGGAATTGCCGAGCGGGCAGAAGCCGCCGGTGATGATCTCGTCGTCTTCGATGTGGAAGACTTCGAGCTGGCAGTCGCGCATGCCACAGGAGCGGTCGCCGAAGAGGTCGCGGCACGGGAGCTTGCGTTTCCGGAAGGGCATGTCGATGATTTCCCATCCGCGGAAGGCGGTGTCACAGGGTGTTCCGGCGGCCTCGAACTCGCGGATCCCTTTGATGATGTCGAGGGCCTGGCCCCAGGCGCCGAACATTTCGCGGTGGGGGTAGGCTTCGACGACGCCTTCGGTGACCTGGGCGAGGGCGGCGAGGAAGGCGGTGCCGAGCGCGGGTCCGCCCTGGGCGGAGCACTTATGGCCTACGTGCTGGGCGCCGCCGACGAACTTGTAGTAGTAGCTGGCGGCGGTGCCGCGCAGGATGGCGGCGGCGATCTCGTCGCGGCTGAAGCCTTCGGCGATCAGGCGGTTCTCGTCCATTTCCATGAAGACGCCACAGGTCGAATCGATGACGGGGACGCGCTCGGCGCGGAGGGCGAATTCCTGGAGCGTGCTTTCGACGTCGAGATTGATGACGTCGGCCATGTTTTCGAGGGTCTGGCCCGATCCGGCCTGGCAACTGTAGTTCATTTTGGCTTCTTTGACGGTACCGTCGGGGGAGAAGCTGGTGAACTTCATGTCCTGGCCGCCGACCTCGAAGATCGTGTCGATCTCGGGATTGCAGTGCTTGACGCCGAGGGCGTGACAGGTGATCTCGTCGGTGACGCGATCGGTGAGGTGGGTGCCCCGCTCGCTGAGCTGCTGGACCTTCTTCTTGCTGATGAGGATCTTCTCGTAGAGCTTGCGGGCCGATCCCGTGGCGCCGACGCCCTTGATGACGACGTTGTCCTTGTGGCGCGCGAGGTACTTGAGGACGCGCTTGAGGGATTCTTCGGGGTTGCCGTGGGTCTTGATGTAGAGCTTGTCGAGGAGCTTGCCGGTGGCGATCTCGACGAGCGCGCCCTTGGTGGTGGTGCTGCCTCCGTCGATGCCGAGGACGACTTCGGTTCCGGGGGGGATCTCGGCGGCGAGTTGCTCGCTCTCTTCGCGGACTCGGGGCAGGCTCTCACTCAGCGGGGGTGCGAACGCCCTCTTGCGTCGGCTGTGCTCGGCGATTTTGTCGAGCTGCCTGAGGTCGAGGACGAAGGTGTTGCCCTCTTCCATGGCCTTGAGGGCGGCGCCGGCGGCGGCGATATTTTGATGATGTTCGGGGCGGGCGATGGGCGTGGCGAGCAACTGCGAGAGATTTTCTCGGACGAGGTCGTTGGAGAAGACCCCACCGGTGCTGATGGCGTGCCCCGCGCCAGCGTCGGCGGCGCCGCTGAACTCGCTGGAGCCGAGGACGTCGATCATGTAGTTGCGGGCGACGGTGCGGAAGAGGCCGGCGAGGTTGTCGACGCGGGTGGCGCCTTCGTTCTGCTTGTGGATGAGGTCGGACTGGACGACGACGCCACAGCGGGCGAGGAACTCGCTGGGCTCGGCAGAGGTCGCGGCCTCGTTTTCGGCGCGGGCGAACATCTCCTCGACGCGGCCCTGGAGTTTCATGCGGTTTCGGGCGACGATCGCGTCGCGGGCGGCTTCATCGGCGAAACCGCTGGGGTCTTCCAATTTGGGACTGGGCACATCGCCCTGGAAGAGACGGCGGCACTGCTTCTCGACGAGCATGCCCGATCCGCCACCACACTTGGTACCGGTGCGCCATTCGCGAATGACCTGGCGGCCGGCGGTGGCGCCGACGGCAAAGAAATAGGCATCCTTGGCGCCGATGTGGAAGATGTGGCGGGCCTTGGGGGCGATGACTTCCGCACCCTTTGGGATCGCGACGCTGTCATAAACGTATATGGCGCCCTGCATTACGGCAGGGAAGCTCTCGGCGGCACTGCCGGTGAGGGCGGTGCTGCAGATCGTGCGTCGATCGAAGCGGGTTCGGAGGTCGCGCCACGCTTCGGCGAGAGCCCCAAGGGGGTTGGCAAAGTGCATGATGGGTTGGGGTGAATATACGACCGATCGGTCGGCGTCGAGCACGATATAGTGCAAGGCGCTGCTGCCGATGTCGATTCCCACAAAAAGACCGTCCCGGGGGACATTAGGCCGGGCGTCGGCGCTATCGTTACGCTGCATCTCTATCCATCCGTATCGTCGTGTGCCCTGGTGTCCACTCGATCCGTGCGGCGTTTCTCATCGAGGCCCCTCCGGTCTCTCTCGCGAGCGCCTCGGCACCCTATGATCCGAGCGGTGTCCAGACGAGCGACATTGAGGGGCGCCGCCATCGCGAATCGTAAGTCGAGTCGTGTCGTCTGCCGGCCTTGCAGGGCACCTCAGCAAGCCGTAGGGAGACCATACGCCGACGGTTAGATCTTCCGATAGTTCCTGTTAAGAAGAAACGAGCAAGCCTGTTACGTACTGAGAAACGGGAGTTTTGTCAAGGGTGGGCACAGGAAACGTAACAGTTTTTCCACCGTGAAATATCACCGACGGTGAAGGCATGTCCTGCTGCGACAAAGGCTTATAAAACCCCTGGTTTCAGTACTAACAATGTGCGCGTCTATATGACGAATACTACTAGTAGATTTCCTTTATAACTATATCAAGAGAGGCCCTCGTTCACATCCTGATTTCGCTCGGGCCTTCTGTCACCGGTGCGGTCCGGGCGGTTCCGGAGTAGCTATAGTGGGCGGGGTTTGCGCGGGTTTGGCGAAAAGCGGTTGGGGTGAGCATTTTTCCGATCAGGGCGAGGCATGCCTCGCCCCTACCCTACGGCAGGGTGCGGTTGGCATACGATGGCACTTGTGTCGGCATCTCGAAGGGCCCAGAGGCAGAACTGGCGACTGACGTGGTCGCGGCCAGATCCCTCGATTCCACTTCGCTCCTAAGAACATGGGGGCGACGAGCGAAGAGGCCAAGACGAGGCTCTTCCTTCCCAAAGCAGGCCTACGGTCCATTTTTGCAGAAGTCCAGCGATGATACCGATGACCGTCATGAGCAATTGACGCGATGCATTGGTGTTCTGTCCCACCATCGCGCCCTCGCCGCTGGTCAACTCAGGATGACAAAAGGGGCTTCGTTGCGGTCAGGTTCTGTCCGACAAGGTCGGCCTCGGCGCTGCCGAACTTGGGATGGCAAAGGGGCGCTGCTGCGGTGGAGATGACAAACGGGGCAGACCACGGCCCAGAGCGGCGATGAGAAGGCGTAGCCCGAATCCGCCCCCGTTTGCCGGCCGCAGCCGAGGGAGGTTTTCGGGGAAATAAGGTTGTCGGGGGGGCGGGGGTGGAGTAAACTGTGGGGCTGTTTTGGAACGATTCGGCGGCGTGTATTGCCGTGTGAGGAACCCTTAGCGTAGAGGTCTGCCATGAGAGTCACTTTCAACCGTGCCGCGCTGGCGGAGGCCCTCGGACTGGTGATATCCGTGGTTCCGAGTCGGACGCCGAAGCCTGTACTGAAGTGCGTTCGTATCGTGGCCAGCGGCAAGCAGGTGCGTGTTTGTGCGACGAACCTGGAGGTTGGCCTGAACTATCTCGTTTCGGAGGTGGAGATCGCCCGAGAGGGCGAGGTGGTGGTGGAAGCCAATCACCTGGCGGACATCGTGCGGGCCAGCACGGAAGACGTGCTGGTGCTGGATGCGACGGAGACGACGTGCGAGATTCGGGGGACGGACAGCCGGTTTACGGTGTATGGGCAGGACCCGAAGCAGTACCCGAAGGTTCCGTCGCTGGATGAAGGCGACGTGGACATGACGATCACGCTGGAGCAGTTGCAGTTGGGTATTCAGCAGTGCCTTTTTTCGACGGCGAAAGAGAGCAGCCGGTACGCGATCAACGGGGTGCTGTGGGAGGTCAAGGGCAAGAAGCTGCTGCTGGTGGCGACGGACGGGCGGCGTTTGGCGCGGTGCCGGGTGGGCCTGAGCGAGGCGCCGAAGGACGACAAGGCGGAGCACAAGATGATCGTGCCCGCCAAGACGATGGGTCTGCTGGAAAAGCTCGGTTCGGCGGAGGACGAGGCGGTGGGGATCAAGCTGGTGGACAACCAGATCCTGATCCGCTGCGCGAACGTGGTGATCAGTTCGAACCTGGTGGAAGGGAACTTCCCGAAGTATGAAGACATCATCCCGACGGACTACGACAAGAAGCTGAAGCTTTCGACGGAGGCGGCGTTGAGCGCGGTTCGTCGGGCGTCGCTTCTGACGAGCGAGGAGTCGAAGGGGATCAAGCTTTCGGTGAAGGCGGAGAGCCTGGTGTTTTCAGGCAGTTCGCCGGAGGCGGGGGCGGCGGAGGTGAGCATGCCGATCGAGTACGGCGGCGAGGCCATCGATATCGGTTTCAATCCGGTGTTCCTGATGGACGTATTGAAGGTGATTCGGGAGCCGGAGTTTGAACTGCAGTTGGGGCAGTCGGACCGTCCGGGGTTGATCAAGAGCGGGGCCGAGTTCCTGTACGTTCTGATGCCGATCAACCTGGGTTGATCGCGCGAGTAGAGACCAGGAGGGTCGCATGAACGGAAGCAGCCGAGCGGTGGAGCCATGCAAGCTGGCGGATGCGATCGGCGATTTCGTCGAGCGTCTGGCGCCGATGCCGGAGCGGTGCGACTCCGTGACGCAGGCGTGGGAAAACGTGCTTCCGGCGGCGTTGCGAAAGCACTGCCGGATCGAGAGTGTCACGGGCGGCTGCGTCAAGGTGGCGGTGGACGGAGCCAGTTACATGTACGAGCTCCAATTGTGCAAGGCGGAGCTTCTAACGGAATTGCAGCGTCTCTGTCCGGGGGCCTCACTGCGGCGGCTGACCGTCGCGATGGCGCGCGGGGGACGCTAAGGCCAGTGCGGCGGGGGTGGGCAGTGCGCAGGACTTCACCGGGCAGAAGGTCTTGCCCAGTTTCTGAATGAGGTAGGATATGGATGCACATAAGTACGATGCCAGCAACATCAAGGTCTTAGGCGGGGTCGAGGCGGTCCGGAAGCGTCCGGACATGTATATCGGCGATCGCGGGGTGGGGGGTCTGCACCATCTGGTGTACGAGGTGCTGGACAACTCGATCGACGAAGCGCTGGCGGGGATGTGTGATGAGATCACGGTTCGCATCCAGGCGGACGGGACGTGTTCGGTGGAGGACAACGGGCGCGGGATTCCGGTGGAGATGCACAAGGACGTGAAGGTCAGCGCGTTGGAGGTGGTGCTGACGACGCTGCACGCGGGGGGCAAGTTCGACAGCGACAGCTACAAGGTGGCGGGCGGTCTGCACGGCGTGGGCGTCAGCGTGGTCAATGCGCTGAGCGAATGGCTGGAGGCGGACGTGTATCGCGACGGCAAGCACTACCATTTCGAGTGCGACCGCGGGGTGCGTCGCGGGCCGGTCGAGGTCATCGGGGAGACGTCGAAGCGCGGGACGAAGATCACGTTCAAGCCCGACGAGGAGATCTTCGGCGATATCGAATTCAACTACGATACGCTGTTGAAGCGCATCCGGGAGATGGCGTATCTGAACGCGGGGATCAAGATCACGTTCCGCGACGATCGGTCGAAGAAGAAGGAGGAGTTCAAGTTCGACGACGGGATCAAGGCGTTCGTCAAGCACCTCAATGAGGGCAAGAACGTCCTGCACAGCGACATCGTGTACATGGCGAAGGAAGACACCGAGGCGATGCTCAGTTGCGAGGTGGCGCTGCAATACAACGACGGGTACAACGAGAACGTGCTCGTCTTCGCCAACAACATCCGCAACATCGACGGGGGCACGCACCTGTCGGGGTTCCGCACGGCGTTGACGCGGACGATGAACGCCTACGCGCGGAGCAACAACCTGCTCAAGGAAGGCCAGGGGACGACGGGGGACGATCTTCGCGAGGGGCTGACGGCGGTGGTGGCGGTGAAGCTGGCGGATCCGCACTTCGAGGCGCAGACGAAGGTGCGTCTGACGAACCCGGAGGTGGGCAGCTTCGTGGAGACGACGATCAACGAGCAGTTGGCCCACTATCTGGAGGAGCACCCGAGCGAATCGAAGCGGATTCTCAACAAGGCGATCCAGGCGGCGGCGGCGCGGGAAGCGGCACGGAAGGCGCGGGAGCTGACGCGGCGCAAGGGCGCGCTGGGCAGCGCGAATCTGCCGGGCAAGCTGTGGGACTGCGCGAGCAAGGAACGGACGACGACCGAGATCTTCCTGGTGGAAGGCGACTCGGCGGGCGGCTCGGCCAAGGGGGGGCGGGACCGGACGATTCAGGCGATCCTGCCGCTGCGGGGCAAGATTTTGAACGTGGAGAAGGCGCGGCTGGAGAAGATGCTGGGCCATGAAGAGATCCGGACGATGATCAGCGCGTTCGGGACGGGGATCGGGACGGACGAATTCGACGTGGAGAAGTGTCGGTACGGCAAGATCATTCTGATGACGGACGCGGACGTGGACGGCGCGCACATTCGGACGCTGCTGCTGACGTTCCTGTTTCGGCAGATGCCGGTCTTGTTCGACAGGCGGATGATTTATATCGCGCAGCCACCGCTGTACGAGGTGCGTTCGAAGGGCAAGAAGAAATCGGAATACGTGCTGAGCGAGAACGAGATGCGCCGGCGGATGATCGAGCGTGGGCTGGACGGCACGTCGCTGACGGTGCGTGAAGGGCTGACGGTTCAGGCGCCGCGCAGCGGGGGACGACCTGCGGCCGAGCCATTCGAGAGACGGGAGATCGGCGGCCAGGCGTTGAGCGAGCTGGTTCGCATGCTGGCGGATGTGGAACGTATTGTAGGCGTGCTGGAGCGGCGTGGGATTACGTTTACGGAATTTCTGAACGCACACTACGACGGCGAGAAGCTGCCGCGGTTCGTGATTCGCTATCAGGGGCGGGAGGAGGTGTACCATGAGGCCGCGGAGTACGAGAAGCGGCTCGATGAGATCGGCGAGAGCAAGCGGCTGACGGCGGAAGAGGATGAAGAGGCGGAAGAGTCGCACGTGATGGCGGAAGAGCTGCATGAGGTGGCCCGGATCAATCAGATCAGCGAGCGACTGAAGAGCGATTTCGGTCTGGACCTGAAGGATTTTCTCTTGATCGAGGAGAAGACGGAATCGGGCGAATCGTTGCCGACGAAGTTTCAACTCGGGCACGGCGACGATCGGCACGAGGTGGCCTCGCTGGGTGGGGTCTGCCCGGCGATCCGGCAGATCGGCGGCAAGGGGATCGACATCAAACGGTTCAAGGGTCTGGGCGAGATGAACGCGGATCAGTTGTGGGATACGACGATGAACCCGGCGACGCGGACGCTGCTGAGCGTGCGGCTGGACGACGCGGGGGAGGCGGACCGGCTGTTCAGCATCCTGATGGGCGACGACGTGGAGAAGCGTCGGAAGTTCATCCAGGACCACGCGCTGGAGGTTCAGAACCTGGACGTGTAGGAGTTATCCGGGAGTTGCGCCTCGTCGTCCTGAATAGCGCGCGGAGTGAAGAATGTGCCCTGCGATCGAGGAGGCCGTCTTCGGTGGAAGGGAGATCCTTCGGCTTTTTCTCCTAAGAATATGGGTGCGACGAGCGAAGAGGCCATAGCGCATGGCGGGTGGGTGGACTTCTGCCAAAATGGACCGTAGGCCTGTATTCTTCAAGGAAATCGGTTTCACGATTACCTTGGAGAACGGTAGGAGTCGGTTATAGCCAAGTCGCTGGGTTTGAGAAGGAAGAGCCAAGAACCGAGGCTCTTGGTTCCCAAAGCAGGCCTACGGTCCATTTTTGCAGAAGTCGGGCGGCGATAAGATGACCGTCATGAGCAATTCACTCGATGCGTTGATGTCCTTTCCCACCATGGCGGCGCCGCTGCTGCCGAACTCAGGATGACAGGTCATGTGTGGCAAGCTATATGCGCCGCCTGACAGTTCTGTTCGTGATGTGTGTGAAGGCAAGGAGAAGGCCCCCGGGTGCGGGTGCAGGCGGGGGCGTGATCGGACAGTGCGGCGCGTCAGTTTCCGGCGATGGTGACAGTCTCGAACGTGCCAAGCAGATCCTGGGGCAGCGCCGAGACGGGTGCGAGGGTGGCGGGGTGGGAGAGGACCTTGACGCGCTGGCGGAACTGGTCGTCGGTCAGTTGGCCCTGGGAGAGGGCTTTGATGTCGGCGGCCTTGGCGCGGATCGTGAGGACGACGGGGGCGCCGGCGGCGAGCTTGGACTTCTCCATGATCTTCAACTCGTTGTGCCTGCCCTTGACGACGATCTGACTGGTACCGGGGACGGGGACGGTGTTGACCATTGTGTCCGTGTCGAGGGCACTGCCGGCTATGGTGATCACGATCGACTCGTCGGGGGCGAGGTGGCGGATGTTGGCGGCGTGGACGAGGCTGTGGATGAGGGTGGTCTTGAGCAGTTCGACGCGTTCGGCACTGTAGGTGGGTCTGGCCTGGTCGGGAGCGCCCTTGCGACGGGCCTGGGGCTGATAGATTTCTTCGCGGGCCTGGGCCCAGACGGGATCGACGTCGCTCTCGGTGGGAGCAGGCTCTTCGGTTTGGGTTTCGGGTCCCGGGGCGAGGGGGAAATCGACCTCCATCATGAACAGGACCCCGTAGCCCTGAAGATAGAGGCTGCGGGGCCGATCGGCACCTCCGAAGAAGTGGCGGGAACCGGCGCCGACGAAGAGTGGAAACGGATTGTGGGGGTTCATCAGGTTGGCCTGGGCGAGTCTGTTCTGGAAGATGCGCGTCATGACGTTGACGTCTTCGGCGATGGCGGCAAGCTGTTGGCTGGTGATCTCCTCGGCGGGCACAATGAACACGCCTGCCGAAGCGTCGGGCCCAGCAAACCCGGTCAGCGCCAAGGTGCCGCGTAGCTTGTTCATGGCGGAATCGGCGGAACTGTAGGACACGGAGTCCGTTATCGTCGGCTCGACCTGAACGGTGGAAGTTCCCACCGACCGCGGGACTTGAACGGTGGCAGTCGCCGCCGACGTCTGGGCGCCGACGGCGCCGGCAAGAACGCCGGTTACGGCTACGACAAGCAGGTGGATTGGCATCGTGAGGTTCATTTCGATACTCCTTTTCTAGTCTGTGGTCTCGGCGCTGCGCGTCTCGGCGAGCGTGCTGACCATGTTCTTGGTGCGTTCGAGTTCGTCTTCGGTGGCGACCGCGAGGTTGAGCATCGCGGTCGCGATTTCGGTATTGTTTCTGCGATGCTTTTCGATCTCGGCGGCCATCGCGGCAAACCATTGGCGCTGCTGCACTTCAGCGGCGTTGATCGATTCGAGGAGGTCGCGCAGCAGGTTCTGGGTGGTGGCGTTGGAGGCGGCGAGGGTCTGGGCGGCGACCTGCACGAGGTCGTTGCGGTATTGCTGGGTGAGGTCTTCGCGCAGGGCGACGTAAGCGGCTTCGAGAGTCGATTGCCAGTGTTGATTGAGTTCGGTGGTTATCTTTTCGCGAACGGCGGGTTCGAGGGAAGCGGCCAGGGTTTGCTGTAACTGCTGGAGATCGGGGGGCTTGGGCGCCGAGAGGCGTCCTACGGCGTAGCCGGCGACGATGAGGATCGCGGCGGCGGCGGCGAAGCGCGCGGTCAGGGCGATGGTGTGAACGCCCTGCTGCTTTGGCGGCGCGGAGTTGTGTCCGGCGGCCTCGTGCAGTTTCGCAAGGGTGGCATCGAGCACTTCTTGCGGGGGCTGCGCGGGAAGCGGTTCGCTTCTGTACTGGTCGATGGCTCTTTGCAGGATGTCGTCTTCACGTTCCATAGGGCAACCTCGTTTCCTCGGCGTCGGCGGGCGCGAGCAGTTCGCGCAGTCGGGCCTTGGCGCGGTGGAGCAGCACGCCGGCGGCGCCGGTCTTGATGGCGAGCTCGGTGGCGATCTCGCGATAGCTCCTATCGTTAAAGTACCGCAGGCAAAACACTTTCGCCTCCTGCGGGGGCAGTTGGGCGATCGCATCGCGCAGTCGGGCGGCCAGTTCGTGATTCTGCGCGGCGGCGTCGGGTCCGGGCTGCGTACTGAGCAGGAGCGAACCGTCTTCTTCGTTCGATTGCTGCTGCGACTGGCGGCTTCGCTGTCGCAGTCGGTCGATGGAACGCGTCGTAGCCAGGCGCAGAAGAAGGCCGCGGATGTTGCGCACGGGTTGGCGCTGCGAGAGCTCGAAGGCGGCCAGGAAGGTCTCCTGGAAGCAATCGGCGGCATCCGCCTGGTTGTGCAGCAGACGATAGGCGGTCTGCCAGACCACAGAAGCATACTCCGCGGTGATTCGGTTCCAGTCGTGCCCTTGCACAAGCCACCTCGTGCCTTCTTAACGTTTTCGCTCGCCCGGGCGTTTGACGCGATGCAAGATGCCAAGCTACCCATCCTGCGACTATATTCAAGTCGATTGAAGGGACCATTTTATTACAAGGGGATGCGCAAGTGTCGGCGGCGCATGGGCATGTCACGGGGTCGCAGAAAAAACTACGAGTTTATTAGAAGCGGATTGTTTTTTCGCTTGCATTCTGCGCGGTTGGCTGCCACAATACTTCGCGTCACTTGAAGGATGTGATGTTCGCCGGTTCAGAGGCCAGATAAGGATAGGGAGACGCTGGATGACGGGGGTATTGGAGAGCACCAAAACGCGGGCAGGTGCAGGCTTGCTTGTGTTGTTGCTCGTTGTTTCCGCTCCGTTGTTTCTGGTAGGCTGCTCGCCGAGTGCGAGCGAGGGCCCGGTGGATTCTACCGGCGTGGTCCCATCGGAACGAGGCGAGCGGGAGCTGCTGGCCGAGATCGAGCGGAAATTCGAGAACCCCCAGGCACACTACGAGTTGGGCCAGTGGTACGCGCGGTCGGGTCAGTGGAGCAAGGCGATGTACCACTACGACGTGGCGCTGAGTCTGGACCCGGCGCTGCGTGCGGCTCAGGCGGGGATGGTGAAGCTGTTCCTGGATCAGGGTCAGAACGCCAAGGCGGAGCAGTTTGCGTCGAGCTACATCCGACCGATCTCGAACAACGAGCGGGAGCTGCTGCGACTGGCGTGGGAGTTCGAGAAGCTGGGTCTGGACGACTATGCGATGCGGTGTTTCCGACAGGCGATGGCGGTGGCGCCGGATTCGTACGAAGTGAACAAGCAGCTGGGGTTCTACTACCTGAGCAAGAACGATAACGCTCGGGCTCGGCAGTACTTGAGTCGCAGTTTCGAGCTGAATCCGCGGCAGCCCGATGTGGCGGGGGCGCTGGGCAAGCTGGGTGTGGTGGTCGAATCGCCCGAGGCGCCGCCGATGACGATGGAAAGGGAGCCGGAGCGGCAACCGGAGCCGTAGAGGCGACTGAACCGGGTTCTCAGACAACGACAGAATACGTGATGAATCGTTTTTCATTGCCCCGTGGCGAACGGATGCGCTGCGGGGTTTTTTTATGGCTCATCCGGTTCTTGCGCAGTTCGGTAGCTGCTGGGTTCTCCGTCCCCAGACCCCTGAGATTTTCCGCTTGGCGCCATGAGCAACCTGAGCGCCGCAGCGGTCCAGCAGCATGGCGACGCCGCTATCATGGGGCGTCGCTCTTGTGCCCAGGTCATGCTATTGGCGCAAAGCGGAACATCTCCTCTTCACGCCCGTTTCGGGCGTGCCTGACTCAGGAAGTACGCAAAAACCGGATGAGCCCGTTTTGTCATCCTGAACGGAGCGGAGTGAAGGATCTGGGCTGCGACCCCGACAGCCCCCTGTGGCGAAGGCCAGATCCCTTCGGCAAGCTCTTCGACTCTGCCTGACGACACCAACCCATCGACCGCCCAAGAACCCCCCTGACGCGCATAAGACATATCTCACAACAGCTTACGGCGTCAGCCGGAGTGTCCATACCCCGCCTGGAGCTGTCCGCAGGCGGCCTGGATGTGCCGGCCCAGCTTGAACCGCGTGACCGTCTCGATGCCCGCCTCCTTGAGAACCGAGGCGAACCGGGCGATGCGGTCCCGGCTGCTGCCCGCCAGCGAGCAACCTGCGAAGGGATTGTGCTCGATCAGGTTGACGTTGCATGAGATGCCCCGCAGGAGCTTGACCAGCAGGCGGGCCTGGGCGGTCGAATCGTTGAGCTTGTCGATCAGAACGTACTCGAACGTCACCCGCTGCTGCGTTTGCCGCTGATATGTGCGTACGGCCTCGAGCAGTTCCTCCAGCGGATACGTTCGGGCGATCGGCATGATCCGCGCTCGCAGGGCATCGCTCGGCGCGTTGAGCGAGATCGCCAGGCGGGGTCGGATGTCCTCGCCCGCCAGACGCACGATGGCGGGCGCCACGCCGCAGGTGCTGATCGTAATGTGCCTGATACCGATGTTCTTACCGGACGCGTGATTCAGGATGCGGACGCTCTTGAGCACCGCGTCGTAGTTCTCGAACGGTTCGCCCATCCCCATGTAGACCACGTTGTGGATCTTGCCCGCGTCGGTCTCCGCCTGGTTCACCTCGTCGGCGATCTCGCCCGCCGTCAGATTGCGGAACAGCCCGATCCGACCCGTCGCACAGAAGGCGCATCCCATCGCGCAGCCGACCTGCGTCGAAACGCACAGCGTCTGCCGCTCGCCGTCGCGCAGCAGCACCGCCTCGACCCGCTCGCCGTCGCCGAGCTCGAACAGGTACTTCCGCGACCCGTCCGGGTCTGTCCGGCAATCCAGCACCTTGAGCTGCGAAACGAAATACCCTTCGGCGCCGAGGCTGTCGCGAAACGCCTTGCTCAAAGGCGTGATCTCCGCGATGCTCTGCGCCCCCTTGGCGTGCAGGAAGCTGAAGAGGTACTTCGCCAGATACTTCTTCTGGCCCAGCTCGACCACGAGCTGCTCCAGCTCGCCCAACGTCTTGTCCTTGAGATCCTTGCTCATCGCCCCATTCTACCACACCCACCCCCAACCGTCGATTTCGGCGACCCAACATACTTGACCAGGGCACACTGCGACAAAGCCCTGTTGCCGTGGGCGCGAGGCGAGCGTATGATTCTCTGCCGCTATGGCAGAAGACACGACGACAACGCGGTCCGCTTCATGTGCCGACCACTCGGCGACCAGGGTGCTCTCGCTGAGCGATCTGCGCAAGGTCTATGGCGATACCGTCGCGGTCGACGGGGTCTCGTTCGACGTCGGTCATGGCGAGATCGTCGGGCTGCTCGGTCCCAACGGCGCCGGTAAGACCACGATCATCAACATGATCCTGAGCGTGCTGGAGCCGACCGGCGGGACGATTCGGATCGAGGGGCATGACACCGTCGCGCAGCGCCGCCAGGCGCTGGAGCGCACGAACTTCGCCGCGGTCTATGCGCCGCTTCCCGGGAACTTGACGGTGTACCAGAACCTGCGCGTTTTCGGGCTCATTTATGGTGTCTCGAACCTCACCGAGCGAATCGACGAACTGCTCGAGCAATTCGACATCGCGCGATTCCGAGACACCAAGTGCGGCGTCCTCTCCTCGGGCGAGCAGACTCGCGTCGGACTGGCCAAGGCCCTGCTCAATCGCCCGCACCTGCTGCTGCTCGACGAGCCCACCGCTTCGCTCGACCCCGCCACCGCGCGCGACATCCGCGCGACGATGACGTTGGTGTCGCGGGCGACCGCGCCCACGGC
>CAZTGH010000053.1:15958-19229 GCA_964612985.1 uncultured Pirellulales bacterium
ATCCGCGCGACGATCCGGCGGTTCGCCGCCGCCGAGACGGTCGGCATCCTCTGGACGAGCCACAACATGGTCGAAGTCGAGACCGTCTGCGATCACGTCCTGTTCCTCTCGCACGGGCGCATCCTGCTCGAGGGCGACCCGAAGACGCTGCCCGCTGAGCGCGGCAAAAGCAATCTCGAAGAGTTGTTCGTCGCGGTCGCGCGCGAGCCGCTCAGCCTGGGAGGGCCCCCCGCATGATCCGCGTCTCGCCCGTCGCTGCGATTCTGCTTCGCCAGTTCTACCTGATTCGAGGCAGCCTCGCTCGGGTGGTACCGCTGTTCGTCTGGGCCGCAGTCGATATCGTCCTCTGGGGGTTCATCACGCGTTACCTCAACAGGGTCAGCCAAGCGGACTTCAGCTTCGTCCCGGCGCTGCTGGGTGCGGTGCTCTTCTGGAACTTCTTCACGCGCGTCATGCAGGGCGTCACCATGGCGTTCTTCGAAGACGTCTGGTCGCGCAACTTCCTCAACATCTTCGCGACGCCGCTGTCGATCCCCGAATACCTCACTGGGCTGGTCCTCTCCAGCGTCGCCACCAGTTCGGTCGGTCTGTTGGTCATGCTCCTGCTGGCGACCCTCGTCTTCGGACTGAGCTTCTTCGCCTTCGGCCTGATGCTGGTCCCGTTCCTGCTGGTGCTGTTTCTCTTCGGCATCGCGCTGGGCGTTTTCGCCAGCGCCATCGTCCTGCGCTTCGGTCCCGCCGCCGAGTGGTTCGCCTGGCCCATCCCCGCCATCCTCTCGCCCTTTGCCGCCGTGTTTTATCCCGTCGCCGTCCTGCCGGGACCGATGCGATTCGTCTCGCACCTGCTGCCCCCGTCCTACGTCTTCGAGTCGATGCGCGCGATCCTGGCCGGCGACCCCGCCTCACCGGTCACGCTGCTCTGGGCTCTCTCGCTGGCGATCCTCTACGTCCTGCTCGCCTGCGCCTTCTTCGCCCGCATCTACCGCCACGCCGTCCGCACCGGCCTGCTCGCCCGCTACACCGCCGAGACCCTCAGCTGAGGGCTACAAGGAGATTGAGATTCGCCCGTCTTCTGTATTATTCTGGTTAATATCGGGATCAGGTTTGCGTGGGATACTATGCCAACGGTCTTGAACATCGGCCCCTATCGTTTCTTCCTCTACTCCGGAGATGAGAACGAGCCTTGCCACGTTCACGTAGAACGCGAGGGCCACGTTGCCAAGTTCTGGCTTCAGCCTGTTCGTTTGCAGAACAGCGGCGGTTTCAAACGCAGTGAACTGAATCGTATCCAACGTCTGGTCGAAGAGAATCAGGTTCGATTTGTAGAGGCATGGGAATGAGCACTTCGGCGCGTGAACTTCAAACAGCGAAGGCGACAGAGATACACGTCACCGACGATACGCTGACGGTCGAACTGGTCGACGGCCGGAGTCTGTCGGTGCCTCTGACCTGGTACCCGCGCCTGTTCCATGGAACACCGCAGGAACGCGGCAATTGGCGTATCATTGGAGACGGGGTGGGCATCCACTGGCCCGATCTGGATGAAGATATCAGCGTTGGGGGCCTCCTCTTGGGTCGGGGCTCCGGCGAAGTCCAGGCCTCACTCCAGCGATGGCTGGACGCCCGTAGTGATCGAAATGAGCGCAAGTGATGAGACCGTGCACGAAGATTGTGCACGAGGGCGACGTAGAGACCGCCTCCAAGCAGGGACGCATCTACCAACTGACGCGGATCGCCGGATAGAAGAAACAGCGGACGCCGCGCGAACGGTCAGCGTGGTGCGTCGTGCAGGAGGGGGGTTCGGGAGGCGGGGATCGGTTGTTCGCGGTAGAGCAGGGGGCCGACTTCGCGAGGCAGGTCGGTTTCGATCAGGTCGATGCCGTTTTCGAGCAGGGCGCGGTACTCCCGGCGCAGGTCGTTGAGGTCCGTGACGCGGCGCTCGATGAATGGGCGGTCGAGGTGGCGCGAGGTGCCGCCGATGCAGATGGTGCCCTTGGCATGGCACACCCCGAGCGAGAACAGAAGGCGGAACATCGCAAGTCGATTCCCTCGTGGGTTTTTCATCGCATCGCATCTCCTCTGCCTGCGATTCAGAGCCAATCAGTGGCCGATCTCTGCAGGTGTCCATCAACCTCGATGGTTATTCGTCGTCCTCGGCGGTGCTGGAAAGGTATTCCTGCTGGCCCTCGCTGGCATAGGTATGGGCGTGTTCTTCCTCTTCCTCGTCGTCCGCCATATCGGCGTATCCGTCCTCGGCGTCCTCGTCCATCTGGTTGCGGATCTCCTCGTACTCCTCGAGCGTCATCAATACCTCGCGGGCCTGGCTGCCCTTGTACTCGCCCAGAATGCCGGCGTTCGCCATCATCTCGATCATCCGCGACGCGCGGGCATAGCCGATGCTGAGCTTGCGCTGGAGCAGCGAGACGCTGCCGCGCTTGCTCTGCAACACCACGCGAACGCCCTCGTCGAACAGTTCGTCGCGCGGCATTTCGCCCGCGTCCGTACGCTTGAGTTGCGTCAGCTCGGGATGGAACTGCGGCTGCGCGATCTCCTTGAGGTGCTTGATGATGCTGCGAATCTCCGACTCGTCGAGGAACGTACCCTGGGCGCGGATCAGGTCGCTCGTGCCGGGCTTGAGGAACAGCATGTCGCCTTCGCCCAGCAGCGTTTCGGCGCCGTTCTGGTCGAGGATGATCCGACTGTCCATCCGCGCCGCCACGCGGAACCCGATGCGGCACGGCATGTTCGATTTGATCAGACCCGTCACCACCGTCGCCTGCGGTCGCTGCGTCGCCAGCACGATGTGGATGCCCACCGCCCGGCTCTTCTGCGCCAGGCGAACGATGTAGCCTTCGATCTCCTTCGAGGCCGTCATCATCAGGTCCGCCAGCTCGTCGATCACGATCATGATGTACGGCAGCTTCTTGGGGATCTGCGCCTCCTCGTCCGCCGTGCTCGGCGCAAACCGCGCGACGATCTCCTCCGCTCCCAGCTTGTTGTACTCCGCAATGTTCTTGACCCGGGCTTCGGCCAGCAGGGCGTACCGCTCGTCCATCTTCACCGTCGCCCATTCGAGGATCTGCACCGCCATCTGCGTCTCGGTCACGATCGGGCACATCAGGTGCGGGACCGCGCTGTAGGCGGTCATCTCGACCATCTTCGGGTCGATCAGGATCATCTTCACCTCGTCGGGCCGCTTGGTCAGCAGGATGCTCACGATGATGCTGTTGATGCAAACGCTCTTGCCCGACCCCGTCGTGCCCGCGATCAG
>CAZTGH010000054.1:0-19117 GCA_964612985.1 uncultured Pirellulales bacterium
GTCGAGCTCCACAGCTCCTTCGACATGCCCGCCAACGACTGGCGGCCCGCCATCCGCCTGGGCTGGTACCAGGGTGGCGCGATGCCGCGTACCCCCAAGGAATGGGTCGATCTGAACAAGATCGGGCACGGGGCGATGTTCAAGGGCGAGAAGGGCTTCCTGATTGCCGATTTCGGGTCGCGTCTGATTATTCCGTGGGGCGACGATGCCGACATGAGCTATTACAACCGGCGCGACAAGGACGAGATGATCCCGGACCTGGGTCACTTCCAGAAGGAATGGACCAACGCGTGCAAGGGCGACCTGAAGACCTCGTGTGATTTCAAATATAGTGGCGACCTGATCGAGACGATGCTGCTGGGCCTGGCGGCCTACCGGGCGGGCAAGGAGCTCGAGTATGACGGCGCTGCCGGGCGGATCACCAACGACGCCAAGGCCAACGCGCTTCTGAGTCGCAAGTACCGCGACGGCTGGCCCCTCGACGCCTGATCTCGCCGCAAGAGACCATCGGTCACTCCAACAAATACCCAAGGGTGAGGCCCAGCGCCTCACCCTTTCTCTATTTCCGATAGGGGCGAATGATCATTCGCCCTTACAGCGCGGGCAATCGGGATTGCGCCGCACGGGCACCTTCCGAAATCGCATCGTCAGGGCGTTGTAGGTGAGCAGGGAGTCGGTGAGCGGTTCGCCGATTCCGAGGATGGATTTGATGGCTTCGGTGGCCTGGAGCGTCCCGATGACACCGGGCAGGACGCCGAGCACGCCCGCTGCTTGTCGTGTGCCCGTAAGGGCGTCCTTTACACCATGCTCATGCTGATGTTGCGAACACCTCACGGCATCACTACAAGCGCGCGGCGGCCGGCCGAAAACGCAGCGATAACAGGCGGTCTGGCCAGACAGAACCGTCATCAACTGGCCCTCGAATTCCAGGATTCCGGCGTGGCAGAACGGAATCCGTTGCGCGCAGCAGGCATCGTTGATCAGGAACTTGGCGGGGAAGTTGTCGACCGCGTCGATCACGAAGTCGTATTCTTCGACGATCGCGGGAAGGGACTCGGCTGTCGCCCGCTGGTCGTAGGTACGAACGACAACGTCCGGGTTGATCGCTTCGACGGCCTCCTGGGCGGAGACGACTTTTCGGCGACCCAGATCGGCGGTCCCGTGCATGATCTGCCTCTGGAGATTGCTCAGATCGACCGCATCACCATCGAGCAGACCGATCGTCCCGACGCCCGCAGCCGCCAGGTAGAGGGCAGCGGGTGAACCGAGCCCCCCGACTCCGACGACCAGCACGCGTGAGGCCAGCAGCTTCTCCTGCCCGGCCTGGCCGATTGGTTCGAGCATGATGTTGCGAGCATATCTTTCGAGCTGTTGCGCCGTAAGCGACATGATGGTCTCCGTAAGGGCGAATAATCATTCGCCCATACCTTCGCCCTTGCATGGGCCCCTGCCAAGGAACGCGGAGTCCCAGTCCTTCCAGACAGGTTCGAGTCCGTGGCGTTCCAGCATGGCAGCGACCTCCTTCGGGGTTCGCCGATCGCTGACTTCGAACTGCTCGGAATCGTGATGCCCGTCGGGTCTGGGCTTGGAGTAGCCTCCCGGATCGGTCCGGCTGCCGGCGCTGATGCGGGTCGGGCCCAGCGTGATGACGTGGTCGCGCAGGCGCGCCTCTTCGCGGGTCGAGAGCACCAGCCCCGCGTCGGCAAAGCACAGCCGCAACGCGAGCATCATCTGGACGAGATTCTTGTCCGTCAGCAGACGCGGAAATTCCTCGCGTGGCACGCCGCACGCAGGGCGCAGCCGAGGAAACGAGAACGAAACGTGCGACTGCCAATGGCGCCGGATGAGATACGACGCGTGCTCGCCCAGAGCCAGCGTCTCGACACGCCAGTCGGCCAGGCCCAGCAGCACGCCGAGCCCGATCTCCCGCATACCCGCGCGGGCCATGTCGTCGGGCCCTCGAAGCCGCAGGTCATAGTCTGCCTTGGGTCCGCCCAGATGATAACGGGTATATTCGTCGCGGTCATAGGTTTCCTGGTACAGCGTAACACCCTCGACGCCCGCATCAAAAAGCCTCCGGTATTCGTCCGTCGACATCTGGTAGATTTCGATGCCGATGAAACTGAATCGTTCCCGCAGCTTCGCCGCCAGTTCCGCGAGATACTCCGTCGTGATAAAGGCCTTGTCCTCGCTGCTTACCAGGAGAAGATCGCGGAAGCCCTCCCGGGCGATCCGTTCCGCATCGGCCAGGGCCTCGTCGATCGTCAGCCTGGTCCGTTCGAAACGGTTTTCCATGTTGAAGCCGCAATAACGGCAGCGGTTCACGCAGAAGCTCGACAGATAGAGTGGGGCATAGAGCTTGATCGTGCGTCCGAAACGCTGTCGCGTCAAAGCTTGGGATTGCCTCGCCATCTCTTCCAGGTAGGCCTCGGCAGCCGGCGAAATCAGCGCCAGCAGTTTCGACAGCTGATAGGAACCGGGACGAGTTGCCAGCGCCGCCTCCACGTCGCGGGGCGTCACGTCGTGCAGATGCTGCTGCCAGCGCCGGCCATCCCGGTCGAGATGGAGCTTTTCCAGGATCTGACTGATCGACTCATTCGTATGCGTCTGAATCATGGTGTTGCCGCCTTCGCCCGTACTAGTTCTGCAGAAATGGATGTTAGGTCTATATTCTTCGTAGGGGCTAGGCATGCCTCGCCCGGGCGACGCATGCGTCGCCCCTATCCAAAGTAGGCCTGATGTCCATTCTTGCAGAACTCCATCTAATCTCGCAGGAACCCTGTCAGCGGGCTCGATGCCTGGGCCTGGCGCAGCGCAGCGCGTGGGCCGCAGCGGCAGGCCTTGCGTCCGGCTTCAACCGCCAGCTTGAAGGCCACCGCCATTTCCAGCGGATCGGCAGCGGTGGCGATGGCGGTATTGACCAGCACGGCGTCGGCTCCCATCTCCATCGCTTCGGCGGCATGCGAAGGCAGCCCCAGTCCCGCGTCCACCACGACGGGCACGTTGGCCTGCTCGATGATAATCTCCAATGCCGCTCGCGTGCGAATCCCCTGGTTGGACCCGATGGGACTGCCCAGCGGCATGACCGTCGCGGTGCCGCAATCTTCGAGCCTCTTGGCCAGGACCGGATCGGCGTTGATATAGGGCAGCACCACGAAGCCCTCGGCCACCAGCGTTTCGGCAGCCTTGAGCGTCTCGATCGGGTCCGGCAGCAGGTAATATGGATCGGGCGTCACCTCCAGCTTGACCCATTCGATTCCCGTGGCCGCCCGCGCCAGACGCGACAGGCGAACCGCCTCCTCGGCGCTTCGGGCACCGGAGGTGTTGGGCAGAAGCTGATAGCGGTCGCGGTCGATCTCGCGAAGCGTGTCGTCGCCCGGGTTGTCGATGTCCACCCGGCGAAGCGCTACGGTGACGATCCGGGCCCCCGAAGCATCGAGCGCCTGCGCGCAGACGGTCGGTGAAGCGAACTTGCCGGTGCCCAGGAGCAGACGCGAATCGAACGTTCGCCCGGCAATGGTGAGCTGGTCCATGATCTCAGCCGCCTCCCATGAATTTGATGAGTTCGATCCGTTGCCCGTCCGCCAGCGGCGTCGTGTTGAATTGCTCCGGAGCCACGATCGCTCCGTCCACTTCGGCTACGACGGTATCGGCCGCCACGCCCAATTCCTCGAGCAACCCGGACAGCGTCCCAGGCATGGCGCCGGCAGCAAACTGCCGCGGGACGCCGTTGATCGTCAGTGAGTTCATTTGCGATGCCCCAACAAAAAAAGCACTCCCGCAAGGGGAGTGCTCAGATGCTGCCATAAGCCTCCCTTCGCAGGTCCTAACCTGATCAGGTTCCAAGGGTCGTCGCGGTTCTGCGATCTCTCAGCCTGCGACGGGCCATGATGCCCGTCTGTGGCTCCCCTGGCTTTGTTTGACTACTCGGCGTATGATAGCAGGGTTCGCCAATCTTGGCAAGGGTCTTCCGCATGAAGGACAAGCGATTCGTCATCCAGGAACACGAAACGGCCGACGGGGTCCATTGGGACCTCATGCTCGAGTGCGACGAGGTCTTATCCACCTTTCGCCTGGAGGAAACCCCTGCGCAGGTGCTCGTGCGGCCGGTCCGAGCGGAGAAGATTTTCGATCACCCCCTGCGATTTCTCCGCTACGAAGGCCCCGTGCAGCAGGGAACGGGCCGGGTTCGCCTCGTCGAGCGCGGAACCTATCGCAGCATCGAATCGCGGGACGACCGTCTCGCCCTGGACCTGAGCGGCACGATTCTCAAGGGGCCATTCACGCTCGCCCGCACCGGAGAGACCGAGTGGCGCCTGGCCAGGGGCAATCCCTCTGCGTAGGGTGTGCATCGCACGCCATTGGCGGCGCGGCTCGATGGGGAAGGTGTGCGGTGCACACCCGACGCGATGGACTTGGCGGCGCGCAAGGCCAAATTCGAATGCTCCCAATTCATGCCGGTGCGCATGGGGACGGTCGCCCTGCGCGCGGGATGCCCGTGTTTCGAACTTGCATCTCAGGTGTAGGGGCGAGGCATGCCTCGCCCTACGAAGAATATAGACCTGACATCCATTTTCGCAGAACTCTGGTTGTCAACACTACCGGGGCAAGCCCGCCGTGTAGACCGCCGCGCTCAATGCGCTCCACTGTCCGCTCTCCCAGACGCGGGCCTTGACCTGCACGCTGCCATCCGGAACAATGCCTTCGGTGTACTGCCGGGCCGACGGCGAGAGAAGCCCCGCGTCCGTATCTTTTCCGGCAACCAATTCGACCGAGAGCAGGAAGTCCGAACTGGTGGCGCCGGAGTTCATGCCATGAATCGCCAGGAGGTTGTCGCCGGGACGGAGACGGTCGATGAAGTCCGAGCAATCGAAGTCCTGAAAGAACGTCGCGGAGATATCGTCGTGACTGGCAGCGGCCCCTTCATTCCACGCGGGCGATGCAGAGGCGTTCGCCCGTGCGATCCGCGTTCCGTTCAGATAGGCGACAAAGCCGTCATCGAACCGCATCCGCAGCGTCATGAAGTTGACATCGGCCAGGTCGGCAGCGCGGACCGTGAAGGGAATTCGAACGTAGCAGGCCTCCGTGCGACCGTACATCTGCGACTGGACGTCATAGGCGATGTAGTCTTCGTATCCGCTGCTGCGCTCGTAGCCGATGCCGCCGGAAGTTCCGGGCAGGGTCGGTGTCCCGTCCGTCCAGGCCGAATCGTCGAACGGTTCAGCACCCCCCGTCCAGGACAGACCGATGTCTTCGGTCGGCACCCAAACCGATTTACCCGCGTTCTCCACTAGCAGCTTCAACGCGTCTTGCTGACCACCGGTCGGTGGCTTGCGGGGGTCGCTCCCGTCGAGCGTGTAGTAGATCGTTCCCGATCCATTGGGGTTGGTCATGGTCAAGACATCCCCACGCGAAATGGAACCGCCATGCTGCGGACTATCATTGACCAGAAACTCGGGCGGATCGATATCCGGATACAGGTTCCTCGAACGCAGGACATGGATGAGGGCGAACGAATTCGCTGTATCGTGGATGGCAGGGATATAGCGGTGGATGACGTGGTCGCGCTCGACGACCCAGGAGTCCTCACGCGTAAAGTAGTAGTCGGGCCCGTGAGGGGCAGGCGGATAGAGGTCGTGATCGACATCGGTCAGAGGGCTGGGCTGCTGGATCGTGTTGCCATACGGCGTGCTCCTCTGCGTGTCGCCCCACCGGGCGGACTCGGCGACGATCGCCTTGTCGATCCAGCCGGCGACCGTGAAGTATCGGGCCTGAGAAACCGCCACACTCAGCGCGCCGTCGTGGAAACAATGCTGGAAGACCCGATCGGCGAAGAGCAGGCGAAATTCCTCACTGGTGCGCATCTTCTGAAAGACAGCCCCGGCGCCGCCGGTAGAGTTGACGCGGGAAGCGGCACGCCCGTGAGAATCGAGGACGATCTCCTGGTCCCAGACGAAAAAGCGGAACCGACCGTCGCCGCTGACCGCGTTGGCGGCGGCATATCCGTTGTGGTGGGGCCAGTCTTCCGCATCGGCGTAGAGATGCAGCAGCACGTAGTCGGCGAAGTTCTCGACGTCGAGGGTGTCCCGCATCTGCGCATATCCGGCGGCCGTGGAAGGATCGATCGCCATCATGGCCTTCCAGCGGGCGCCGGGGCTGGACAGGTCGCTGTTGACCTCCCAATCTTGGGGCCGGCCTCCCAGATGCTCGGCAAAAAAATCTTCGCCGATGCGCTCGGTCAGGTTGTAGATCCCGAAGTAGAGGCCATTGACGTAAAGATGCACGAAACCGCCACGACTGGAAGGTTGGCCCATCGCGCGCAGGCTCTCTTTCATCCAGACGTCGCGGATATACTGCGAGTCGTTGGGTCGATAGCGCGACGGGACCCACGAGACGAGCCCCCAGGAATCGGTGAAACAGGCCCGCAAGACGAGTTGGTTGAACACCTCGACCTCGGAGTCCGGAAACAGCGGGTAGCGCAGCTTGGACGAGCCATACTCGCGCGTGAAGGTCAGGCGAAACGAATGCTTCTGCATGCGGTATGGCCGCCGACTGGAATTGCCGTGCACCTCGATCTTGCAGTCTTCCTGGAAGCCTTCGGCGCCGTCGGGCCGGAGGTATTCAATCGCGCACTTGCGCTCCCAGCGACTCAACGGATGGGTGTAGATGCCCGAGGCGCCGCCGAGAAAATCGTCCGGCTCCATCGACACCGACAGACTGGGGATATCGAGAAGCGCTTCGCGCACAGAGTAACCGGGTCGGGTGCTGTCCACCACGCGAGGGTCCATCTCGTAATCGGCCGGGACGATACCGCCGACTTCGGAGTCGTGCCCCCAGTCGGTGGGCCAGCCGGGCGGGTCCGCCGGCTGGCGGGCCACGTGATCGCAGAAGATATACGTGTGCGTGCTGACGCTTCGAGGCATCCACCCCGGCCTGTAAGCAATCGATCGGACCTGCGTCGTCGTCCCAATGTGAATGGGCCTCTGCCGATCGTAGAGCAGGCCGTGCTGCGCCGTCGGCTCCGATCCATCCAGACTGTATCGAATAGACACCTCCGGCGTCTCACAGGAGATCTCCAGATCGAACTCCTCATCGTAGAAACCACGGGGGCTGCTGTGAACCGTCGGCTCGACGAACCCGGTAAAGGGCCGCTGATTCCTCCGTCCCGGCGTCGGCGTCGCAAAATAGCACGATTCCGTCTGCCGCAAACCATAAGAGACGTCGGTCTCCTGAGGCGGATACGAAGGAGCGTACGCGTGAACGACGTTGCCCTGCGGATCGATCAGCGCGAGGTACTCTCCGTCCTTGTTGAGGGCGAAATTCGTATGGAGATGCCCCGCCCGATCCGCGAAATCGCCTTCGGACCGGCTCGAAGCAAACACCACGAGATAGTCGCCGGAAGGCAGAATCACGCCGGGCGGGAAGCACCACTTTCCCGGATCGTCCGCATCGTCGGTCAGGTACCACCCGCTCAGCACGATCGGCTCACCACCGCCGTTGTACAGTTCGATCCAGTCCGAGGCCTCCCCGTCGCCATCGAACAGCGACGCCCGATTGGAGGCGACGAATTCGCTGATCACCACAGAGGCGGTCGCCGGATCGCCGCCCACAGGCGGATCGTCCTCTCCATCGAGGGCGTTCAGAACGAACCCGTTCATCACGAAGAAGGCCTGGGCGACGCTGGTATAACCCTGGTTGGCAAAAGAGAGCGTGACGATATCGGCGCCGTCCGATTCAATCACCGTCTCGAAGGTCGTCATGTCGTGAAACGACGCCGGACCATTGGAGATGTCGATGTCCGCGACGGTGTGCGAGCCGCCCGCGTCCGTAACCGTCACCTCGAAAAGCCCGGTCTGATCCTGGGTGTCGTGGTGGTAAGAAGTCCAGGCGTAGCGACCGACCGGAAGACCGTAGATCGCCAGGACCAACGGATCGGCATGCGCCACCCGCGCATCGGTGCCGATCCAGTCGACCGCCAGAGCCGATCCGCTGGACCGCTCGATCATCTGCATGGCCTCAGGCGCCGGATGGTTCGGCCAGATCGGCATCACGTAGATGGTCGATCCGAAGGCGGTATACGCCTGCTCCGTAAAGCTCGCGGGCGATTCATGATCCGCAGAGTACGCCTGAAACCCGGCTTCCACGGGTCCGCCCGCCCGCGTGAAGTCGATCTTCAGCGCCGCAGCGCAGGGGACCGGCAGCAGGAGAAACAACAGAGCTGGAAGGATGATTGAGGCTCGGCTCATCGAACGAATCCGCCCCCCTACTCCTTGTAGCGGTACGCCCATCCTGCGGCCATGTAATCGATATCCTGCGTCTGTCCTTCGGGCGGATATTCGATCCCATAGGTGCTGGCGCCGGTCACCAGCAGCTTGTCCACGCGCTCGATCGTGAAGCGGTCGCGCCACTTGCGGACCTCCGCATGACCGTCGCAGAAGCCGAGGACGCTGCTGTCGCCGTGATTGACCGCCATCGGGCCCCACCAGCCCCATTCGTTGAGCTGCGTATACTCGGGCGCCCCCATGACGAAGTGATGGCTGGCGTTCCAGTTGCGCGTCTCGCCGCTTTCGACGAACACGTAGCGCGTCGAGGGCGAAGTGATCTCGTCGTACCGGCGGATCTGAAGCCGGTATTCCGGGCTGCTCTTGTTCGTGATCCAGTAGAGACATCGGGGAATCGAATAGGTGACGAAAACGCGCGTCCCGTCATAGAGGCTCTTGCGAGCGTTGTCGCCGGGACAATGATAGGCGTCGGGATTCTTTACGTACGGAAACAGCTTGCCTTCGCGAATCCCGCGGATCTCGTCCTCGTCAGTCACGGGAGGCTCGACCTGGGTATTGCCCATCAGGTTGCCGTTTTCGTCGCGGGGGATGCCGCACCAGCCGACAAACGAGCCGTTCTCGGTAGCGTTGTCCTCACAGCTCATGATGCGCCCGTCGTTATCACCCATGTACATATACCACCCGAGCGAGAGATTCTTGGTGTTGCTCAGGCACGCCGTCGTCGCCGCCTTCTTCTTGGCCAGGCTCAACGCGGGCATGATGATCGACATCAGCAGGGCAATGATCGCGATGACCACCAGCAGCTCGATCAGGGTGAACGCTCGTTTTCTCATCTTTCCGCCTTTCCGAATCCGAATTGGCGTTCGCATACAAAGCCACCATCCATACGGCACGGCACACGCGCGAGCCTGTCTCCCCGACCGGCGGTGCGGTATGAATCGGACAGGATGGATAGGCACACTACCCATCCTGTCCGTTCAACTCAATCGAAGCCCAGCCAGAGAACCCGGCTACGGCGTATCGAACGACTCCGTCCGTCCCGCCAGCCAGGCCATCTCACCGTGCGACAGCACCCGACTATACAAGTATACCTCATCGATCGCGCCTGCGAAATAGCGGCTCAGACTGTCGTGCTTGAGCACCCCGATCGCGACGTTCTGCAAGGGTTGCCCAAACACGGTGCTGTCGTCGGCGGTGCCTGCCACTTCACCGTTGATGTACAGCGTTGTCGTCTCCGTCGTCTTGACGATTCCCACGTGATACCAGGCGCCGTCGTCGGCTGTGGCGGTGCTGAAGATGTCCGTCCCGCCCTGGGTCCCCAGCGGCGCCCGATGGAGGAATCGAACTGTACCGTCGCCGCGAAGCTCCAGCAGAATGCCGTGCGCGCCGTCGGTATCGTAGACGGACAGAATATCCCTTTCACCCGTTCCGCCGTCGACGCGGAACCACACCGAGGCCGAATACGTCGGCAGGTCGTACGAGCCCTCGACGTGGATGTAATCGGCGTTGCCGTCGAGCCCGATCGCTTGACCCACCTGACCGGCTGCATAGGTCGGCGCTCCGCCGACGGTGGCGTTGGCGATTCCCGTGCTGTCGTTCGCATTGCCTTCAAAGGCGAAATGCCCCACGAGATTCGCCGCATCCGGTTCGGTCGGTGTGACCGACGTCTGATCGAGCGGCGACAGGGCGATATCGTCAATGAATAGAAGCCCGCTGCCCCCTTCCAACCCGATGGTCAACTCGGTGACGTTGTCCAGATCGACGCCCGAAAACTCCGCCAGATCGATATACCAGAACTGCCAGGGCTTCCGCTGAAGGTTCTCGGCATTGCCGCTATAGTTCACCCGCTGGTCGTTGACCTTCACGTAGAGCTGCCCGACCGTATTGGACGGGTCGCCATAGAACCAGAGCGTGAGCGCTTTGACGCCATACTGTGTCCAATCCTGGGGCTCATCGAACGTGCGCGTCGCCTCCGAGACAGCCGCTGCGCCGCTGTCGTAGTACAGCGGCATCGATTGCTCGCCGCCGTGGACGATCGTCTGCTCGGCAAAAGGAGCGTTCATGTAGCCTACGACCGAACCGGTCTCGTTCACCCAGCCGTCGAGCCATGTGTCGAAGATGGTGTTCTGGTCGTCGTCATAGGCCTCGAAGTCTTCCACCACGATCGCAGGCTGCGTCGAAAAACTCCACACCTCGCCTTCCCACACGACTGCCGGCTCGACGTCTTCGATCTCGTTGACCTTCCAGTAATAAGTCTTGCCCAACTCCAATACGCCGTCGGCATCGAAACGAGGCTCATCGACGGTGCCAACCAGCGCCGTACCGTCCGCGACAGCCGCTTCGTCGGTGCTGAGATAGACGTCGTGCGTCACGGCCCCACGACCCGCGCGCCAGCTCAGAACGGCATCCGGACCGATATCCGTACTGCCCGGCTCGGGCTGGGGCTCGCGCGCGTGAACGGGGATGTAGAGCAGGCGAACTTCGCTGAGCCCGTACTGCCCCATGGCCCCGTAGCCACTGTTGACGACGAGGCGGACGTACTTGGCCGCAATCCCTTCAAGATCGATGGTGGTATTGTACGTGTAGGTTTCCTTGGCCGTGCCCTGGGCCAGGGTGACGTCGCCCAGCGTCATCCAGTCCGTTCCATCCGTCGAGTATTCCACCGTGACGTCTTTGAGACTGAAACCGAGGACCGCCTCGAATCGCACGTTGTAGTTCCATACGAGCATCTGATGAAGCTTGTACACGCGATCCAGCTCGAACTGGATATAGAACGGTCCCTCGGCCGGCGGATCGGCCAGCCACATGTCCTCGCCTTCGACGGAGTGCTGATCGTCTTCGTTGAGGCCCGACCCATCGACCACGTTCTCCGGTCCCAGGTCCGCTTCGGAAATGCCGTTGCTGGTAGCGACGACGTTCGGAATCGGGTAAGCGACCGGCTCGGTGGTGAAACTCCAAACGTCGCCCTGGAAGACGGTCGAATCGGGCGCGGCATTGACTTCATCCACGCGCCAGTAGTAGGTCTGTTCCAGTTCCAGCGGGCCGGGATCAAAGCTCGTATCCGCCTGTCCCTGGGCCACCAGCACGCCGCGCGGATCGGCCACGCTGGCATTCTCGACGGCCTCCAGCGATGTTCCGAAATAGACATCGTGCGAAGCCGCAAACATCCCGGCCGTCCAGCTCAGCGTTACGTCGGTGGGCACATCGGTGATCCCGTCGGCCGGGCTCGGGCTGGTGGCGGTGGCGACGATCTGCCGTTCCAGCTCGAATCCGTTCATGACGAGAAACGCCGTGTTGACGGGACTCGACGGCGAAGTCACATCGAACACCAGCACCACGTCATCCGTTCCGTTGGAGATGACCGTCGTCTCAAACACCGTGGTGTTCTCGAAGCCGTCGACGCGATCGGCCGTTCCGGCCTCGGAATGCGAGATGTCGATATCCGTCGTGGTCTGCGAACCCGTCGCGTCGTGGATGGTGACACTGAAAATCCCCGTCTGATCGTCCGTGTCGTGGTGATAGGAGCGCCAGGCGTAGGTGCCTTGGGCAAGCCCCGAAATGGTCAGTGTCAGGGGGTTACCGGCCTGGCGCGTGTCGGTGCCGATCCAGTCGTTGAGCAAGTCGGCGTGCTCGCCGGTATAACCGTTGCGACCGCTGCTGCTACGGTCGATCATCTGCATGGCCTGAGGCGTGGCGTTAGCCGCCCAGGTCGGCGTGATCGTCACATTCGTCCCGAAAGCCGCGAACGTCTGCGGGGTGAACGTGTTGGCCACCTCATGGTCGGCCACGTACGCCTGGTACCCGTCCTCCACCGTCCCGCTGGTCTGCGAAAAGTCGATCTTCAACTGCGCCTGGGCTGTGGACACGATCCACAGGCAGGCCCATATCAGCATGGTTGCCTTTTTCATCATGCTCTCCTTTCCATCAGGTCTGGATATCACCACGCGTTCCCGTAAACCGTTATCCGCTCCGGTCCTGGATCGCAACGGACCGCCAGCGCGCAGGCCCCCTACGGGGCTCAAATCGACACCGGAGAAACAAAGACCCACCTGCATCCGAGAAAGGCTACCCAACGCACGACTCTCCTCTCTCACCTCTTCAGGCACCCGTCCGTGACGCTCACTTCATCACCGCAGCCCGCAACTTCGCGGGGGCCCACCCACACGACGATTTTCCGCCGGGTTGCCCCTTTGCACGCACAGGCCCATTTTGTATTATCGTACTTTATACGTGCGGAATAAATACATAAAAGTGATATTCTATTGCACTATAGTGACATATGCTTCGATATCTTCAAGCCGATCGCAGCCAGGCGAGACCACAGGCCTTGATGATCCTGCACGAGAACGAAGCCTATTTCCCCGCCTTCGCCCATGCCGCCGTGGATCAGGACCGCCCGGTAGGCGAGGCGCGAACGTTCCACGAGCATACGCACGACCTCTATCACCTGGTCCTGTACACCCGTCCCTCGGGTTTTTACGTCAAATCCGGCCGAAGATATCGGGCCGAACCGGGCACCCTCGTCATCATCTCCCCCGGGCAGTCGCATGACTTCGTCAGCCACCGCGGTTCGAGCGTCTATTCGGAGATCACGTTCGCCTTCGAGAGCGGAACAGGAACGGTGTTGACCCTGCCGTTCGGGCAGCTCCTGAACGCGTACACCGGAATCGCCGGTCAGCTTCGCAGCGAGCCTCAATTGCCTCGCGAGACCATGCAGGAACTGGTTACCCTGATGATTCAGATCATGGATTATCTCCAGAGCCCTTCCGCCATGTCCGATTTCTACGCCCACCGCGCCCTGGCCAACGTCTTCGACGTCGTCGTCGCCCATTGCTATAGCGAACAGATTCCAGGGACCGCCGCCGGACAGGATCAGCCGATCCTCCAGGTCAAGCGGCACATCGATGAGCACTATGCCGAGGCGATCAGTGCCGAGGACCTCGCGGCGATGTCGCACTTCTCCCGAGGCCACCTGTTTCGCGCCTTCAAGAAGTCGTTTCACATCTCGCCGTTGGCCTATCAGCAGGATCTCCGCTTCGAGGCGGCGCAGCGACTGCTTCGTTTCACCTCTCTGCGGTGCTATGAGATCGCCCAGCGCGTGGGATATTCGAACGTGTACTATTTCCACCGGCAGTTCAAGAAGCGAACGGGCATGACGCCGACGCAGTACCGACAAACGGCACACTGACGTCGGCGGCAGAGACGGATGGAAAACCGGCGCGCCGCACCTCATGCAAACTCGCGTACAGCGCGCCGGACCGCGCGAGAGGCTCACCTCTGACTCGGATCGACGGGAGTGTCCTCCATGGCTTCGATATGCTGGCGGAAGAGATCGGCCGATGTCTCGTCGTTCTTGAGATTGCTGCGCGCCCGCACCGCGTCCGAAATCGGCGTCAGCGCCAAAGCGTCCTGCGCCACGTGCGGCGTCAGGAAAATCAGCAGTTCGGTCTTGGATTTGCCCTTCTCGGTGCGCTTGAACAGATGCCCCAGAATCGGCACATCCCCCAACAGCGGGACCTTGCGGATGGTGTCGCGAAGTTCGTCCTGGATCAGGCCCCCGATGACAATCGTCTGACCGTCCCGTACCGCCACTTTGGTCTCGGAGGAACGCGTCGTGAAGACCGGTAGATCGAGCTTCTCTGAGATCTGCACGCTTTCCCCGCTCAGCGACGAGATCTCCGGACGCACCGTCATATTCACGAGTCCCTCGGGATTGATCGAAGGCGTCACCTCGAGGATGATGCCGATGTCCCGGTATTCCGTGGTGGTCTGCGTTCCCACGTTGGACGTGGTCTCCCCCGTGGCGAACGGCACCTGCGAGCCGACGGTGATCGTCGCCGCCTGGTTGTTGCTCGTCAGGATGTAAGGGCGCGACAGGATGTTCAGCTTGCCGGCCTCCTGGAGGGCGTGCAGCGTGATGTCCAGATCGCCCGAGATGTTGTTCACGAACAATCCCTGCAAGGGCTCTCCGAAGATCGTGCTGGTCGTCGTGCTGCCGCCGTCGCTGCGGAGGTTGAGCATGGAAAACTCGGTCCCGAAATCGACGTTGTCGCTGTAGGTGATCTCCGCGAACAGACACTTGATCAGCACCTGGCCCACCGGCTTGTCCAGATCGTCGATGATCGGCTTGATCTTCTCATAGTTCTTGCTCGAGGTCAGGATCAGCAGCGAGTTGGTCTCCGTCTCGGCTTCGAAGTAGGTGTCTTCGGACAGGTCGTTGTAATTGCTGCTGCTGGTGCCGCCTGCACCGCCCTGCGCCGCTGCTTGCGGTCCCGCTCCCTGGAATCTCTGCCCGGTCCCGCTGGTGCTGGCCTGATTCAACGCCTGAATCTCGGCAAAGAGATTGTTCAGGACTTCCATCAGGTTCGATGCGGTCGCGTTCTTGAGCGGGTAGACGAAAATCCGGCGCTCTTGCTCGGGGTTCTCGTCCAGGTCCTTGATGATCTGGCTGATGATCTCCAGCGTCGTCGGAGGCCCGCTGACCACGACCGAATTGGTCCGCGAATCGGCGGAGGCAATCACGACCACGTCGGAGACGTTGCCCTGGGGGGTCTGTTGCTGCGCGCCGGGAAAGCCCCCGCGCTGAAACCGGACTTGCTGGTTCTGCTGATTGCGTGAACTCGTGCGGCGCGAGGAGGTGCCGCTCTCTCCGAAGACCTCGTTGATCAGTTCCGCCGTATCCTGCGCGTCGGCGTATTCGAGATGATACACCTTCACGTCGGCGACGTTGGGCACCTGAGCGTCCAGGTTCTTGACTACTTCCGCCACCACTTCGAGCAGGTTGTCCGGACCCGTGACCACCACCGTGTTCGTCTGGCTGTCAGCGGCGGCAACCACTTGCGACGTCGCCCCACGGGAAGTCTCCTGCTGGGCATCGGGCCCGCCCCGTCCGAACGGCCCTCGGAACATCATGGGACCGCCCTGTCCGGATTGCGACGAGCTTTGATCCTCTCCAAAGAGCTTGTTGATGACATCGGCCGTGTTCATCGCATCGGCATAGCGAAGCTGAAATACTTTCACGCCCGCCACTTTCGCCGTCCGATCGTCCAGGGCTGCAATCATACCGTCGACGAGTTCCAGGATCTCGGCCGGCCCCCGAACCACGACGGCATTGGTCCGTTCGTCCGCCGCCGCCACCACCTGTACGTTCACCGTCGCTCCGCCCTGTGGCGAATCGCCGTCACCATCCCGACCGCCCCGGCCACCGGGACCACCACGGCCACGCATCTGCATCATCATTTCCATCGGATTCCGCGGTCCCGAGCGGTTCGAGGTGTTCCCCTGCTGTTGGAAAATCGTGTTGATCAGGGTCGCCGCACTGGTCGCCTCCGCATTGATCAGGCGAAACACGCGAATCTCCGCCACCGTGGACATGTGCGTGTCGAGGGCCTGGATGATCTCCATCAGCCGCTTGATGTTGGCGGCGGTGTCCGTAATGATCAGCGCGTTGCCGTCTTCGTTCGCCTCGATGCTCGCATACTCGGGAACCAGAGGCGTCAGATTCTCCTTGAGCGCCTCGGCGGTCACATGGCGGACCGGAACCACATAGGTGACGATGTTGTCACTGGGCTCGACGGTCCTGGGGTCGGTGCCGGTCCGCACGGGAATGGTTTCCTGCTTGGCGTTGGCCAGCGTGACCACTTTGAGGGTCTTGCCGATCAACACGGTCGTCAGGCCTTTCTCCTTGAGGATGGAATTGATCAGCGCAACCGCCTGCTCCAACGAGATCGGCTGCCGACTGATCACGGTCATCCGTCCGTCCGAAATGGGCTCGTCCGAAATCACCGTCAACCCCGCCTTCTCCGAGAGGTATTCCAGGACCGCCTGGAGGGGCGTGTCCTGGAAATTGAGCTTGATCTTCACGTCGCCGTTGCTCTCGACGACTTCCACCGGTTCGGTGGCGGCAGAGGCCTCCGAGGCGGGTTGGGCGCCGCTCGGGCTGGAGGTCAACAGGAGCACGCCGGCCAGGATCGCGCCAACGAGAGTGGTTCTGAGAATCTGCATTGCTATGGTCTCCTTCGAGTTCGGATGCTTCCGACACGGTGTCGATCGATGCTACTGCTCGAGTTCCCGCCTACGCCGTTCCATGAGTTGCCGGAGGATCTCAGCTTCGTCGCCGCTCGGCGTGGCCGGAGCCGCCTCCTGGCTGTCGGTCGAGGTTGAGGGCGCGGGAGTCCATTCCATCAGTTCACTCATGGTCACCGCCCCCTGGCCGCCCAGTAGATCTTGTCCGATGGTCACCGGGATCGTCCGATCGTCCAGCCGAAAGGTGATCGAATCCAGATCGAGCGATTCGATCGATCCTCTGGCCACGGTCTCGCCCTGACGCACCTTCAGCGTTTCGCTGCTTCGCGTGTCCTCGATGAATGCGATGAACGTGCCGTTCTCCTGGGCGATGCCTCGGAGTCGGTAGTACGATTCGGGATCGGGAACGGTCACGACCTGTTGGGCCTCGTCGCGCTGCCGTTGTTCCGCCGCCCCGCGCTGACGCGAGAACATGTTGCGTTCGACGATGACCTTGTAGGCCTCCCAGGAGGCGGAACTCGGCGCCGGTTCCTCGGTCCGCTCCGCCGCGGAACAGAGGCCGGCCAGGCAAATCATCCCCACCAGCGCGGTCGGGAGCGTCCCATTCTCAGATGTCTTCTTCATAGTCGACCTCCGCCTGCTCGGCGTTGGATGTTTTCTGCGGGGTACCGACATACAGCACGGACAGGTGAAGCTGAAGTGACATCGTGCCTTCCGACTCACTGCCCGAACCCAACTGCATGTCGCGGATTCTGGCGGGAAGCGCCGCTGTCTCGATCTGCCAGAGGAAATGCGAAACCGATTCGAGCGTCCCCTTGCCGGCCACGGTGAAAATCATCTCCTGCAATCCCTTATCGCTGGCCACGCGGTCCGGCTTGATCGAACTGAGAGACAGACCCGCCTCCTCGGCCCAGTCGCCCAGCGCGCGCAGCACCTTGCTCTCGGCTTCCGCATCGTTTCCCAAACCATCGGCAACCAAGGCGTTCCATTTCCGCTGCATCGCGCCCCGGTTGCCCATCAGCAACTGCGCCTCCTCCAGGTCCACCTGGAGCTGTTGCCGTTCGGCTTCCATCTCGCCGAGCCGATTTTGCAGCGGATCGACGACGAACTCGCTGAGGACCAGCAAGCCGACGCATACCAGCGTGACGATGAGGATGATCCGTTCTCGTTGGGTAAGCACCATGTTATTTCGCGCCCTGGAATTTGAACGTTACGGCGAAGGCCTTCTCTCGGGAATTGCCCCCGGCGTCCCGCAGATACATCATCATGACATTGGAGAACGCCGCATTGGCCTTGATGTTGTTCAGCACCTCGTAGAAGCTCTGCTCATCCGCTGCCCGACCGATCAGCGAGCCTTCCGACGTCTCGCCGATCGCCAGACTCGTGGCCCATACGCGAGGCGACTCGGGAAACGCCAGCGTCAACTGACGCAGGCACTCGAGGAACCGCGGGTCCTGGCTGGTCCAACTGCTGGCGTAGGACAGACGCTCCTTCAATTCGCGTGCGACCGCGACGTCCTCGGCGATCATCTCCAACTGTTCGCTGTACGAGGCGATATCCGCTCGCTTGCTCTGCCAGTCGGCGACGACCGCACCGACCGCACCGAGCAGGACGATGCCGGCAATCACCGCCCAGGTCACCATCCGTTTCTTTGGCGAGACTTTCTTTCGCCCGATACGCGGGTTGAGAAAGTCGACCGCTGGTTTGTCGGCTGCCGCAATCGCCGCCGCACCGATCCCCGGAGACGGTTCCGTGCGATCGGAAGAAAGTAGACCGGCTGAAACCAAGTCTGCGTTGCCGTCTTTGACGACCACCTGGGGCCCCAGCCGTTCGCTCAGCCGGGCAAGGGCTCCGTCGACCAGATTAGAGCCGTCGTACACCGTCACCTCATAATGCGCCCTCTGGTCCTGTTGCGAGGAGACCATGATCATCTGCTGAATGGCCGCGATCAGCCGCTGGGTGGGATCGCTCGGCGTGCCGTTCATCGACGGTATCCCCACATGCTGGATCGACCTCGGCGTGCCGTTCTGCCAGCTCCAGCATTCACAGTAGCTCGGCCGAGTGTAGACCCCGTATCCCTGTGGGGAACCGCCCGACGACGAAGCCCCGCCCAGGGCCAGGGCCGAAACGGTGATGGACTGCACGTGCAGACCCGCCGCAGCAGCCAGTTCTTTGACTTGGTCGATCATCTGCCGCCGTGCCGCCAGCAGCAGCACCTGGCTGCTCTGCGACGTGCTCGTACGCCCGCAGTAATCGAAGATCAGTTCGCCCGAGTTGAGCGAGAACGTCCGTTCGGCCTGAATCCCGAGCATGCCCGCCACCGCGTCCGCACTGGCCGGTGGAGCCGTGACCTCTCTGGCCACCACCCATTTCGTGGGAATGCCCACCATGGCGTTCTTCTGCGAGAAGTGGTTCGCCCGCAGAAAGTGCCGCAGCGTCTGTCCCAGCGCTTTGCCGTTGTCGGGACCGAGTTTCTCTTCGAAAACGCACTGCCCGACCCGCCGCACGTGCGGGCGCCCCGATCGAACGCTCACCTCGGCAACGACCACGCCGAATTCATCGACCGCCAGTCCCAATAAGGTCCGAGTTCCTAACATGCTCCTCGTCCAATCATCTCATACCTACCATGACGTCCGTGATGGACCGGCCCTTCCTCAGGGCCTCCACGATTTCATATTCCAGAGGCCAGCCAAACCGCGTCAGCGACTTCCAGTACACCAGTTGCGGCGTCCCCCCCTCCGTTTCAAAGACCGCCTTGTAACGTTTGTACGCGCGCCCGTTGCCCGACAGGCAGATGATGTCGGCTGAGT
>CAZTGH010000055.1:0-18988 GCA_964612985.1 uncultured Pirellulales bacterium
TTGAGCTTCTGGCACAACAAGGCGGCCAATGTCGGTTCGGCGGCGGCCAGCTCGGCCAGCACTTTGGCCTTGGTCCGCTCCTGCATGTAGAACAGGATCTTGACCGCGTCGTCGATGTTGGCGCCGCGGCCGGCACCCCCCTGCGTCTGGGGCACGGCCATGTTGCTGAGGATCTCGCTGGCGCGAACGGGATCCATCTTGTCGTACGCCGCCGCGATGGCCATCAGGTTGCCCTTTTCCGCCTGTTCCACCTCCACGCGGGTCTTCTGGAGCATGTCCCGCTCGTTGCGGAGGTTCGCCACCGTTGCCGCCAGGTCGACGCGCAGGTTATTCAGCTCGGTGATGTCTTTCTGCAAAGTCTGCTGGGCAATGACCAGCCGCTGTTTTTCTTCGTCCAGTTCATGGATCTTGGTGTTGTATTCCTGGATCTTCTCGCGGACTTCAAAGATCAGCTCCTTGAGTTGCTCTTCGGTCATGGCACGGGTGTTGGCAGCCTCCTCGGCGGCCGCCAGCGTGGGTCTCAGCACCTCCGGCGGCCGTTGTGTCAGGGACGTTTGCCCGGTGGACGGATCCGCCGAATCGGGCGGTGCCGCGCCCTGGACGGAGGCCGGCCGGGTGAACCAGGCGGCCCCGAAGGCGCCGAGAAAGCTCAGCAACCCGGCCGCAGCGGTGATCAGGATCAGTTTCTTGCTCACGATGTCTGCTCCCTGCTTCGGTCCGTGAGACGTTCACTCACCACCGCGAGTATCGTCTCAGACGTTTGTGTTTTCCTTGCGGGCAAAGGCGACCGTCGTCCGGTCGTCCATCTCCTTCTGTTCGAGTCGCTCCTGTTCGACGATGAACCTCGTTTTGGCTTCGGTCCGCAGCTTCTCCAGGCCCTCTTTGAATCGCTTGGCGGTCAGCACCTCGGCCATCTTCTCTTTCTGCTGCGCCTCCAGATCATGGATCTCGCTTTGCAGCGTCCGTATGATCTGATCGTCCGTGCCGGCGTTTTTCAGAAAGAATTCCTGCATTCCCAGACGTCCGGACGAGGCATTCCGGGTGATCTCGGTGGCGATCTCCCGCAGCACACGCTGGCGCATGAACAGTTCGCTGCGCTTCATGGCCAGCGTCTCGGTCAGGCGAAACAGCTCCATGCGTTTGAGCTGCTCTTCCTTGGTCTTGATGTCCAGCACCTTCTGGAGGCGCCACACGAATCGTTTCATCGGGCTGCCTTAGGACTTGACGCTCAACAACTGATCCCACATGCGCCGAATCTCCGTCAGTCTGCGGACCGTCTCTTCGAATGGGGTCCTCTGCCGCACGGGCTGGACGAGGAATTCGTTGATTCGATCGATCAGGCTGATCGCTCCGTCGATGCGCCGGTTGCTGCCGGGGCGGAAGGCGCCGATATTAATCAGGTCTTCGGCGTCGGCATACGTCGCATGGATCTCCTTGAGTTTCTGGGCGGCGGCGCGATGTTCGTCGCTGACCACCGCCGACATCAGACGGCTGACACTCTGGGCGATGTCGACGGCCGGGTAGTGGCCCCGACCGGCGAGCTTGCGGGACAACACGATGTGCCCGTCCAGCAGGCTGCGGGCGCTGTCGGCGACCGGGTCGGTCAGATCGTCGTTCTCCACCAGTACGGTGAGGATTCCGGTGATGCTGCCGGTCGCCGAGCAGCCGAGACGCTCGATCAGCCGGGGCATCAGCGCAAAGACGCTCGGACAATACCCCTTGGTGGCGGGGGGCTCGCCGGCGGCCAGGCCGATCTCCCGCTGCGCCTGAGCGAACCGCGTCAATGAGTCCATCATGAACAGGACGTTCTGGGCCTTGTCCCGGAAATACTCCGCGATTGTCACCGCCAGGAACGCCGCCTTGACCCGCTGAATGGGCGGGGCGTCCGAGGTGGCGACCACGACCACGCTGCGCGCCATGCCCTCGGGACCCAGATTCTCTTCGAGGAACTCGCGAACCTCTCGGCCGCGTTCGCCGATCAATGCAACGACGTTCACCGCCGCATCGCTGCCGTTGGCGATGTCGCCCAGCAGGACGCTCTTGCCGACCCCGCTGCCGGCAAAGATCCCGACGCGCTGGCCCTGAGCGCAGGTCAGCACGCCGTCGATGGAACGAACGCCCAGGGGCAGCGGCCTGGTGATCTTCTCCCGGCTCAGCGGCGGGGGACTGCTGACATCCAGCGGCCGCTTCTCGTCTCCGATCAGGGGCCCCCTGTCGTCGATCGGCTCGCCCAGCCCACTGAGGACGCGTCCCAGAACGCCGGGGCTCAGCAGGATATGGCGAGGCGTGGTCCGCGCCGTAACGAGGTCACCGGGTGAAACGCCTTCGATGTGCTCCAGCGGCAGCAGGACCACGCGGTCGTGGCGAAACCCGACGACCTCCGCGAGCACACTGCGGTCGCTGCCGATCTGAACAGCGCACAACTCGCCCAGGCCGACGGCCGGTCCGGCCGATTCGATCGTCGAGCCGGATACCCGGACCACGTACCCCTGGTAGTCCACCAGGTCCACCGTCTCCAGGACCGAGTGGTATTTGTCGAAATCGATGATGGGACAACTGCGATCGGTCATGGGTTACTGAGCTTTCTCGAGGGCCTCTGCGATGCGTGCCAGGTGTTCTTCGACGAAGGACTTGACAATGCCCTTGGGCGTCTCGATCAGGCAATTGGCGCGATCGATGCTCCAGTCGCCGACCAGTTCCATCTCGGCAAACTGCGTCTCGGGGTTCTCCTGCTGGAACTGCTGGCAGGCGCCCAGGTCCTCCGGATTCAGATGGACCACGAGGTTCTGCCGGACCGGGGCTCGTTTGAGCGCCTCTTCCACGATCGTCCGGATGTCGTATGCGCCGTCTTCGATCCGGCGCATCAGGATCTTCCGGGCGATTTCGACCGCCAGCTTGGCGATGTCACCGCGATGGTGAGCCACCGTCTGTTGATACAGGTCGTTCAGTCGTGTGGCCAGGCGGCTGACGGTCTGGCACAGTTGGGCCAGTTCGTCTCGCTGTTGCTTCAGCGCACTCGACTCGCGACGCTCGTCCGCCAATGACGGCGCAGCCGGCGCCGCTGCCAGTTCGGCCGGCGTCAAGGCCGTCGCAGGCGGGCTCGGCTGGACCGATTCCTGAACGACGGACAGTCCTGCGACCGGTTGGGGAAGATGGATGGTCAACGATTCGGACATAAGGCTACTCTTCCTCAAACGTCAATTCGCCGCTGCGGTTGAGTTCCCGCAGGCCCTTGACGATTTGGTCGCGTGACGCGCGGATGTCTTCCTTCTTGGGCGACGACATGAGAGAGGTCTCTTCATTCACCATGGCCGCGGCGCGCTCGGAGATATTGGACTTGATCTTCTCGACGATTTCCTCGGGGGCCTCATACAGCGCCAGCGCCAGTTGCCGCTCGTCGACGCCGCGGAGGGCCTGCTGAAGCGAGCGTCCTCCGATCTGCGGGATGTCCTCCCAGACGACCATCAGGTTCATCACCTTCTCGGCGGCATCGCTGTCCTTCTGCTGGATGGCTTCGAGCACGCCGTCGCGGACCTCTTTGTCGAGGTTTCGCACGATGACGGCCACCTTGCGGAGCGATTGCTCCGGATTGACCTGGACGGCGCCGGCGATCTGCGGGGTCGAGCCGAGGGCTTCGATGCGTGTGCGCACCATCTGGGCGATCCGCGCCTTGGCTTCCGGCGTGACGCTGCCGATCGCCGTCATGCGGCTGATCGCGCTGACTCGCAACCCTTCACCCAACAGCCCGAGAATCTCCGAGCCTTTCCTCGGCGGCAGTTCCGAAAGAACCACCGCCACCGCCTGCGGATGCTCGGCCTCGAGCACCGTCGCCAGTTTCTGCTGGTCCGCCGACCGGATCGCCATGAAGGGATCGCGCTTCTGGAGCAGGTCCTGAATCTCCTGCTGCACCTGGCTGGCCTTGTCGTCGCCGACCGTGTTGCGGAGCACCTCGCGCAAGAAGTTCTTGAATTGAAAGCCCGATTCGTTTTCGAGGGACCGGCAGAACTGCCGCGCCACTTCGGCGGTCTGCTTGGCGTTGCGATGGCCCGCCGCGTCCAGATAGCTCAGTTCCACCGCCAGATCCTGCACCATCCTCGGGTCTACCCCCCTGAGCAGTTCGGCGGCCGTTGCCACATCGAGACTGGTCAACAGCAGGGCGGCTTTCTGTTTTCCCGTCAATGCCACGTCGTACCTCACTCCTTCTCTTCGATCCAATTGAGGAACATCTCCCGGACCTGTTCGGGGTTGTTTCGCAGGGCATGGGTGATCTGTCTTCGCAGCATCAGCGGTTCCGACGCCGGGCTGCCCTGGGGCAACAGACCGGTTCCCGAGCCGCCGCCTTCGGCCAGTTGCCGGGCCTGCATCGCTGCGACCGCCTTGCTCCGAGCGCGGCTGAGAATGCGGAACACGATCAGGACGCACACCGCCATGATGCCCAGCGACAGGTGCCGGGCCAGTGCCAGATAGCGCGGCCAGTCCGTCGGCTCTTCTTCGATCAGCGTCTCTGTAGGCTGTCGGAATCTCGCGTTGACGACCTTCAGCGAGTCGCTCTCCTTCAAGCCCAGCGCCATGCGAATGATCTGCTCGACCTCGGTCACTTCCATGATCAGGGCCGCCTGTGCGCCGGCGGCTGGTTCGTTCGTATCGCGCACGTAGAGATCCACGAAGGCGGCCACGGACAGCGAGCGAATTTCCCCCGGCAGGATCGTCTGCTGCTTGACGGTCTTGCCCACCTGGTACTCGGTGATCACGGTCTCGTCTTTCTTGGTGCTTCCGGCGGCCGCCTGCGCTCCGGCGTTGCCGGCGCCGGTTTCCGAGTTGTTGGTGATCTCCTCTTTGGTGGCCACCTTGGCCGTCGGGTCGTAGGTTTCCGTGATCGTGCTGACGCTGTTCATATCGACCACCGCGCTGACGCGAACGGTGGCCCGCCCCGGCCCCAGGACCATCATGAGCATGTCCTCGGCCTTCCGGACCAGCCCCTGCTCGACGCGTTCCTTATAGTCCTGCACCGTGCCGGCGCCGGTGGCCAGGGTCGGATCGTTCTGTCCCGACAGCAGGTTGCCCTGGCCGTCGATGACGGTGACATCTTCCGACTTGAGTCCCTTGATGCTGCCCGAAACCATGTGGGTGATGGCGGCGATGTTGGTGCCGCTGAGCCGATAGCCGGGGCGCAGGCGCAACACGACCGAGGCGGACGGACGACTTTCCTCCGAGGCGAAGATACGCTGTTCGGGATTGACGATGTGGACTCGGGCATGGGCGACGCCGTCGATCATCTGGATGCTCTTGGCCAGCTCGTCCTGCAGGGCGCGACTGAGATTGACGTTCTGCACGAAGGGGCTGACGCCGATCTTCTCGTCGTCGAAGAGCTTGTAGCCGCTCTGTTCCCCGGCCGGCAGGCCCTCCTTGGCCAGGTCCAGCCGAAGCTGATAGACGTGCTGACGCGGGACGTAGATCGTCGTGCCCCCGTCGTGCAGTTGGTAGGCGATCTCCTGCTCGGCGATCTTGTCGGTGATCCGCGCCGCCTCGCCGGGACTCAGTTCCTGATAGAGCATTCGCATATCGGGTCGGCGCGCCCAGTGGACCAAGAGGGACCCGATAATGGCGGAGGCCACCAGAACGGCGGCCAGCAACGCCCGTTGGATCAGGCTGATCTTCTGCCAGACTACGGCTATCTTCTGAAAGATTTCCATCGCGTCTCGGAACCCGTGTCATGCCCGCTGCCTCGCGTGGCTGGGCGTTGCCACACGCAGTGCCGCCGGATCTACAAGGGCATGTTCATCGTCTGCTTGTACGCCTCGATGAGTTTGTTTCGTACGCCGACCAGGACTTTGAAACTTACGTCCGCCTTGGCGACGCTGGAGACCACCGACGTGATGTCGTTGTTCTTGCCGGTCAGCAGGTCTTCGATAGACGCGTCGGAGGTCTGCTGGAGATCGTCGATCTGCGAGACATACTTGTCCGCCGCCTTGACGGCTTGTGAGAACCCGCTCGCAGAGCCGCCGGGACCTTCGGGTCCTCCGACGGCAGGCTTGGCGTTCGGCAGAATCGAGTTTACGTTCGGATCGAAATGGATCATGGGACTATCCTCTGGCTATCGGAGAAGTTCAAGGGTGGTTTCGACCATCTTCTGATAACGTTTCAAAATGGCGGCGTTCGCCTGGTAGGCCCGGGTGGCGGTCGAGAGATTCATCATTTCGACCGGCAACTGGACGTTGGGCATGGTGATGTACCCCGCGGCGTCGGCTTTCGGATTGCCCGGATCGAAGATGCGCTCCAGGGCCTTCATATCCTGCGCGATATCGTCGATCCCTACGCCGGCGACACCGTTGCCGTCCTCATTCTCCGTGCGGAAGAGGGCCTGGAGCCTCCGGTAGGGCTGGCCCTGTCCATCGTCGATCGTCCGGGCATTGGCGATGTTGGAGGAGATGAGTTCCATCTGCGTGCCCTGGGCGCGCATGCCGGAGACGGCAATATCGACCGGGCCGAAGGTGTTGTCTACTCGCATGGTTATGAATCCTTTCTTCCAATACTTCCTGCGTCCGGTCTGTGGCCTGTAGAGGATTCGCCTCAGACGCGGATGGCCGCTTCAATCTGGGTGAACTTCTTCTGCATGAGACGCACGTAGGCGGTATGCCGAAGGGAATTCTTCAGGAGGTTTCCAACCTCGGCCTCCATGCTGACGTCGTTTCCGGTATGGTCGACGGCGGTGTTCTTAGGTGCATAGATCTCCGGCTCGATCTTCTCCACATCGACCGGGTCCGACTTCTGGAGCGCCTTGGCCAGCAACTCGTCGAACTTGACGTCGAGCCGCCGGTATCCGGGCGTCTCGATGTTCGCCATGTTGCTGGCGATCGTCTTCTGCCGAAGCCCTTCGGCCTTGATCCCGGCTTCGAGCAGGTCCACGATGTTGTCCACGTTTCTCATCCCTGGCGTCCTTCTATCGACGTACGAACATTCTTTGACGCACCGATCAACTGCAATAACCGTGCCAAGTCCCCGCTGTCGGTCGCGACACCGTGCGGAGGGACGCAAACGGCCGTCTGATATGCCAGGGGCCCGGCTCGGGGCCATTGCGAGGCCGACGGAAGGCGTGTCAGGTTTCTATACGCGCGGTTGGGTAATTGGACGCGCGGCGCGGTGGTCCGCTCGACGGCTCTCGCCGGACCGGGCCCGGAAGAGATCTCCCTCGGGCGGAACATTTCTCCGGACCATCGCGAGGTGATCGCCGCCCTGACGTGACGGGACGAGGGGTGTTGTGTTGTAACCTTCTGTTGGGAAATAGGTTACATTTCTTCTGCGGCAAAGGCTCTGCTGCTGGCACATGGATTGCTCATCACGGAGGCGTATGAATCGGTCCTTGGAAAGGGAACCAGTGCATGGGCAATACGGCGGCTATCGGCAGCACATTGGTGGTACCAGGCGGCGCTCCAGGGGCCATCGGCTCCAAGACGTCGGCAACAACCAACAGGGGTGGGAAACCGATGTTTGCCGATACGGCCCCTCTGGCTCGACTCCGAGAAAAGAGCAGGTCTTATAATAGGCCCACTGAGCAGCGTACTTTCAACGATAGCTCGCAGGCGGAGGCGACGCAAGATGCAAAGGATTCCGTCGAACTGCCGGTGACGAGCAGGAGTTCGAAGGAGCAAGTGGCCGGTGAGAACGCCGATCCGGCGGAAGAGGAGACGGTTGCGCCGGCCGGCGCGACGCCCGTCAGCGAAATTCCGATGCCTGGGGACATGGTTCCGTTGACGTCACCTGAGGCAGAACCTGCTGAGGTATTGCCGGGCGGCGAGCCCCAGGCGACCGACGGGCCAGCATTCAGGATGGCTGCTGAAATGGCGATGGTCGCGGATGGCCGGGAACGTCACGCCGCGACGACCGCGGTTTCCAGCGACGGTCGCATGCTCAACCAGGCCCAAATCAGTGCGACCGTCGAGACAGTGGATGGACAGAGTCGCTCGGTCCAGGTTCAGATGAACGCCTCGGTGACCGGGCAGGGGGTGGAGACCTCGGGGAAGGTGGTCGTGCAGGAGCAGGCCGCCTGGCAAAACGCCGTCGCTCAAGGCCCGTTGTCGGCTGAGACTGCCGATGCGGAAGAGGCCAAAGTCATCGTCAGTCGCCAGCAGACCGCCGAGATGGCAGGCGCAGAACCCAAGGTTGCTGCCCCAAACGGCGAAATGGCCGAGACCGCCAAGTCCGCGGCGGTCATGACCGCGACGGCTGCCAAATCCCAGACGCTGGTGCCGGCCGACGGGCAACCTGCTGCGGACGCCTCGAAGAACTCCGACCCCGCTGCGACGCAGGCAGCGTCGCGTGCGTCCCAGGCTGCTGACGTTGCTACAGATGTGTTCCGCCAGGAGCAGGCACAGACCTCTTCGCAGCAGGACAGCGGCACACGAAGTCAGAACCCCGCTCAAACCGTTGCCGCAGCCGAGCCAACAGAGAAGGCGCCCGTCGCGGCCGCCCGGGAAGCGTCCCAGCCGCAGGTCGAGATGACAGCCGTCTCCGACAACCATTCAGCAGAGGTCTCGTCGCGTGTGTCCGCCCAGGTGGCCAGTTCGGTTCCGCTCGATGCGGCCAGCACGCGGAGCCCGGTGCAGGACGTCGGCGAACAGATCCTCAACTCGGTTCACGCCTCGATGGCCCGGGCCGACAAGCAGATCCAGGTTCGACTCGATCCGCCGGAGTTGGGCACCGTCACGATCCGCCTGAGCGAGCAGGGCGACCAGATTCGCGGCATTCTGGAGGTCGGTCGCGATGAGACCCGTCGCGACATCGAGCAGGCATTGCCTCAGGTGCTCAAGGGCCTTCAGGAGGCGGGGGTTCAAGTCCGTCGCCTCGAGGTGGTGGTTTCCGATCAGCCCGACCGAGGTCTGGCGCGCGACCAGTTGCCGCAGGACGCCTGGACGCAGCAGCAACAGCATCCGGATCAGCAGGGCTATCGTCCTGCTCATGGCTCGGGCGCCCACTGGTCCGCCACGCCAACTCGTCAGCAGGGCGGTCCCGGACCGGATGACCCGCGCGGATTCTCCGGAGAGGGAGTCCAGGATCGCATCGATATGCTGGTCTGATCGGCCGGCTGGAGCCGCTTTCACCGACCTGCGGTGGCCGGAGGCGAGAAATTCGTTGGAAGCGCTCCCGGCTCAACCTTGCGGGTATACCACCGGCGCCGGGCAATCTCGATCGATCGCATGAAAGAGTGCTTAAACCGCCTCGATGAGAACCGCTCGGCCACCGTCCTTCGCGCCTGTTCGCCCATCATCGCCGCCAGATCGCGGTCCTTGAGGAGAACCTCGGCATAGCGGCGCAATTCGTGCGGGTCGTCGCTGAGGAACCCGGTGATGCCGTGGCGGACGGGCGAGGTCGGATGCCGATTGCCGAGCACGGGAAGCCCGGCGGCCATCGCCTCGGCAGTGGCCATGTTGTGGCCCGCTTCGAGGCGGGGATCGGCGGTATGGATGTAGAACCGATGCGACTGGAGCGTCCTCTTGAGATCGTCCCAGTCGCGTGCGGCCTCCACGCCCGGCAGGTCCGGATTGTGGCCCACGATCGTGATCGGCAGCCCACGAAATGCCGCTTCGTGGAAGTCCCAGCGGAGGATTCTGCGGCGGGAATGCGCGAAGTTGCAGATGCGCAAACCGCACGCCTTCTCGCCTGAATAGGGCAGGTACGCATCCACGTCGATGCCGAATTGAACGATGTCTTCCGTGAAGTCCCACGATTCCCCTTTGAATATCGAGGTGGCCACGACGTGGGCCCCCACCAGTTTCACGTAGCGATGGAGCATCTCCTTGTAGGCGCCGGGATCGCAGTGGACCCTCTCCTCTTCCAGCCGCCCCTCCAGACTGTGATGAAGCACCAGGATCCTCGGTTCCCGCCGATTCCGCACGTCGAGAAGATCGGCCACATTGTGGGCGATGATGCAGTAGTACTCTCCGGCAAAGGCCAGCGCCTCAGAAAGATCGATGAGGCGCGCGTTGGCGGGAACCGGGCGCATTCGTTGGTCCCAGCCCGGATTGTACTTGCCTTTGAGGTTGACGATGATGTCCAGCCGATACCCCAGCGATCCGAGTTGATAGACCCAGGGCTCGTGACAATTGAATACGAGCAGCGTTCGGTCTTGTGTGAGCCTGTTCATGTCGGTCATGTGATTCTGGTTCCGCGATTCCTCCCACCGCAGCCATCCCATCCGAGCCCATGGGAACTTCGCCCCTGGACTGGCACGACCTCAAATATCCGACGACTCGGCTGTGGGTCCGCTCCAGGGGGCTCCTATCCCTCCGATTATCGGCATCTGCGCCGATTCGCATGAAAAAAGCCGCCCCCGCCAGGGAAAGGCGACTCGCCTTGCCGTCGGCGGCATGCAATCCAGAATGGCAGGGCCGCTTCTCCTGCTCACAGAGACCGTCAAACGGTCCTTTTTTCGTGCGAATTTCTTTTTTTCTCGGAATTGTGATTCCGGGCAATTTGGGTAACCCGCGATATCAGCCTCGCCAGCTCGGGTTTTAGAGGGCCGTCGTTTTTCGTTGCGGTTCGGGTTCGTTGCCAGGCTTAAGTCCTTATGCCTTTGAACGATAATGATAGTGAACGCAAAAAACTCGTGAGCGGTCGTGTCGACGAGCGAGCCAAAAAGTAGGGGCCAAATTGGGGTCTTTGATTAAGGAGACGGAAACATGTTAGCAATCAAGAACAATATGATGGCCGCGAACGCTGCCCGCTATCTGGGGCAGAGTTACGACGCTCTCGCCACGTCGGTGGAGAGGTTGTCGTCGGGCCTTCGCATCAACAGCGCCAGCGACGACGCCGCCGGTATGGCCGTCCGCGAGTTGATGCGCGCCGACATCGCGGTGCTTAAGCAGGGCTCCAGAAATGCCCAGGACGGCGTGAGCATGCTGCAGACCATGGAAGGCGCCCTGCAAACGGTCGACAACCTGATCGTGCGTATGCAACAGCTCGCCGAGCAGTCGGCCACGGGCTCGTATTCGTCGGCCCAGCGGGTTATCATGGACAATGAATTCACCGAGATGGCCAGCGAAATCACCCGTATCGTGGGCGCCACCGACTTCAACGGCATCAAGATGCTCGACAACTCGGCCACGGTGTCGGTCCACTTCGGCGGGGAGTCCGACAAGATCGATATTGCAGGCAGCGACATGACCGCATCGGCTCTGGGTATTTCGACCCTGTCGATTACCACAGCCGCCAGCGCTCGCACCGCTCTGACGGACCTGGACAGTGCGATCAACGCCAAAGACACCGCGCGAGCCAAGTTCGGTTATATGATCAACCGTCTGGAATCGACCGGCGAGGTGCTCGGGGTTCAGTCGGAGAACCTCTCCGCTGCCGAATCGCGTATCTCCGACGTCGACGTGGCCACGGAAATGGCGACGCTGACCCGGAACCAGGTGCTCTCGCAGGCCGGTACCGCGATGCTGTCCCAAGCCAACTCGATTCCGCAGATGGCACTGTCGCTGCTCCGGTAACGCCGCAGCGCCGTAATCACGTAGCGATTGGAGGGAGATGACTGATCCGGACCGTGTCAGTCATCTCCCTATTCATCCCATGCGTAATGTGGCTTGTCTCTCCTCTCGGCCTTCCTGAGTGGTGAAGGATTGCTTCCAGGGACCCGGAGGTCGATGTCTTTGACGAGGACATACCGATGAACGGAATCAGCACGTATCAGAAAGCCACTATTGGCACCCAGAGCAAGGGCCGCCTGATCGTCATGCTCTACGACGGGGCCATCAAGTTCCTCAAACTCGCCATCCAGGAGCTGGAGGCCCGGAACTACGCGGCCAAGGGGCAATACATCAACCGGGCGCAGGACATCATCAGCGAACTCAATGCCGTCCTGGACATCGAAGCGGGCGGCGAGATCGCCGAGAACCTGCGCAAGCTCTACGTCTTCATGGACCGCCGCCTCAGCCAGGCCAACGCCAAGCGCGACCCGCAGATGATCCAGGACGTTATCGGCCTTCTGGACGAGTTGAATCAAAGTTGGAAGGCCATCACCGGGTGAACCGGCCGTCGAGGTGGATGGTCGATCGGTGATGATGGATAAACGGTGCCGACAGGCGAAGCGCCGCGGGGTAAATCCTCTCAGAAGTCTTTGAGCAACTGGATCTGGAAGATGTGATTGTCGCTGTCTTCCAGGTCTTTGCCGTCCTCATACCGATAGCCGGCGGAAACCTGCCACCCGGGCCAGGCAAAAGTGGTCACATCGCACCGCAGGATCTCCAGCGAAGGCTGATCGTCGCTCGATAGATCGCCGGTCAACCGATCGTACGAAACGTCGACGAGGACGTCGTCGGTCAGATAGTGCGACAGTTGCAGGAACACGTTCCGCGAGTCGGTTCCCATGAAGTGACCGATCACCCGCCCCTCGTAGGTGTATCCCGACTGGTACACGCTGTGATTGTAGAAAACGTCGGGCTTGCCCGCGACGTGATTGTCCGCGTACTCCATGCGGAAATCGGTCCGCCCGGTCTTGAGCAGATCGTTGAGTTGAATCCCCCCCAGCGCCCCCCAGTTGCTGGGAATCCCTCCTGCCTCATCCTCGCCGGCGGCATCCACGTACAGCTTGACCGAGCGCAACGGAAGGTATCTGCCATAGGGAATATCGGCCAGGGGCAGCAGCAGCGAGGTGTCGAATCCCGCGATCTGGTTGTCTTCTTCCTGGTTGCGGGTGGCCGTAAGCAGCCTCGCGTAGTCGAGCAAGTCTACGCTGGGCACCCCTTGCCCTGCGAACATGAAAACGCGGGAGAATCCCACCTCCCAGACCGCCAGCGGTTTGAAATTCACTCGCACCCCGCTCAATTTGGCGTCGGAAACAACGCGGTCATCGTCCAGTTCGGTCAGAAACCACTGTGCCCGGAACGGTCCCAGACGCCTGAGGATCCAAGGCAATTGGACCGGCTGCGGGTTCGTGACTTTCACCATCGTCAGCGGGCGGGCGTTGTTGCTCATGAGGATCGAGCCGCGATATCCCGGTCCCCACCAGAGAGAATCCTTTCCCGTCTGCACCTCCAGCGGCCCGGCCTGCACCTTGCTGTATCCTTCGACCAGCCGCACGTGGTTGTCATGGTCGTTCGACGACAGCCGGTACTCCGGATGAAGATAGAACGCGACGCGATCCCGCAGCTTGATCCGCGTGGCGAAGCCCGCCCGGTAGTTGGAGCCGGCCTCGAAGGTGTCGCCCTGCATGTTTTCCAGGTCGGGCTTGCGCTCGGCGTGAAGATAACGGATATACGGGTCTTCCACCGGTTTGACGAACGATTCGGTGAAGGTGTCGTCGATCGCCCCGATCAGGATCAGATCTCCTTTGAACTCTTTGCGCAGCCGCTGGACGATACGCCGCAGTACCGACGGAGGATCGTGCATGTCGTCGAGACTCGCCATCGCCCGCCCGATATGCCGCGCCATTTCCACGCGCGAAATCGGTTTGATCGTCAGCATGGCGCTGTCGATCAAGCCGTAGTTCGCCAGCTTCTCGAGCGCCGGATAGCTCCAGTGGTCCAGGGGCACGTTGGTCGAGACCAGGGCCAGGCCCGGAATCGCCACTACCATCACCAGAATAACAGACGCCGCAATCCGTCGCATGGCCTCATCTGCATTGCTCTTGCCGCCAGTCCTTGCTGCAACGCAGCCAGCATAAAAGACGCGCGTTCGCCGGTCAAGCGCAGGTTTGCAGGCGAGCGGCGGTAATTCGTCTAAAGAGGTAAAGATTTCCGCCCGTGCTGTCCGATAAAGCCACTGGAGTCAATGTTGTTTTCGGTTATGTTGCGCGCCGAGGCATCGCAGCGTGGCGCCAGAAAGACCTTGACAGGATGGATGGACCCGGTAGGATCGGCGATTCGCCGAAGCGACGGCGAGTGGTTCTCCGGTACAGACACAGGATGGTTGCAAACAATTTTTCTCTGCGGTCGGTCATCCACCGGATCCGGCCAGGCCGGCGGCGAGCGGGAACTCGCCCGGCTTCTGACATAAAAGGAGTATGGAATGGAGTCCGGTGAGTCCTTGTCTCGGGACACTTGGCCGCAGCCGATGACCTTTGGGTGCGCGGCCCGGCGCCGAATCCGTCGATCGGCCGTGGCGACAACCGCCTTCGTCGCGGCGATGGTCTGCGTGCTGCTGGCCCTGGGAGCGGACCGGACGGCCCTCGCCCAGCAGAGCCTTTCCGGCGCGGCCCTGGAAGGGCGGACGGCGGACCTCGACGGCGTCGATGCCGAGGCCGCCTTGCGGGCGCTGCGATCGAGCGGCCAGGAGCCGTCGGCTCTGTCTCAGCCCAACGACGTGGAATTGCCCGGGCCCAACGATCTCGAAGCGCCGCGGCCCGTCGGTGAAAGACCGAAGGGGCCGTCGCCCACCGAACGACTCATCTCCGGCCGGATGATCACGGAAGTCTCCACCGAGCTTCAACAGTTCGGCTACGATCTCTTCAGCCGGTCCGTCTCGACCTTCGCTCCCGTGACCAATGTCCCCGTCGGCCCCGATTACGTGATCGGTCCCGGCGACAGCTTCAACGTCACATTGTGGGGGCGGGTCGACGCCCAGTTCGTCCTGACGGTCGACCGCAACGGGCAGGTCGTCATCCCCCAGGTGGGCGCGCTTCGCGTCTGGGGCATGAGCTTCGACGAGATGCAGGACTACCTTCAGCACGAACTGTCCCGCAAGTACACCGATTTCCGCATGTCGGTCACCATGGACCGGCTGCGTGTGATCCGCATCTTCGTCGTCGGCGAGGCGGCGGTGCCCGGCACCTACACGGTCAGCTCGCTTTCGACCGTGATCAACGCCCTGGTCGCCGCCGGCGGTCCCTCCAAGAACGGCAGCCTGCGCAAGATCCAACTGCGGCGCAACGGCGCCGAGCCCGTCTCGATCGATCTCTACGACTTCCTCCTGGGCGGCGATCGCAGCGGCGATGCCCGTCTCCAGGACGGCGACACGATCTTCATCCCGCTGATCGGGCCGGTCGTCGGCGTCGCCGGCAACGTCAAGCGCCCCGCGATCTACGAGATGGCCGAATCGATGACGCTGGGCGAGGTGCTGGACCTGGCCGGCGGAGTGACGTTCGCCGGGTGGCTCCAGCGCGTCCAGGTCGAGCGGATCGAGGATCACCGCAAGAGAATCGTGGTCGACTTCGACTTGACCGACGGCACTGGCGGCGGAGCGTCGCCGCTGGAAACCGTCCTTCGGGACGGTGACGTCGTCAAGATCTTCTCCGTGGAGGCGGGCACGCAGGACATCGTCCGCCTCGAAGGTCACGTGGCCCGTCCGGGCCCGTACGAATGGAAACCCGGCATGCGGCTGGCCGATATCCTCACCGGCTACGACGTCCTGCGGCCGCAGCCCAACCTCGACTACGGCCAGATCGAACGGCTGGTGCCGCCCGATCTGCACGCGATCTATCTGCCCTTCCATCCCGGCAGGCTGCTGGCCGGCGAGGCCAGTGAGAACATCGAACTGGCCCAGTACGATACGATTCGCCTGTTCAGATGGGACCAGAGGAACTACCGGACCGTCGCCATCTCCGGGATGGTCTTCGACCCGAACCGGTATCGCCTCGTTCCCGATATGCGTCTCAGCGACCTGATCGATGCGGCGGGAGGGCTCAGGAAGGACGCCTATCACCGCTCCGCCGAGGTCACGCGCCCCCATATCAGCCAGGACGGCGTCAGCACCGAAAAAATCGAAGTCGACCTGGCCAGGGCGCTGGCCGGCGATCCCGAGCACGATATCCTGCTGTCCGACCGCGACACGATCGTGGTGCGTCCGATCCCCGAGCTCGACTTCGACCGCAAGGCGGAGATCCGCGGCCAAGTGCGTTTCCCCGGCATCTATCCGATCCGCCGGCAGGAGACGCTCAGCTCCCTGATCGAACGGGCCGGCGGCTATACCGAACAGGCCTATCTCCAGGGCGCCGTCTTCACCCGCGACAGCGCCCGCCAGGTCCAGCGTCGCCGTCTCGACCAGATGATCCGGCAGGTCGAAGAGTCCGTGCTCGGCAGCGCCGAACAGTCCTTCGGGATCGCCTCCGATGCCGAGAGCGTCGAAGGCCAGCAGGCGGCGCTGGAGGCCAAGCAGGAACTGCTCGCGCGACTGCGCACCACCGAGATCACCGGCCGCGTCGTCGTCAAGCTCAGCGCCCTCGAACGGTTGCGCGGGACGAAATACGACATCGAGCTGGAAGACGGCGACCAACTGAACGTGCCGCAGACCCCGGGCGTCGTGCACGTCGTCGGCGAGGTCTTCAACGAGACCAGCCTGCTCTATGAGCCCGACCGCACCATCGGCTATTACCTCCGCCGCGTCGGAGGCATGACCAAAGACGCCGACGAAAAGCAACTGAGCGTGATCAAGGCCGACGGCTCGGTCATCAGCAGACAGCAGAGTCGCGGCAAGCTGATCTTCTGGGACAACGATTTCAACCAGTGGTCGTTCAGCGGCTTCATGAACGCCGAGCTCGACCCGGGCGATACGATCGTCGTGCCGCGAAAGCTCGACCGCTACTTCTGGCTCCGGACGACCAAGGACATCACGCAGATCGTCTTCCAGATCGCCGTCGCCGCCGGCGTCGTCTTCGCCATCTAGCCGCCGCAGGGAAAGGATCCAGACCGTGGCTCAGCCGCAGCCAAAACAGACGAACTCGTCACCGCCGCAGGGAGCGCCTGCGACCGCTGCCGACGAGATCGACCTGATCGATTACCTGCTGGTGATCTGGCGGCATCGCTGGATGATCGCCGTCCTGACCTTCGTCGCCATGGCGGGCACCGCCGCCTACATGCTCACGCGGCCCCGCCAGTACGAGGCGGGCGCGACCATCGTGCCGCCCGTGGAAGTCCTTCAGAAGCAGTCGGGCGTCGCCGGCGGCCTCGGCGGCCTGGGCAACTCGATGCTGCGCAGCATCATGGACAAGGGCAGCATCGCCGGCATCTACGTCGAAATCCTCAGCAGCCGTGAGGTCGCCGAGGCGATCGTCGACCAGTTCGATCTGATGAACGTCTACGAGGGCGTCGAAAACCGTACGAAGGCCCGCCGGCGGCTGAGCGGCAGCACGAGCATCAAGACCACCGACGAAGGGGCGGTCAAGATCGCGGTGACCGATCTCGACCCCAACCGCGCCGCCGCCATCGCCAACGCCTACATCGCCGAGCTGGACCGCCAGAACAAGCGGCTCTCCACCGGCGAGGCCACCAGCAAGCGGATCTTCCTGGAAAGCCGCCTCAAGGATATCGAGAGCAAGCTCAGCCGGATCGACAGCATCCCCGCCCATGAGGCGCAGGTCCAGGAGATGCTCTACGAGCTGCTGGTCCGCGAGTGCGAGCTGGCCAAGATCGAAGAGGCCAAGAGCATGCCCACGCTCCAGGTGCTCGACGAGGCGATCGTGCCGGAGTTGCCGGTCGCGCGCGGCACCGTCAAGAAAGGCATCCTGGCCGGCATGGCCGCCATGATGTTCGGCATCTTCCTGGCCTTCGGACGCGAATACGCCGCCGCGGTCAAGGACCGCACCCGGCCGCCGACGCCGCACGGGACGCAGGCCGCCGAACGCGAAGTGGACCCGAGCCGCAGCAGCCCGCCGCAGCGGGACGTTCGGACGAGATCGGCGGCGAAGCGAAAGCCGGTCGCCGAGGTCGGCTCGGGCGCCCGCTAGAGGCCGGCGTGCGGAACGGCGGGGGGCGCACGGGAAAGGGCCCCATCGCACGGACGCTGTGCCGATGTCTCGACCGAGACAGCGCAGCCGACGGGGACGGAGTCCGCCCGCAGGCCGTCGCTCGTGCCTCGTGATCCGTAGAAGCGTGGACGCGTAGAAGCGTGGATGCGTAGAAGCGTTCTCCGGCCTCCAGCCTCCGGCCTGAATGCGTAGCTCGTATCTCGTCGCTCGTCGCTCGTCGCTTGTCCCTTATCACGTATCGCTTATCACGTATAACTTATCACTTATCACTTATCACTTGCCCCTTATCCCGTATCACGTATCCCTTATCGCTTATCCCTTATCCCTTGTCCCTTATCCCTTCGCGCTTCGCGCGATTCGTAAATCGTAAATCCAAAGGCCCGCTTGGCGGGGCGTGGATGAATTGACTTCACTGTTCTGCTGATTTATAGTAGAGGTAGCTGTCCGTTAGGTGCTGTTGCGGACGAAGGAGCCGTGCTGTGGATACGCGCGTTCGTGAAGTAGTCGAAAAGCTGATCGAGGGTCTGGGGCCGGAGATTGGTATCGTTCGGGTCTATGCCTACGGCTCGCGGGTCCGAGGGGACTATGGTCCCGGCTCGGACCTGGATCTTCTGGTCGAAGTGCGGGAGGTGACCGCCACGGCCAAACGGCGAATTCTGGATCGGGCCTGGGAGCTGAGTCTGGAGGAAGGCTACGTCATCTCCGCAGCGATCGTCAGCCAGGAGGCGTTTGAGGCCGGGCCGCTGTCTGTGTCCCAGTATGCCCGGAACGTCCGGCGCGAGGGCATTGAGGTAGCCGCATGAGAGACGCGGACTTCCAATCGCTGATCGATTACCGTCTCGAGCAAGCCAATGAGGCCCTGCAGGACGCCGAGCTTCTCCTGACAGCCGGCCGATATCGAGCGACCGCAAATCGGTTGTATTATGCCGCTTTCTACGCGGCGGTTGCGGTGCTCTTGACCAGACGGCTGCAATACGCCAAACATTCCGCCGTGATCGCATTCTTCGACAGGGAATTCATCCGTTCGGGTCAACTGCCGAGAGAGTATTCCAGGACGCTTCACCGAGCGTTTCATGAGCGACAGCAGGATGACTACCTGCCCTTCGTCGAGCCGGATGCCGATGAAATCAAGTTGCTCTTGACGGACGTTCAAGCCTTGGTCAGCGGTCTCCGCCTTTACGTAATGGAGCAGTGTTGACAGAATCAAGCGGAACGACAAGGGCGTCGCTTCCCTCGACTTCGCTTGGCCCAGGCTGCGGTCCTGACCCGTAGAAGCGTGGATGCGTACAAGCGAGGATGGGTGGATGCGCAGAT
>CAZTGH010000056.1:0-17766 GCA_964612985.1 uncultured Pirellulales bacterium
GCAGGCCATCCGCCATACTCCCAGTTGGTGGACAGCATCCAGATGGCAGGCCACATGCCCTTTCCCGTGGGCAGCTTGGCGCGGACTTCGATCCGCCCGTAGCACCAGGAGGCCTTCCAGCGGGTGTGCAAACTGGCCGACGTGATCGGGTGGCCTTCGAAGTTGTCCTTCCGCGTCTCGATGACCAGACAGCCATCCTCGACTCGTGCGTTTTCCGGGCGGGCCTTCGTGTAATACTGCAACTCCCGATTGCGAATGTAGCCCTGCTCGTAGTCCCACTTGTTGGGATCGGCCATTCCAGCGACGTTGAACTCGTCCGACCAGATCAGCTTCCATTCCCGGGCGCCGGCGCCGGTCGCCAGCAACCCGCAGACGAGCAGCAGGCAGTTCGTCCACTTGGCCATGGTTTCTCCTTTCGAACAGGTCAAAAATGGTCCGACGGTGCGGTCGATTCGAGGCGAGCCGTGATCTCGGGAAGCCCGTCCAGGCACAACTGCGACCACGTCTCCATCGTGTCGCGGACCGCCTGCAATTCCACGAGGCTCATGAACTCCATCTGCGTGATCATCTGCTCGCGCTTGCTTACCTTCGGGGCATCCAGTATCCAGCAGTGCACGATCCCCAGGTGTACCTGGCCGACGTCGTTCGAATCGTCGTTGAGCAGGGCGACCACGCGGTCGGTGCGATCCGCCTCGACGCAGACCTCTTCGCTGACCTCGCGTTCGACTGCCTCGCAGTAGGTCTTGTAGAAATCGGCACTGAACAGCGTCCAGTCGACGGGATTGATGTGACCTCCGATGCCGATGGAGCGATTGCCGACCAGCCGGGTTTCGCCCGCCCGCTTGCCACGGATGTAGGTGAGGCACTTGCCCTGGCAGGTCATGATGACGTAGGGAATGAGCTGCTTGAAGGCGGGGGCCTTCTCCGCCTCCGGTCTCGACATGAAACGCGGTCCGCCGGGGGCGAAAAGAGCGTCGAGATAGCGCTGGACGTCGAAATTCAAGCCATGAAATGCCCCCAGATCGTCGAGGACTTTGCGTTCCACAACCAATACCTGCTCTTCCTGGGGCACGCGAACACTCCTTCTTTCTCTGGCGTTCGGGAATGTTGGCACAGCGATATCCGTTCTGCCGCGCCATCGGTTGGGCATGGTACCGGGATCGGCTGCCGAGGTCAAGGCACACCTGACAATCAACGGATTCGCCGTCGGCTCTTGTTCGGGATTTCGCTGCAATCTGCTTGACTTATTAAACGAACGTTTTAAACTAATGTATTAAACGAGTGTTTTAGCAACCGATGGCGCCCTTTCTGCGACGATGATCTCAGGGCGATGTCCTTTGGGATTGACGACAGATCCCGGGATCGTTCCATCGCATGATGTCGTGTCGTTGTGCGAGTTTTTTTCGTGTTAGACGGATTCGAAAAGATCGCTGGCGTACAGGTCTTGCGTGGCGACGTATAGGAGCCTATAGTAACGGGCTTTTGAGCCGATCTGCGGCAGGGCCTGCTTTGGTCGTATCAAGAGACGGGTGGAGTTAATGAGCCAGAAATCGGATAAGAGTCAGGGTCCCCGAGAAGGTTGCGGGCGGGTTCGACGTATCGTCACCAAAGTGGTCATCGTCCTCTGTGGGGTCGGGGCGCTGGTGGCAGCGGCCATGATGCCGCAGCCCGATAGAGAGACGCCGCCGACGGAGGCGCCCCCGGTCAACGTTTCCGTGATGACGATCGTTCCGGAAGCCGAACTGGCGGACACATTCATTCTCCCGGCGGTGATTGAGCCCAACCGGGTGGTGACCGTGGCGGCCGAAGTGGCTGCTTCCATCGACCGCATTCCACCCGAAGAAGGGGATGCCGTCGAGAAGGGCGATCTGCTGATCCAACTTAACAGGGATCTCATTCAGCCTCAGGTCGCGACCGCTGAAGCCCAGTACAAGCGCGATCAGATCGAATACGAGAGGATGGCGTCGCTCGTCAAGAGTGATGCGGCTCCTCGGCAGGACCTGGACAATGCGATCTCGGAACTGGCCGCCACTGAAGCGGCTCTGGAAGAAGCGCGGGCTCGCCTGGAACGCACGCGCATCGTCTCCCCCGTCGCTGGTGTGCTGAACGATCTGCCGGTGGAAGAAGGGGAGTATGTCTCGCCCGGCACGGCGGTGGCCGAAATTGTCGAGATCGATACGGTCAAGGCCGTGGTGGACATTCCGGAGAAGGACATTGGCTTTTTCTCGGTCGCCGATACAGTGAAAGTCCTGACGGATATCCGGGGCCACGAGAAATCCTTCGAGGGCAAAATCAGCTACATCAGCCAATTGGCCAATCGGCAGACCCGCTCGACGCCGACGGAGATCACGCTGGATAACCGCAAGGGATTGTTGCGGAGCGGGCAGATTGTTCGTGTGCGTCTGGTGCGCCGTGTGCTCGACGACGCTATTATGATCCCGCTGCTGGCGGTGATCCCGCTCGAGGACGGCTACGCGGCATACGTTGTCGAGGATTCGCAAGCCGAACGTCGTGAGGTCCAACTCGGTTTCATCCAGGGAGATCGTGTTCAAATCCTCAGCGGGTTGGAGGCCGGCGACCAACTGATCGTCGCCGGGCATCGCTTCGTGGCTCCGGGGCAGACCGTCAACGTCGAATCGGAGAACGAGTAACTGCCATGCTGCTGACCGATGCCGCGATTCGAAATCGGACTACCGTCCTCGTTCTGGGCGTGATCATCGTTCTGCTGGGCGCCACGAGCTACATGTCGTTGCCCCGTGAGGCGGCGCCGGACATCCCGATTCCGTACATCATGGTCACCACCACGTACGAGGGGGTCTCGCCCGAAGATATCGAAACCTCGATCACGATGAAGATCGAGAAAGAACTCAACGGGATTCGCGGGGTCGAGGAGATCACCTCCAGCAGCGCCGAGGGGATGTCACTGATCAGTGTGGAGTTCGAGCCGGACGTGCCGAGCGAGGTGGCATTGCAGCGCGTGCGCGACCGCGTAGACCTGGCCAAGGGCGAGTTGCCCCAGGAGGCGGAAGAGCCGGTGATCACCGAGATCAACTTCGCCGAGTTTCCGATCATGCTGATCAGTCTCTCGGGCGACGTGTCCCCGGTGCAGCTCAAGGAGATCGCCGACGACGTACAGGATGCGCTCGAGGCGACCTCCGGCGTGCTCAAAGTGGAGATGGCCGGCGACCTGGAGCGGGAAGTCCGACTGGAATTCGATCCCGACCGCCTTGCCGAATACAACCTGACCATCCCGGAGATCCTGGCGCTGATCCCGTCGGAAAACGTCAATATCTCGGCGGGGGGGCTTGAAACGACCGGTACCAAATTCAACGTTCGCATCCCCGCCGAATTCGTGACGCCGGAAGACGTGGACGATCTGATGCTGACCTCGCGCGACGGCAGGCCCATCTATCTGGCCGATGTCGCGAGGGTGCGGTATACGTTCAAAGATCGAACGAGTTACTCGCGTCTCAACGGCTCGGACACCATCACGTTAAGTGTCAGCAAGCGTGTCGGCTCCAATGCCGTGGAGATCTCCGAGCGGATCAAGGCGGTGGTCGCCGAGGCGCAGAAGCGCGTCCCCTCGGCGGTCAAGTTCGACATCACGTACGACATGTCCAAGATGATTCGCAACATGGTGGCGGACCTGGAGAACAACATCGCTTCGGCCCTGATCCTGGTCACCGCGGTCCTGGTGCTGTTTCTCGGCTGGCGTCCGAGCACCATCGTGGCGATGATCATCCCGTTGAGTATGCTCATCACCTTCTTTCTCGTCCAGGCGCTGGGCTACACGCTGAACATGATCGTGCTGTTCAGCCTGATCCTGGTTCTGGGTATGCTCGTAGACAACGCGATCGTCATCGTGGAGAACATCTATCGGCACCTGGAGTTAGGATACAATCGGATCGATGCGGCGATTCTGGGGGCCCGGGAGGTGGCCTGGCCGGTGACGACCTCGACCTTTACGACGGTCTGCGCATTCCTGCCGATGATGTTCTGGCCGGGCGTGATGGGCGACTTTATGAAGTATCTGCCCATCACGCTGACGCTCGGGCTGCTGGCCTCATTGTTTGTCGGCCTAGTGTTCAATCCGGTCATCTGCTCGGTCTGGGCGGGCAAAGCTCGCAAACCGCGGCAGAGGGATCACTGGTTCACGCGGGGCTATCGTCGCCTCCAGGAATTAGGCCTCTACAATCCTGGACTGACCCTGTTTCTGGCGTTCTGTCTACTGGCGGCTCTGGCGTTGTTGTACGGAAAGATCGGTAAGGGCACGGAGTTCTTTCCGGAAGGGGATCCCGAACGCGCCGTGATCGATATCCGCGCGCCGCAGGGCACCAATATCCGCGAAACCGACCGGATCGCCCGACAGATTGAAAAGCGGCTGGCTCCGTTTGAACGCTGGCTGGAGCATGTCATCACGAATGTCGGCTCGGCCGGTGGCGCCAGCATGAGCCTGACGGCCAGCGCGGGCGGATCGCACCTGGCAGGCGTTACCCTGGTATTCTATGATTTCGCGGAGCGGGAACGACCGTCCAACGAGGTCATCGCGGAAATTCGCGAGGCGATTGCCGACATTCCCGGAGCGGAAATCAAGGTCGAGAAGGAAGAGGAAGGGCCCCCGACCGGGGCGCCGGTCACGGTGCGGATCACGGGCGAGGACTTCGGGACCCTCGAAGAGCTCAGCGAGCGAGCCAAGCGTCTGATCGCCTCGGTGCCGAACGTGGTGAACCTGCGCAGCGATTTCGAAGCGGCTCGTCCCGAACTGGCCTTCACGGTGGATCGTCGCGTCGCCATGCTGCTGGGGGTCAATACCGCGACCGTGGGCAACTTCCTGAAGATGGCGGTATTCGGAAGCAAGGTCGGAACGTATCGCGAATACAACGACGAATATGATATTACCGTCCGCCTGCCCGTGGAGGACCGCAGAAAGATAGACGACCTGTATCGCCTCCAGGTGCCCAACGCCGCCGGCGAGGCGATCCCGCTCAGTTCCCTGGGCACCTTCACCTACCAAGGCGGATTCGGCACGATCAACCGCGTCGATCAGAAGCGCGTCGTGACGCTGACCGCCGATGCGGAGGGCCGACTGGGCTCGGAAGTCCTGGCCGACGTCCAGAGACGGTTGGCGCCATTGGGCGATCCTCGCCTTACTCCAAGCGATGTGCTGAATTGGGACGCGTTGCAGGATAGCCTGAAGCGCGGGCCAATGCAGGCGTCCAGCCCGGCGGGGCGAATCTGGGACGTCTTGACAGTTCGGAATGGTTCTTTTTGGTCGAAGACTCCGATATCCGAGGAGGATCTTGCTTCGCTCCTCTCGGCGCAGACCCTGGACAGCGAACAGAAAAACCGCCTCCTCGGCTTGCTTAACATCGCTCTGACCAAATCGGAGTTGTACCGTCAGGATGCTTTCCCCGATCCGAATCTATCCCCCGAGGCGGCAGCGATGCTCGAACGGGGTCCGGAGAATTTGCTGCCCCATGAGGTACTGTTCCTGAACAGAGAACTGCTGAGATCGGCTTGGCCTGATCTGATTGCCCCGAACGTCCGCGTCGCGCTCCCGGTGGGCTATGAAATCGGCTATGCGGGCGAAAAGGAGGAGCAGGACAAGGCGCAGGCGTTTCTGTCGAAGGCGTTCGCCATCGCGCTGCTGCTGGTGGTGATGGTGCTGGTGATCCAGTTCAACTCGCTGATGGTGCCGTTCATCATCATGACGACGGTGGTGCTTTCGCTGATCGGGGCGCTGGTCGGCCTGCTGGTTTGCGGACTGCCCTTCGGGATCATCATGACCGGTATCGGTGTCATCAGTCTGGCGGGTGTGGTGGTCAACAACGCGATCGTTCTGCTGGCGTATACGCGGCAGTTGCAGAGCGAAGGGATGGATCTGATCGAAGCGGCCTCGAAAGCAGGCGTCACCCGTCTGCGCCCGGTGCTGCTTACGGCGGCGACCACCATCATTGGCTTGATCCCCATGGCGGTCGGGATCTCTTACGATTTCCACACGTTCAGTTGGGCCACCAAGAGCGAATCGACCCAGTGGTGGCGCAATATGGCGGTGGTCGTCATCTTTGGACTCGGCTTTGCGACGATTCTGACCCTGGTGGTGGTTCCCTCCCTCTACGTGATGCTCACCCGTCTTACGCTTCGGCTTGGCTTCGGCCATTCTCGCGCCGAAGAAACCTCCGACGAATCCGACGCCAAACCGATGCCTGCTTGATCGGGGTCGGGCACGTGCGATCGTCGGGCCGCGCAAAAAGACGAGGCCGTGAGTTGTCGCACCTCACGGCCTCGGTCGCGATGTAACTCCGGAGGGTACGGAGATTACTCCATGCAGTTGTCGATCCAGTCGTACATCAGCTCGATCAGGTCATCGAAATCGATCTTCCCGTCCTCGTTGAGGTCCTGGCAGAGCACGCAATCGAGTTCGGGCACGAAGCGATAGTCTTCGGTCTCGCCGATGGCATATCCTTCGGCCGGCCCGGAGCCGCCGTTGCCCATGACGGAGGGGTTCTCGCCCCCTTTCCAAGGCTGCTCGCTCAGCGTGATTCGCATCCAGATTTCCTCGGGTCCCTTGACCGGGTGCCAGGACCGGAAGGCGGGTGTACTGATCTGATGGAGCCCGGCAGGCAGGTCGAAGAGGTACTGATTGCGGACGGCCCACTCCGAGATCGGCTTACTGCCAGCGTCCATTTCGGGATTCGTGGTGCTGTCGTCGTCCCAGTCTCCATCCCGGTTGAAGTCGCACCAGACGTTCACCCAGAGGTCGGTGCCGGGTGTGACCACGTTGACCAGATAATCGAAGCTGGCCCAGCCGGCCTGTGGCATCACGATCGGGAGAATCACGCCATCGTCGGCTCCGTCCTGGTCGGCCTTGTCGCGGGCGGGGTCGATGTTGTTGATCTGGTCTTCATCCGTGCCCCGATCGGCCTCGTTTTCCAGCGTTACGGCTTCACCCAGATGGGCAACACCGAGCGGATCGATGTGGAGCGGTCCACTCGGTCGTCCGCTTGCGTCCCTGGCAACGGTCGGAAAATGAGCGTCCACCGTGCCTTGGCTTGCCGATACATAGGCGGTCATTCGGGCGCCGGAGCCGCTGCTGTCGGGAGCATCGCCCAAATCGAATTCGGCGTTGGCGACGGCCTCGCAGGCCAAGGTCAACACGCCCTGACCGACGGCTTGCCCGTAACCGCCCACCTCGATGAGATACTCCTGGCCGGCTGCCGCGTCGAAGGTCACCTCGGACTGAAGCCCGCAGGCGTCATCATTGGCGGCGATCAACCGATCCGGGCCGGGGAAGCATTCTGTTCCTCGGTAGACGGCCACCATCGTGTCGAACTGGCTGCCACAGAGACTGACCGTGGCGATCCCGGTGCAGGCAGGGGAGTAGCGATACCACAGATTGGGACTCCGCATGACGATACCCTGGCCATCATGGGTAGCTTGCGTCGTGTCGAACGGCAGATCCAGAACGTCGCCGACCGGCTGGGCGTTGCGGCAATCATCGTTGTCCTGTCCGGCCGGCGCGGCCAACTGGCCGATTTCCGCAGCGCTCAACGCTCGCGTGTAGAGACGCACATCGTCCAACGCCCCTTTGAGGTAATTCTCGGGGCCCTTGTCACCGTCGAAATTGGTTGCCTCAGAGCCGACGCCAAAGAAGCCGAAACGCGGATTGCCCGTTCCGAAGGTGGTGCCGTGCCGTTTGCTGGCGTCCAGTTTCCCGTCGATGTAGATGGACACGGCGCCGCGGTCGAAGACGCTCGCGACGTGGTGCCATTGTCCGTCGTCGATGCGGGTCTGGCCGGCGAGGTCGGCCTGCCCGGCGTCGGTCATCAGGCTCCAGCCGATCCGTCCGGGTTCGGCGACCGCTCCATTGATCTCCAGTCGCCAGTACTCGCTGCGATCGAACGACAACAGGATCTGATCGTCCTCGCTCTCGGTCCGTACCCACAGCGCGACCGTTACCTGCGGATTAGCGATACGGCCATAATAGACATTGGCGATGGCGACGTAGTCGTTGCGTCCGTCAAATTCCAGTGCTCCGCCATCGATGCCCTCGATCCAGGTGGGGCCGTTCCGGAGAACGCCGCGAAAGTTGCGGCCCGACGAGTCGGACGCCACGGTTCCGGAGGTTTCATCCAGTTTCCACCATCCCACGAAATCAGGATCGGCGTCCCGACCGTGGTCGGTCGCGATCGCCGGGTGGACCAGACACAAGAAGGCTATGCATATACCAAGAATCAATGATCTGAACATAACAGGACTCCTTTCTCTATGAACGCCCGATCCGGATCCTACCCGACAGGGCCGGCGTCGGATTCGACCATTCGTGCGTGAGTCTTTCTTGATTTCGTTTGTGCATTCCGCGCCGCTTCGCTCGAAGCGGCAGAGAATGGGGCACATGTGTCCATTCGCTGTTGCCACGGCTATAATGGTAGTGCCGTACGGTCCTCGAGCCGTAACGCATTTTTTGTCCGGGCCAGCGTGTGTGTTCTCGAAAGTCAGCGCAAAAAGAAAACCCTGCCCATCTCACACGAGAGAGGGCAGGGTCTGGTGGTCAAACGGAAAACGGTTCCTGATCCTACGGCAGCGCGCCCCCGGTCACCTGGACATCATCGATATTCCAGCCGGCAAACGTGATCGAATCATCCGTTGGGCCGATACCCCATCGGAAATAAAGCGTGGACTGCCCGTCGCCAATGGCTGATGGCACGAGGTATTCCATGAACTGCCAGGCGCTGTCGGAGACATGCGCATGGCCCGCGGTCCACAGATCCGTCCAATTGACTGCATCGTTGGAGACCTGTACGCAGGCATCGTCGTAGGGAGCTTCGACGCCCAGCCAGCGCCAGAAACCGAGGCGGATGTTGATGTACTCCGAGCAGTCGATCGGTCCCATCGTGGCGTAGCGCGTCTCGGTAAGGCTATTGGCGTAATCGCCATCGAGGGCGTATCCGACCACCGTTTGTCCCGTCCGTCCGGCGGTGGGATCGCCATTCCACGAGCCATTTCCGGTCGGTTCGCCCCATGCCCAACCTTCATCCAATTGCCAGAGCGGATCGGTGTCCATATCGGTCGAATAGATCGCATCGGGCGCCACGGCAATTTCGACGGTTCGGCTGGTCTGGTGGATGCCATCGGTGACCAGGAACGAGAAGCGGTATGTGTGGAACGCCTGATCGGCCGTTGGCTTCCAGGAGAGCGTCAGTGTACGGTCGTCGAAGTGTGCTCCTTCCGGAAGATTGCCGACGACAAACCGCAAGGGACGATCTTCCGGATTCGACGCCTGCAATTCCAGGTGAAGCCGCTGTCCAGGTCGGATTGCCTCAGGGGCTGAATCGAGATTCAGCGTGGGGGCCTTGGAGGCCCATGCAGAATTCTGCGGATCATGACGGCTGCTGGCCCAGTCGGCGAGGTCTGCATCGTACCGGCCGGGCAGATCCACCACATGGAACCGATAATCATAGCCGCCGACGAGGAGCTCGCCGTCCCCATCCTGATCCAGGTCGGCGATCGCCACCGTACAATCGACTTCCGTCGGCAGGGCGAGCATGGGAAACCCGCGCACGGTCGAGCCGTCCGACTCCCATGCGATCAGCGGTGTCCCGGCGGCGCCGGCGAGGATTTCCTTGCGGCCGTCTCCGTCGAGATCCGCAATCACCGGCGCGCTGCTGCCCGGAGAGCCAAGGACGATCTTCGGATATCCCGCCTGCATCATCTGATGTCCTTGATGGTCCAGTGCGTAAACCTGGGTGAACGAATACCCGTCGGATTCCACGTAGCTGTTGATATAGACCTCACGGTGCCCGTCGTCGTCGATATCGCCCGCACTGAGCGAGCCGGCGGTGTCGAACGGATCGCTCAGTCGGGTCTTCCATACGGTGCCGCCGTCGATGCCGACCGCCTGTACGCCGTCTTCGGTGCAGAAGATCAGTTCGGGCTGTCCGTCGCCATCGAGATCGGCGATGGCCGTTCCCTTGCTGCTTCCTCCCCGCCACTTCTTGACGAGCTGTCCCTGATGGTCGAGGATGTAGGTGTAGATGTTGCTGATACCCGGGCCATAGCCGCACAGGACGATCTCCACGTCCCTATCGCGATCGAAGTCGGCGACGCTGATCGCTCCCTGGCAGGTGTAACGCCGTTGCCAGAGCGAAGTGCCGTCGGCCTGGAGAGCATAGAGCCCGTCCATGTCTCCCGTGTCGGCATTGAGACCGATGAGGATTTCACTGTCGCCGTCGCCGTCGAGATCGGCCAGCACAGGATAGCCCACGATCTCGGCATACCAGCTACCGAGTCGGACAGGCCAGCCGTCAACGTATTCGCCACTCTCGGCGTGCCAGGCGCAGACGATGCCGTCGTAATTGCAGGTCCCGACGATTTCGTAATCTCCATCTCCGTCGATGTCTCCGACGGCGCAGAAGGGCGGGTCGTACGCGAACGACAGCGTTTGAGGCCAGCCGGGCAGCGCGGTGCCATCCTCCCGCCAGACGGAAATCCGCGGGTCGCCATAGAAGCTGGCCCACGAAATCGACGATTGGATGATCTCGTTGCGACCGTCCCCATCGACGTCCATACAGATCGGGCCGCCGTAGAACTGGTCGTCGGGTGGGTAGGCGACCACATTCGGCGCCGGCCAGGGGCTGTGGTTTGCCGCTGAACCGATAGCGAAGACCTTACGGTCGCGGTGGGTCGCCCCATCCGTGGTCACCGTCAGCTTCAGCTCATATGTGCCCGGATCGAGAAGGGGCAACGAAAAGCGGACCAGTCCGTTCGCATCGGTGGGCCCGGCCCCCTCCGCCAGCAGCGCCCAGTCGTAGTTGCCATACTCAGTGGATTCGAGGCGATAACTGTCACCATGGACGAACAGGGCGACTTCGAAGGCATTGGCATCCGCTACCAGAGCCTGGCTATGTCTCGGGGTGACAATCTCACCCAGCGGATGTTCTTGATCTACCGTCTGGAGAGCCTCATAGGCGTTGACGCGTCCGGTGCCGACATACCCGGCGTCGGGATCGACCATCCCGTAATAGACCGGATCTGCCGTATTCTCCAGGACGGCCCGAAGCTCGATATGGTTCAAGTCCGGCCGATGCGCCAGAACCAGGGCGCCCACCGCGGCGACATAAGGCGCCGAGAATGACGTGCCTGCCGTCGCAATGTACTCGCCGTCGAGGTCGGTCGTGACGATATCCGTCCCGGGCGCTGCGATGTCCACCCACGCCCCGAACGTGCTGTGACCGGTCTTGGCGTCTTCGCCGTCCGTGGAGGCAACGGCCATGACGTTGTAATAGCCAGCCGGGTAATGGATGCTGTCCGTTGCCGAATTGCCCGCGCTGGCGACGAGCAGGACGCCCCGGGCAAAGGCATGGTCGATCGCTTCCTGCACGATCGCGTCTCCTTCGGGTCCGAATTCATCGGCACCGAAGCTCATGTTGACGATGTGGGCGCCGTTGGCGGCGGCATAGTCCAGCGCTTCGGCCACCTCCGCTGTCGTGAGGTACAGGCTCAGACGCAGCGGCATGATGCTGCATTGCCAGTTGACGCCGCACACGCCCTCGCCGTTGTCGCCCACGGCGGCGATCACCCCGGCGACCATGGTCTCATGTCCTTCCACGCCGTAGAGAACCATGTCGGGAATGAGCTGATTGTCGTCGGCCTCAAAGTTCCATCCTTGGACGTCATCCACGTAGCCATTGTTGTCGTCGTCGATGCCGTTGTCGGCGATCTCGTCCGCATTGGCCCAGATGTTGTCCTTCAGGTCGGGATGATTGACGTCCACACCCGTTCCCAGCACCGCCACGATGACCTCACGGCTGCCCACGGAGATGTCCCACGCATCGGGCATCTGGATCAACTGATGAGCATATTGATCGGCAAAATCCGGATCGTTGGGCATCCGGCACGGATGGTATACGTAGTTGGGCTGCACGGACTCCACCTCGGGGTCGGCTCGAAGCTGCGCGCAGAGGGCCTCGACGTCACCGTCAATTTTGAGCCGGTGAAAGGGAGATCTGGTTCGCCGATTTGATCGAAGCCTCGCTCTGTCGCTACCCAGGATGGATTCGCGAATCTCGAACCGATAGCGGTTCTGGAGGCCCAACAGGATCGCCTCGTCCTTCATGGCCTGCGGTCCGGCCGACGCAGGACCGGCTTTGAGTCGGACCAGGATTTCACCAGGGACGTAATCCAGGTCCGTCGCTGGATGCGTGTTTCGTGGAGCGGAATCTCCCTTGTCCGGTTCTTGTCCCGCTGGCTGAGCGGCTGCCAGGGAGCTTGAACCCCACAGCAGCATCGTTGCCCACATGGCTACAGCCACCGGGACCACACTCGCTTTGCGTGTTTGCATGTGTACTCTCCCCTTTCGTTGTCGTTTGCGCCTTCTCGGATACCGTGCAAAGGGTTGCAGATCGGTTCGGAGTGCGAATACAGACGAACGGTCCCTATCGCGGTCCGGTACGTCTCAAGAGATCCGGAACGAATCCTCCTCCCTCCAACACACGCTCAGTTTGTGACACACAACATAAAGACATTTGACGGGGTGCGCCTCCAGGCTGCCATGCCGGACATCCCGTTGCCGAAGCCTCCAGTCCACTGCACGGAGGCTTCAAACTCATTATAACGATTCGCGTGACAACATCAATGCCGAGTTACGGAACCCAGCGGTGCCTCCCGGACGGTGGCCCGCAGAAAGGAACGCCTGCGGGCAGAACAGAGCGGGAAAGCCGGTCCATCGGGTAAGTGAGTAGATGGCCAAAGCGTTTCAGGGAAACGCCTTATGGCCGGTCTCCGCGACGACGCGTATCCTTGGGTGCAGACCGGTCGAGATCACCAGATACAGATCAGGCAACGGGGTCCACAAGCACATGCACGACGAACGGTCCATCGCGGATCGAGGTACATCGCCGGCGGCTGAGCCGCCGGAGGCGGTTGCATCGCAAATCATACTCTCGGGAAAGGCAGGTGTCGATATGAGAAGGTACTTGGCGGGATTCGTTGTCGTGATGGTCGTTGCGGGCGTCGCTTCCTATGTAGCCTTCGCGCAGCCGCAGCGGGGGGGCGGCATGATGCGGGACCGCGACATGATGGGCCAGGGCGGCATGATGCGCGGACGCATGATGGACCAAGATGGCTCTATGCAGATGTGCGATATGCACAGGATGATGGGCCAGTGCGTGACCAACGAGCAACTCGTCGCCACGCCGGACGGTGGCGTCATCGCCATGGTCGGCAACCAGTTGATGAAGTACGACAGCAATCTCGAACTGGTTACGAAAACGGAAGTGGAGATTGACTACGAGGCCATGCAGCAGAGGATGCAGAAGATGATGGAGAACTGCCCGATGCGGCAGGGCATGATGCAGGGCCGGGGCCGGCAGTCAGGGGGCGCAGGCCAAGACAATCCATAACCATGTGACCCCACCCATCAACACCATCTGGAGCCGCGATCGAGCAAGCGTCAGCGGTCGCGGCTCTCCCTCCTATATCCACGAAGATTGGTCCGCTGCAGCGAGTGATCCGTCGGGATCGTGAAAAGGGGTCGTCCGCAGCCAGACGGACGACCCGGCTGCTGCAAGGTGGCCTTTGGATCGGTCAGGCCAATGCCTGCCTACAGAACTGCACGCATTGGGTCGTCTCCGCGACGGCATCAGAGCTTTCCGGAATCGGGTATTCCAGCTCGATGTCGGCCGGGAAGGTCGACTGGTTTCTCTTAAGCAGTTGGAGCACCAGCGCGACCGGGGTATCGCCTTGGCCGAACGGCATGTTCGGGCCGTTGTTGATCTTGCGGTCCTTGAGATGCAGACTGAGAATCCGATCGTGGAATTTCTCGATGATCGGAATCGGGGACCGGTTGGTGCCCGCCACGTAATGACCGATGTCGAAGTTGATCCCGAGATGCTTCCCATGCGACAGAATCGGTCCATCGTACGTCGTAGGCGTCATCTGGGTGTGGTTGTGGAAGCCGATCATGATCTTGTGCTGATCCGCGATTGGCCCGAGCCGCTGGGCTGCGTCTTCCGACAGCTCGCGCGTGATGCCTTTGGCGCCCAGCGCCTTGGCGACGTTGAAGTAGTAGTCGATTTCCCCGTCGGTCATGTTTCGGTCGCCGATGATAGCCGAAACGGCCCCGGACGTCAGCAGTCGTTCTTCTATCAGCGACAGCCCCCGCCAGGAGCGGAGACCGCCCGCCCGCACCAGGAGAGGCTGGACCTGGGTGCAGTCGAAATACGATGGGAGACTGACCTCTTCGCGGCCGGATCTCTCCACTTCGCTTCGCTCCGGTCGAGATGACAAACGGAGGGCGGGCCGGACCCAAGAGCAGCAATGAGGAACCACGGCCCGAATCCACCACCATTTGCCGAACGCACCCCTGGACCGGCGTGGAATGAGGTCATGGTTGCCGCCGGGGTGGCCGATGGATATAATGACACGATGCGAAATGGAATGGATCCGCGCTTAATGAAAGGTCCAACGATGTTGCTCTGGCTGTTTCGTGGGGTATTCATCATCCTGATTGTTTCCGTACTGGTGGTCAGCGCCTCCTCGGTGGAGTTGAGCAAGACCGAGAATTCTGCAAGCTGGTGGGCGGTCGTGATCAGCGGGATGGCTCTGGCGATCTTCTTTTTCTTCCTGGATGTTCTGACGCCCAAACGCAAGCTCAGTGCCCTGGCGGGCGTATTTTTCGGACTGTTGGTGGGGATGCTGATCAGCGCCGTTCTGGCGCAGGCGGTCGATATGATCGGCGAGTCCTATCGGATCCAGATGGTCGAATCCGCCAATTTTGCCATCAAGTGGATGCTGGGCATCTGCATCTGTTACTTCACGATCAGCATCGTCATGCGCACCAAGGACGATTTTCGGTTCGTCGTTCCCTACGTGGAATTTGCCAAACAGACCAAAGGGGCCCGGCCGCTGATCCTCGACACCTCGGCCATTGTGGACGGGCGAATCTACGATCTTTCGGAGAGCCGTCTGTTCGATGCGCCGATCATCGTGCCTCGCTTCGTGCTCAACGAGCTCCAACTGATCGCCGATTCAGGCGACAAGCTCAAACGCAATCGGGGCCGGCGGGGTCTGGATGTGCTTAAGAAGATGCAGTCGAGCCAGGTCATCGACGTGGAGATCGATGAGACCGCGATTGCCGAAACGGAGGAGGCCAAGGGGGTGGACCAGAAGCTGATGATCTTCTCGAAGGTCCACAACGGCCGGCTGGTCACCACCGACTACAATCTGACGAAGGTGGCCCAGGTACGCGGCGTCGACGTGGTCAACATCAACGATCTGGCCAACTCGCTCAAGGTCGTAGCCCTGCCGGGTGAGGCGATGCAGGTCAAGATCGTCAAACCCGGCGAGGAGGCCGATCAGGGCATCGGCTACCTCGACGATGGAACGATGATCGTGGTCGAAGGCGGTCGAAACAAGATCGGACGGGACGTACAGATCAGCGTCACCAGTTCGCTCCAGACGTCTGCGGGCAAGATGATCTTCGGTCGTTTCGAGTCCTTCGCCTCGTCGGATCGCCCGAATGATCGATCCGGTCGGCAATTCAACAACCGCTCAAGCCGGATGTCGACCCATTCCTGACCCCGCCTGTGCCGGCCCGATTCTGAGGCGGCAGGGCAAATGACAAGGAAGACTTTGCCATCGGTTCGCAGGTCGTATATACTCCCGCCGTCCATATCGTAGGGACCACGGTGCCGGCTTGGCCGATGCCGCGTGACCTCTTCTCCTGTGGCGATGCAGGCTGTATCAGGGTGATCTGGCCTGGTACCGGTGCAGGAATCGTGAATACCTGGTGCCGTCAAGAGAGGACAGCGATGAGTTCTGGAGGCCCATGCGAGGAATCTGGAACAGGCGACAATCAATTCTGCGGCGTCTGAAACTGACGCCGGCCACCGAGATGCTGCTGCTGGCGGTCTTCGTGGGCATTCTGGGCGGGTTCGGGGCGCTGCTGTTCAAGAAGCTGATCCTCCTGCTCCAGGAGCTGTTCTGGTCGATGCCGGACATGTCGCCTGATTCGCTTCGTGCTGTCGCCTGGTACCGCAGGTTGCTCTTGCCGGCGATCGGCGGGGCCATCGTAGGTCCGTTGATCTATTTCCTGGCCCGCGAGGCGCAGGGTCCAGGCGTCCCCGAGGTCATGATCGCTGTCATCACCCGCAACAGCATCATTCGCCCGATCGTGGTGGTCGTCAAGTCGCTTGCCTCCGCGATCAGCATTGCCAGCGGCGGGTCCGTCGGCCGGGAAGGGCCGATCGTGCAGATCGGCGCCTCCATCGCCTCGACGGTCGGGCAGGTGCTACGCCTTCATCCCGTCCAGCTCAAGACGCTCGTCGGCTGCGGCGTCTCGGCCGGTATCGCTGCGACGTTCAATGCACCGATGGCCGGCATGCTCTTTGCGCTGGAACTGATCGTGGCGGACTTCGGCCTCACTGCGTTCACGCCGATTCTGGTCTCGGCCGTGGCTGCCACAGCGGTGACGCGCCACTTTCACGGCAACGTGATCGAGTTTGAACTGCCATTGTTCACGATGGTGTCGCCCTGGGAGTTCGGTTTGTATCTCATGCTGGGCCTTGTCGCAGGTCTGGTCAGTTTCTCGTTCTCCCGAAGCATCTACATTGCAGAGGATCTGTTTGAAAAGACCAGAATCCCGCAGTGGGTTCGTCCCGCCTTCGGCGGACTGCTGGTGGGCGTGGCGGCCATTTTCTATCCCCATATCATGGGGGTCGGCTACGACGCGATCCGCGTCCTTTTCGACGGCCAGTTGGCCCTGAGCGTCATGTTGCTGCTGGTGGTGCTCAAGATCGTCGCCACGGCGATCACGATCGGCTCGGGTGGTTCGGGCGGCGTGTTCGCGCCTTCGCTGTTCATCGGCGCGATGCTGGGTGGAGCGTTCGGTTACAGCGTCAATCAGTTGTTCCCCAACGTCACGGCCTCGCCTGCTGCGTATGCCTTGGTCGGCATGGCCGCGGTCAACGGCGCCTGTACGCTGGCGCCGCTGTCGGCGATCGTCGTCCTGGTCGAGCTGACCAATGAATACACCATCCTGCTGCCGTTGATGTTCACCGTGGTCATAGCTTCTTTCGTCTCGCGCAAGCTCAACGCCGAGTCCATCTATACCGAGAAACTGCGCCGTCTGGGAATCCACTCCCATCATGGCGAAGATCTCAACGTGCTCAGGGCCATCCCGGTCCGGACCGTGCTGCGCAACGACGAGGCCTCGCTCTCGGAGGGTGCGCCGTTCGATGCGCTGGTCCGCCTGTCACTGGAGATGCATCGCAACGTCATCTTCACGGTGGACGACCGAGGCCGGTTCACAGGAGTCATCTCGCTCCAGGACCTCAAGCACATCCTCAGCGATCCCGACGAGCTTCGTCACGCCTATCACATCGAGGACTTCAAGCAGTCCATCGTACCGATCCGAATCACGCAGTCGCTCGGCGCCGTGGTGGACCGCTTCGCGGAGACGGGCCTCGACCGGCTGCCGGTGGTCGATGAAGAGGACCGCCTCGTCGGCTCGGTGGTTCACAGCGACGTGATGCGCCGCTACAACCAGGAGGTGGCCAATCGCAACATCGCCATCGAACTCGGGGCGCGTATTGCCGCGCACGATCAGGCCCAGACGCTCCATATCGGCGGTGACATCATCGTCACCGAGATCGAGGTGCCCCGCTGGATGGCTGGCCGCAAGCCGGGCGAACTGCAACTGCGCTCCCGCTATCACGTCTCCGTCTTCATCGTCCGAAGTATCCGGGTACAGCGCGTCGTAATCGTCCT
>CAZTGH010000056.1:17776-18967 GCA_964612985.1 uncultured Pirellulales bacterium
GAAGGCCGACCCCCGCGCTTCATCACCCCCAACGCCGACTACGCCTTCCGCGCCGGCGACCTGATCCTCATCAGCGGCACCGCCAAAGACATCAAGGCCCTCCAGCAGAACCTGTAATACCAAGGCCTGCGGAGGGCATACGACCCACAGAGCGGCCGCATGCGCAGTGTCATTCCGACTGGAGCGAAGCGGAATGGAGGAATCTGGCACGGACGGGGCTGTCCCCTGTGTTCGACGCGAGGGGCCGAGGCGAGTAGAGGCTCCGCCCGACGAAGCGATCGGAAGAAGCTCCAGGCGACTGGCTTTTTCGAGGGCGGATCTCTCCACTTCGCTTCGCTGCGGTCGAGATGACAAACGGAAGGCAGACCAGTACCCACAGTGGCGGTCAGAAGGCACCGCCCGAACCCGCCACCATTTGCCGACCGCACCCCCTTGATCGTGACGCTTGCGATGGACCTTGCCCTGACGGATGCGGTTGTGATAGAATCAACCAGGCGATGCGGGTGGTATGCAGGGCAAACCTCTCCCAGGTCGGCAAGGCCATGCTGCTCTATGCCGACGACTACGACGGTGTCCTTCCCCGAGCTGCCGATCCCAACGCGGTCTGGAATGGCCCAGTGATATGGAACGCCTCGAACTGGGAGACGGCGTTTTGGATTCGATCCGACGGAAAAGGGGGCAGGGCGACGATTAGTTCGTGTTTCTACCTGCTGGTCAAGTATCTCCAGGCACCGCCCAAGCTGTTCGTTTGCCCGGGCGACAAGGGCACGGAGGAGTTCAAACTTGCCGATGAGGTCGTTTACACTCCAGACTTTAAGCTGGCAGACGCATGGGATTTCGGAGCTGATCCTGCGGACAATTGCAGTTACGCCTATCACATTCCGTTCGGCGAGCACCGGCTGACCACCTCTCGCGATCCGAACCTGGCCGTTGCCGCGGATCGCAATCCCTGGACTGCGAGTCCTGCTGCCTACCCGGGCGACTTCACTGTCTTTCAGCCCGATGTTTCGCCATACAATGGCACCCCCAAGGCGGCACGCAATGGGAACGCGATTTCCCATCGGATGGATGGTCAGAATGTCCTTTTTCTCGACGGGCGCGTGACCTTCGAGCACCGTTCTTTCTGCGGTTTGGACGACGACAACATCTACACGCTGGCTTCTTCGTATGCGAAGGGGGACGCGAAGGGGT
>CAZTGH010000057.1:0-18954 GCA_964612985.1 uncultured Pirellulales bacterium
CGATGTCCGAGTTCGAGATCGCCGTCGCGCTGAACGCGCCCGCAGCGTCCAGATCGCTGTCGAGCGCCCGGGCGTGGATCGTGCCCAGCACGTCGTTGGTGGCCGCCGCCGCGCCCGCGGCGATCGAGGCGTTGGTGCCCGAACCGGAGCCGGTGGAGATCGCCAGCGCGCCCGAACCGGCGTCCGCCTTTATCGAGCTGTCGTCGGTGGCGGACAGGCTCAGGTCGCCGCCCTGCGCGTTCACCGTGGAGTCGGTGATGAGCGCCTCGACGCTCTGGGTGATCTTGTTGCCCGAGCCCGAGCCCGCGCCGCCGAAGGCGGTCGTCCCGCCGCCGCCGCTGCCGCCGCCCGTGCCGACGCTGGCCGCGCCCGCCACCGTCAGCACGTTGATGCTTGCATTGCTGGCCGCATCGAGACTTACCGCGCCGCCTGCGGTCACCGCGCTGTCGTCGATGGAGGCCTCGATGCCCAGCGTCACGAAATTGATGCCGACGGAGACGCCCACCGCCAGCGGGTCGTTCCCGCTGGTGTCGACGGCGATCGCCACGCCGCCCGCGTCGGCGGTGATGGCGCTCGAGTCGGTGGCCGAAAGCGCCACGTCGCCGTCGGTGGTCACGGTGCTGCCCGCGCCGATGGTCGCGCGCACCGAGTTGTCCACCGTGTTGCCGGCGGCGGAGCCCGCGCCGGCGAAGGAGATCGAGTTGTTCGAGGACTGGCCGCCGCCGTTGCCCGGCCCGCTGCCCGAGGCGCCCGCACCGGTGCCGCCGCTGCCCGTGGCCGAGGAGGAGAGGCCCGCGGCCGATCCGCCGCCGCCCGAGCCGTTCTGCGTGGAGACGGTGCCCGCCACCGCGATCGCCAGGGCGTCGATGTCGGTCTTCGACTTCGCGTCGAGCGTCACCCCGCCCGAGGCGGTGGTGATCGCGTTGTCGCCGAGCGCCTCGGCATGGGCCTGGTTCGACACGATGGCGACGGAGACGGCGCCGCCGATGCCTGTGGAGCCCGCGATGGCGAGGCCGCCCACGACGGTCTCGACGTTCGTCTCGTCGGAGGCGCGCAGCAGCGCGCCCTGCCCGGCGTCGGCGCCGGTGTTGTCGGCGTTCACGGTGGCGCCCGCGCCAAGGGTCGCGCGCGTGCGGCCCTGGATCACGCCCACGGAGACCGAGAGCGCGAGGCCCACGGCGTTCGAATCGATCGCCGCGCTGCCGCCGATGGCGAGCAGGAAGTGATCCTCGAAGGAGGTGGCGCCGATGGCGAGGCCGCGGACGGACTCCGAGCCCTGGTTGCCGTCGCCGTCGAAGATCCCGTCATTGACGTTCGCCGCCGCGCCGTTGCCGAGCGCAGTGACCATCGCGTCCTCGCCGATGAAGGCGATGGTGTCGTCGATGTCCACCACCACGGCCACCGCCGCGCCGATGCTGTCGTTCGAAAGCGAGACGGCGAGCGAGCCGGTCTGCGCGTCGGACTTCGTCACGCTGTCGGCCGTCACCACCACCGAGCCGCCGGCGTCGAGCGCCACGTTCCCGGCCGCGGCCGGGATGATGTCGTCGTCATGGCCGGCATAGGCGTGGGTTTCGGTGAGCGCGACGAGGACGAAGGCGCTGCCGGCGACGGCGGTGGAGTCGCCGATGCCCACGTTCAGCACGACGCCGAACACGTCCTCGCTGCTGTCGGCGCGGATGGCGATGGTGCCCCCCGCGGTGATCGAGGTCGTCTCGCCCGGCGCGTCCGCCGACGGGACATAGGCATGGGTCGTCTTCTCGATCACGGTGACGTCGAGGCCCGCGCCGATGCCCTCGCCCTGGAGCGAGACGCCGACCGCGCCCAGGATGTTGGTCACGGTGCCGTGGTCGGACGCCAGAACCGAGACGTCCCCGCCCGCGTCCACGTCGCTGCCCGCGCCGATCCGGGCCACCGTGTCGGACAGAAGCACGTTGATCGCCGCCGAGCCTGCGCCGCCCGCGCCGCCCGAGCCCGATCCGGAACCGGTGCCGCCGTCGATACCCGCACCCACGGCGAGGTTGGTGACCGGCTGGTTGAAGGCGTCGATCTCGATCTCGTCGCCGACGATCGGGATCTCGAAATCGAGCGGCGTGAGGGACGCCGCGGACGAGACGGCCACGCTGCCCGCCGCGTCGAGGTCCGTGCCCGCGCCCACCAGCGCCCGCGTGTCCACGTCCACGACGTTGACGCCGACCGCGGCCCCCACGGAGTTGCCGCCGCCCAGGGTGATCGCCCCGCCGCCGGCGATGTTCTGAAGCCCGGTGTCCTGCCGGGCCGTGACCGTCGCATCGCCCGAGAGCGCTTGCACCGTCGCGCCGTCCGCGATCTCGGCGCGCGTGTCGCCGGTGACGACGTTGACGCCCGCCGCTCCGGCGACCGAGGTGCTGCTGGAGCTGCCGCCACTACCACCGCCGCCGGAGGAGGAATTCTGCGTGGAGCCCGCGCCGGCCAGCGCGAGGGTGCGGAAGTCGTTCGTCTCGCCCGCGGAAGTCCCGGCCTCGACCGCCACGGACCCCGCCGTGGTGGTGCCGTCGCCGATCCGCGCCGTCGTCTCCATCAGCGCCACGTTGAGCGACACGGCCGCGCCCACATTGGTGCCGCCAGAGGAGGAGAGCGCGAGACCCGTGGTCTGGGTGTCCGCGTCCACGTCGTTGATCGCGCGCACGGTGAGCGCGCCGTCCGCGTCCACGGTTCGCCCGTCCGCGATCACCGCCGAGACCGTCGGCGTGAGGACGCTCGCCCCGATGGCCGCCGCGACCTGCACGCTGCCGCCCGAGGTCTGGGTCGTGGAGCTTTGCGTCTGGCCGCCCTGGCCGCCGGGGTTCGAGGTCTGGTTGCGGGCCGTGCTGTTGGCGCTTGCCACCTGCGCGGAGGGCTGCGGCTGCTGCAGGCTGCTGTTGGAGCGCGTATCGACGAAGCTCGTCTCCTGCGAGGTGCGCTGGTCCGTGCTCTGCCCGCCGCTCGACTGGGAGCGCGCGCCCTGCGCGCTGCCGGTCGAAAGCGTCACCGCGCCCACCGCGCTGTCGGCGGTGACCGAGACGTCGCCCGCCACGGCCGCGCCGGTCGCCACGTCGCGGTCGAGAAGCGCCGAGGTGTCGTCCTCGGCCCAGGACAGCGCGACCGCCGCGCCCACGCCCGTGTTGCCGCCCTTGGTGTCGGCATCGGCCTCCGTCTGCATGCGGAGCGCATGGTCCGCGGCGACGGTCAGGTTGCCGTCCACGTCCAGCTCGCTCGCGCTCGTCTCGACGGTGGCGCGGGTGGCGTTCTCGGCCACGGCCAGCGCGATGGCCCCGCCCACGGCGGTGCCGCCGCCGCCGGTGGCGACGCCGGCCTGGGCGAGCGTGATCATCCCGTGATCGCCGCGCGCCCGCATCTCGAGATCGGCCGCGCCCGCGAGCGTGGCGCCGGCGGCGAGGGTCGCGTCGGCCGTGTGCCCCGCGATGCCGAGCGCGAAGGAGACGCCGACGCCCGTCTTGGTGCCCGTCGTCGCCTCGGAAGGCTGCGCGAGGGTGAGCACGTAGGTCTCCGCCTCGCCCCTGATCGAGGAGCCCCCGGTGCCGTTCACGGTCAGCACGGCGGTATCGCCGAACCGGCCCTCGGTGGTGCCGCGGGCGATGTTGATGGCGACGGAGCCCGCCACGCCCGTCTGGCCGCCGCCCGCGCCCGCGGCGGCGAAGGCGCCCGCGGAATGGGTGGCGTCGGTCAGCACATGATCGCCGCTGCCGGCGGAGGTCAGCTCGATCGCCTCGCCGGCGAAGGCGTCCTCGAAGCTTGCAGCGAGCTTCAACTGCCCGCTGCCATCCGCGATGACGTAGTAGGTCTCGCCGTCGGTGAGCCCGCCGATGGCCGTGCCGCTGGCGGAGTAGACCACCTCGTCTCCGGTCAGGAGGCCCTTCGTGTTGTCGAGATCTATCTCGAAGCGGCTCTCGTCCGGGTCGAAGGTCACGTCGTCGGCGCCGGTGCGCTCGATCACGTGGGCATCGCCCGTGCCCTGGCTCTCGAGGTCGATCGCCTCGCCGTCGGTGGCGTCCTGCGCGCTGGCCGCGAGCTGGATGAAGCCGCCGTCCTTGACGATCACGTAATAGGTGTCGCCGTCGGTGAGCCCCTCGATGTCGTCGCCGCCGCCATTTCGATAGACGACCTCCTCGCCGGTGGTGAAGGCGTCGTCCTGGGCAGCTAGGAAGAGCGTGTCGGCGTCGGTGTCCACCACCTGCCGCTCGGTGACCTCGATCGCGGTCTCGCGCTCGGCCATCACCGCATCGGCCGAGATTCCGTCGCCGGTGACGGCGGCGTTGTCGATGGTGGCGAGGTTCTCCGCCTCGGCCACGTTCACGGCCACCGCCGCGCCCACCGAGGTGCCCCCCGTCGTGGTGACGGCCGTGCCGTCGCCGTCGGCCGCCGAATCGATATTGGCCGCGCTCTGCACGCGCACCGGCCCGCCGGCATCGACGCTGGCCGGGTCCCCGGCGCCGCCCGCGATCCGGGCCTCGACCTGGGCGAGCGAGACGTTGACCGCGACCGCCGCGGCGACGCTCACGGCGCCCTTCGAGGTGGAGGTGTCGGGTGAACTCTGGCTCGTGCCGCCGCGGCTGTTGGCGGTGCCGACGCCCTGGTCCGCGCTCTGCTGCGCGCTCGGACCCTGGTTCGACTGGCCCTCTCCGGGCGTGCCGGTGGCGCTCGCCGCGGCGCCTGCGCGCGAGGCCGCGATGCCGGTCGCATCGACTTCGACGCCGCCGCCCATCGTCAGATCGCCGGTGATCGCGGCGAGCACCGAGTCCTCGGCGACGGTGACGCCCACGCTCACGCCCACGGCGGCGTCGGTGCCGTCCGTGCTGCCTTCGGCATCGGCCGTGGTGTCGGAGACGAGCATCGCCGACACCGCGGCGTCGCCGGTGCCGGAGACGGTCGCGTCCGCCCCGATCTCGGCGCGGACGTCGTTCTGGATCGCGGCGATGGCGGCGACGGGCGTCACCGCCGTGCCGCCCTCGGCGCCGCCCACCGCCTTGGCGCGCGCGCTGTGCCCGCCTTCGGCCGAAACGGTCACGTCGCCCGCGCCGGTGAGCGCGGCGTCGGCCGCGATCTCGGCGGTGGCGCCCATGTCGGCGATGTTGAGCGCGAAGCTCGCGCCCACGCCCACGGTGCTGCCGCTCTGCTGGGTGTTCGTGCCCGTGCTGCCGGACTGCCCGCCCGAGTCGCCGGTGCCGCTCGACCCGCTGCCCGAGGATTGCGACGTGCTGCCGGTGAATTCCTGCGCGGCGCTCGCGATGGCGCCGCTCTCGGTGGTGTTGGAGGCCGCGACCGTCACCGCGCCCGCGTCGTCGCCGGTGTAGGTCACGCCCGCGCCGACGCGCGCCGTGGCCTGCGTCTCGGACAGGTTGAGCGCGAAGGAGCCTGCCAGCCCGAGCCCGCCCCCCGATGCGCCCGAGGTGGCGCCCGCCTCGCTCTTCGAGACGCCGTCGCCGCCGGCCTCGTAGTCGAGCGCCTGAACGGTCAGCCCGCCCCCGGTGATGGTGGCGTTGTCGAGATCGGCCGTCACGTCGGCGTCGGCCTTGACGATGGCCACGCCCGCGCCCACCGCGCCGCTGTCGCCACGCGACGCTTCGCCCGACGCTTTGGCGGCGCCGTCGGCGTTGCCCCGGGCGGTCAGTTCCACCGGGCCGGTCGCCGAGATGGTGAGCCCGTCGGCCATGATCGCGGTCGCCTCGAACCCGCCGAGATCGAGCGCGACGGCGGCCGCCACGGTGATCGCGCCCTCCGAGGTCGAGGCGTCCGGCGCGCTCGTCTGGTCGCTTCCGGTTCCGGAACTCCGCCTGTCGGCCGCCTGGCTGTTCGCGGTGTCGATCTGCTGCTGGTTCTGGTCGTTGACGTCCGGATCGTCCGACGGATCGCCGTCCTCGCCCTCGGCGCCCGCCGCCGACGCCTCGGCCTCCGTCCGCGTGGCCGCCATGCCCTGCGCCACCACGGCGACGCCGCCGCCCGTCGTGGTGACGTCGCGGGCCAGGGTCGCCGTGGCCACGTCGTCGGCCAGCGTGAGGCCGAAGGAGATGCCGACCGCCGCGCTCGCGCCCTCCGTGTCGCCCTTGGCGACGGTGACGCTGTCGGCCTCGTGGGTGGCGGTGACGGAAAGGTCGCCCTCGAGCGCCAGCGCGCCGCCGGTGCCCACCCGCGCCTCGGTCGTGTTGCCGATGACCGAAAGCCCCACGACCGGCGAGACCGCGATGTCGCCGCCCGCGCCGCCCTGCACGTCGGTGCGCGCGCCGTAGCCGCCCGTCGCCGCGACCGAGATGTCGCCGCCGCCGGTGATCGTCGCGCCGTCCTCGATCGCTGCACGGGTGACATGATCGGTGATGTTGAGCGCGAAGCTCGCGCCGACGCCCACCGATCCCGCCTCGGACTGCGCCGCGGCGGCCTTGGCGCCGGCGAAGTTGGCGGCCTCGGCGGAAATCTCGGAGGCGCCGATATCCGTGTCGCCGTCCGCCGCGCCGTCGACCAGCGTGATCGTGGCCGCCCCGTCCACGAGCGCGCGCGCCCGCGTCTCGCCGAGGTTGATCGCCACGGAGCCGGCGATGCCCACATTGCCGCCGCCCGCGCCGGAGACCGCGTCCGCCGCCGAGCGATGGACGGATTCCGAGAGCGTGTGCGCGTCGCCCGTGCCGGCCGAGGTGATCTCGATCGCCTCGCCCGCCATGGCCGCGTCGCGGCTTTCGGCGAGCTGGAGTCTCCCCTCGCCGTCGGTGATCGCGTAGTAGGTGGCGCCGTCGGAAAGACCGCCGATGTCGGTGCCGCCGCCGTTCGAGTAGGTGAGCGCGTCACCGGTGCGAAGGTTCTCCGCGTCGGGGCTCGACAGCGAGAAGAGCTCCTGGTCGGGATCGAACTCGACCGCCTCCGAGTCGGGCTCGGTGGACGTCAGCGTATGCGCGTCGCCCGAGCCCTGGTCGGTCAGGTCGATGGCGTCGCCGCCGTCCGTGTCGGAGAGCTGGACGCGCCCGTCCTCGGCCTTCACCACGAAATAGGTGTTCCCGTCGGTGAGCCCGCCGATATCCGAGCCCCCGCCGTTGGCGTAGGTCACCTCGTCGCCGACCGACAGCCCCGCGTCCTCGCCCACGAAGATCGAGTCGTCGTCGGTGTCCACGACCTCGGCGCTCTCCACGGAAAGCGCGGAGCTCTTCTCCGTCATGCCCGCCTGGAGGGTCAGGCCGTCCGCCGTGATGCTGGAGGCGCGCGTCAGCGTCTGCACGTCCACGTTGGCGACGTTGAGGCCCACCGCCGCGCCGATGCCGGCCGTCCCGGCATCCACCGCCTCGCCCGTGGCGGCGGCCCAGCTGTCGGCGTTGGCGCGCGCGCGCAGGATGACGGCGCCGCCCGCCACGATGGTCACCGCGTCGGCGAGCTCGGCCGAGAAGATCGCGTCCCCGAGATTGATCGCCACTGCCGCCGCGACGGAGAGCGCGCCGTCGCCGGTGGAGGCCTCGGGCGTCTCGGTCTCGCCGGAGCCCTGGCCCGAGCTGCGGCGCTCGCTGGCCTGCTGGTTGGCGTTGTCGAGCTGGCGCTGGTTCTCCTGATCGACCGCGCCCTCCTCCGTGGCGGGGGTCTCGTCATCCCCCGCAGCACCGGCCGCGGAGGCCGCCGCGGAACTGCGGCTCGACGCCTCGCCCGTCGCCTCCAGCGTCACGCCGCCGCCGGCGGTCACGTCGCGCTCGATGGCCGCGGTCGCGCTGTCCTCGGCGATGCCGAGACCGAGCGACAGGCCCACCGCCGCGCTCGCGCCGGTCGCGTCGCCCTTGCCCGTGGTGGCGGTTTCCGCCTCGTGGCGCGCCGTTACGGAAAGGTCACCCGAAAGCAGAAGCGCCGCGCCCGCCTCGATGATCGCCTCGGTGACGTTCCGCACCACGGAGAGCGCCACGACGGGGCTCACCGCCGTGCCGCCCTCGGCGCCGCCCTCGGCGGTGGTCGCGGCGATGTAGCCGCCGGCCGCGTGCACCGTCAGGTCGCCCGCACCCGTCACCGTCGCGCCGTTCGCGACGGCGGCGCGGGTCAGGTGATCGGTGATGTTGAGTGCGAAGCTCGCGCCGACGCCGACGGAGCCTTCCGCCCCCTCGGACTGGGCCGCGCCGGACTCCGCCGTCGCGGAACTGTTCGCGGCGGCGAGAACCGAGGACGCGCCCACATCCGTGTCGCCGTCCGCCGCGCCGTCCGCCAGCGTCACGGTCGCCGCGCCGTCGATCTCGGCCACGGCACGGGTTTCGGCGAGGTTGATCGCCACGGAGCCCGCGATGCCGACATTGCCGCCCGAGGCGCCCGAGATCGCCCTGGCGGACGTGGTGTGCGTCGTGTCGCCGTCGATGTCCGCCTGCCCGGCTTCCACCGTCAGCCCGTCGGCGGTGATCGTCGTCGCCCCGGTGCTGGCCGTGACGTCCGAATCGGCCACGTTGAGCGCCACGGCCACGCCCACGGCGCCCGAGCCGCCGCTGGCCGCCTCGCCGGTGGCCTCCGCCGCCGCGTCGGCGTTGCCGCGCGCGCGGATCGTCACGGCGCCCTCGGAGGCGATGGCGATGCCGTCGGCGGGCGCGGCGGAGAAGACCGCTTCGCCCAGGTTTATGGCGACCGCGGCGGCCACGGAAAGCTGGCCGTCTCCGGTGGACGCCTCGGGCGTCTCGGTCTGTCCCGAGCCCTCGCCCGACGTCCGCCGCTGCGTGGCCTGCTGGTTGGCCGCGTCGAGCTGGCGCTGGTTCTCCTGATCGACGGCGCCTTCCTGCGTGTCGGGGCTCTCGTCGTCCTCCTCGGCGCCGGCCGCCGAGGCGGCGGAACTCGACGAACTGGCCGCGCCGCCGGTGACTTCCAGCGTCACCCCGCCGCCCGCCGTCACGTCGCGGGACAGGGTGGCGGTGGCGCTGTCCTCGGAGATCCCGAGGCCGAGCGACAGGCCGATCGCCGCGCTCGCACCGGTGGCGTCGCCCGTCGCCGCGGTCGTCGTCTCGGCCAGATGCTCAGCGCCGATCTCCAGATCGCCCGACAGCGTCAGCGCCGCGCCGGTGCCGACGCTCGCCTCGGTGACGTTCCGCGCCACGGAGATCGCCACCACGGGCGAGACGGCGGTGCCGCCCTCCGCGCCGCCCTCGGCCTCGGTCCAGACGCCGTAACCGCCCGTGGCGGTGACGGAAATCCCGGCCGCGCCGGTGATCGTCGCGGTATCCGCGAGGCGCGCGGTGGTGGCGTGGTCGGTGATGGTGAGGGCGAAGCTCGCTCCCACGCCCACCGCGCCCGAATCGTCGCTGGACTGCGCCGCCCCGGCGCTCGCGCCCGAGAAGCTCTCGGCCGTCGCCCCGATGGACGCATCGCCCGTCAGCGTCACCGCCGCGCCCGCGGAGACCTCGGCGAGCGCCTGGGTCTCGGCCACGTCGATCGCCACCGAGCCCGCGATGCCGACGCTGCCGCCGGACGCGCCCGAAATCGCCCTGGCGCCAGAACTGTGAACGCTCTCGGAGAGCGCCTGCTCGGTGCCCGTGCCGGCGGAGGTGAGCTCGATCGCCTCGCCCGCGAAGGCGGCCTCGCGGCTCTCGGCGAGCCTGAGAGCACCCTCTCCGTCCACGATGGCGTAATAGGTCGTGCCGTCGGTCAGCCCGCCGATATCGTCGCCCGCGCCGCTGGTGTAGACCACCTCGTCGCCTGTGCGAAGGCTGCCCGCATCCTCGGATTCCAGAGCGAAAACATCCGAGTCCGGGTCGAAGTTGATGTCGTCTTCGCCGCTGCGCTGGAGCGCGTGGCCCGTCCCCGATCCGGTGCCGGTGATGTCCACGGGGTCGCCGCCGTCCGTGTCGGAGAGCTGGACGTAACCGTCCTCCACCGAGACCACGAAATAGCTGTTCCCGTTCGTCAGGCCGCCGACATCGCCGCCGCCGCCGTTGTCGTAGGTGACCTCGTCGCCCACCGAGAGCTCCCCGGCGCCGTCGCCGAGATAGATCGCGTCGCGGTCCGCGTCGGCGGCCTTGGTCGTGGCGACAGAGAGGTCGAGCGTTCTCGGGGCCATGCCGGCCTCGACCTCCAGGCTCGCCGCGTCGATGGTGCTGGCGCCGGTGCGCGCGGTCACGTCCACGTCGGAGACGTTGATGCCCACGCCCACGCCCACGCTGCCCGTGGCGCCGTTCGCGGCCTCGCCCGTCGCCTCGGCGCGGGCGTCCTGGTTCGAGAGCGCGCGGAGCGTCACCGCGTCCGAGGCGGTGACGGTGATCGCATCCGCGAACTCGGCCGACACGTCGCCGTTGTGGATGTTGATGGCGATGGCCGCGGCCACGGCCAGCGAGCCGTCGCCGGTGGAGGCGTCGGGCGTCGTGACCTCGGAAGAGCCCGCGCCCCGCCGCTCGGCCGCCTGGCTGTTGGCGAAGTCCTGCTGCTGCTGGTTCTCGGCGTTCACGTCGCCTTCGGAGCCGCTGTCCTCGGACCCCGCGGCGGAGGCCGCGCCGAGGCTCCGGGTGCGAATGGAGCCCTGCGCGACGAAGGAGACGGCGCCCGCCGTGGCGGTCGCGTCGCGGAGAAGCGATGCGGTGGAGGTCTCCTCGGAGATGGTGAGCGCGAGCGAGGCGCCCACGGCCGCGCTGCCGCCCTCGGCGTCGCCCTCGCCCCTGGTGACGGTCTGCCCGTCATGGGTGGCGGTGGCCGAGATCGACCCCGCCTCCAGCAGGCCGCCCGTGCCCACGAAGGCCGAAGTGTCGTTGAAATTCAGCGTGATGGCGACGACGGGCGTCGCCACCGTGCCGCCACCCGATGCCGCGCCCTTGGCGAGCGTCTCGGCGTCGTGGTCGCCCGTGGCCAAGATCGTGATCGCGCCCGCGCCGGTGACGTCGGCGCCGTCGGCGATGCCCGCGCGGGTGTCCTGGTCGAGGATCGCGAGCGCCACGGAGGCGCCGATGCCGAGGCTTTCCCCGGTGGCGCCGTCCTCGTCCGGCACCGCCTTCGTCGAAACCGCGCTCTCCGCCGTGGCCGAAAGCGAGAGATCGGAGCCGCCAAGCGCCACGCCCGCGCCCGCGCCGTCCTCCACCAGCGCCTCGACCACGGTGAGCACCGTGTGGATGGCGAGGGAACCCGCCACGCCCGTCTGCGCGCCGCCGCCGGCGCCCGACACCGCCTCGACCGAGAAGGTGTTGGCCGCGGCCATGCCGGCGGCGACCGCCACGCCGCCGCCCGCCGTGAGCGTGCCCGCGTCGAGGATCGAGGCGCGGTTCACCGTGTCCACCACGCCCACCACGACAGCAACGCCGACGCCCACGGACCCCGAGCCGGTGTTCGACCCGTCGGCCTTGGCGGTGACGCTGTCGGTGGACTGCGCCGAAAGGGTAAGCGCGCCTGCCGTCTCGAGCAGGCCGCTGGTGTCGATGAGCGCGGTGGTCTCGGGGCGGTAGTCCGACACCACCACGGCGCCCGCGAAGCTGACCGCACCGCCCGACGTCTGGGCCTGGTCGCCGGTATCGCCGTCGTCGTTCGGGTCCTCGAGACGCTGCTGCGACTCGCTCGAGCCGTCCCCTTCCTGCGAGCCGCCCGCCGTGGAGGTGGCGACGGTCTCGACGTCGGAGGCGAGCGTCGCGCCGAGGATGATCGCGTCCGGCGTGTCGCCGCCAAGCGCGCCGATCGAGGTGCTGCCCGAGACCTCGACGCCGGTGTCGGCGGAGATCTCTGTGACGGCGACGGTGGCGCCCACGGCGCTGCCGTCCGCGCCGCCATCCGCGGTGGAGGTGATGTCCAGATTCGTAGCTGCGTTGAGCGCCACCGCGCCGCCCGACTGGATCGCCGTCGCACCGGTCGCGGTGACCTTGGCGTCCGAGGCGACGACCACCACGGAAACGGCGGCGTCGGCCTGCGAGTCGGTGTCGGAGGAGTCGGATTCGTCCTCGAAATCGGCCGTCACGTTGACGGTGGCGTCGGCGGCCACGGAGGCGGCGCTGAGCGTCGTGCCGTCGAGCAGGATGTCCGCAACCGGCAGCAGCGTCAGCAGCGTCGCGTCCACGGCGCCGCCGAGCGCGCTCGGCGTGGCCGAAAGCGTGGTCGTCGCGGTGGCGTCGAGATCGACAGCGCCCGAGGCGGTGATCGTCGCGCCGGAGAGGTCGATGCGGGCCTCGGGCGTGGCGATGTAGAGGCCCTCGAAGACGCCGCCCAGATATTCGCCGTCCTCGTCCACCGCGCCGTCGTCCTCGGCCTCGGCGTTGAGCGTGACGTCGGCGGCGTCGAGCGTGCCGGAGACGGTGATCGACTCGGCGTTCACCGTGAGGTTGCCGGTGGTCACGGTGCCCTGGAAGACCACCTCGTCCTTGCCGGCCTCGCCATCGATCGTGAGGTCTATCCCGGAAAGGTCGATGGCCGTTCCGGTGCCGTCCACCGTCAGCACGTCCTTCGACACGAAGGGCACGTCCAGGTCACCGGCGAGCTGGACGGTCAGGCTATTCGTCGGCTTGACAAAATTGATGGTCTCGAAGGTGAGGAACGGCGAGACGGGCGCCAGCGTAATCGTGCCGTCGCCGTTGTCGGTCAGCGTTGCCCGATCGTCCGCGTCCGACGGACCGAGGGCGAGCGTTCCGGTCGAGATCGTCCGGTCCGCCACCACCATGCTGTCGTTGATCGGTTCGAGACCGGCGTAACGGACGAGGGAGCCGTCACGGTCCACCACCCCGGAATGGAGGTCGAAGGCCTCGTAGGTGACGCGCTCGAACGTGCCGCCATCGAACTCGAGAACGTCGAATCCACCCTCGCCACCGTCGAGAACGCCGTCCATGCTGGCCTCGGCGCCGACGATGAACACGTCCTCGTTGTCCGCCGCGCCCTCCAGGGTCTCGACAGCAGAGAAGGCAATGCCCGCGGCATTGCCCTCGTTGTCGCCCGTGATCCTCCAGACCGTGTCCTCGGGCGGCCCGGCGAGCGTGTCGCTGCCCGCCCCGCCCTGCATCACCACCTTGCCGGCGAGCGTCTGGTCCATGCCGCCGTTCTCGAGCCGGTCATCGCCCGCGCCGGCATCGACGGTGAGCGAGAACTCCGGCGTCTCGAAGCTGTAGTCGAGAAGCGCGCCGCCCGTGGTGATCCGGCTCATGCCGTCGCTGGCGCCGCCACTGTCGCTCAGCCGGAAGCTGTTGCCGGACTCCGTGCGGTCGGCGAAGACGCGTTCGCCGGCGGCGAGGCGGTCCTCGACGGCCTCGGTCCCGGAGAGACGCACCGCGCCCTCGGCCCCGTCGTCATGAAGCAGCAGGTCGGCCTCGCCGCTGCCCGTCGCCTCCACGGCAAGCGTGTCGCCCGCCCCGCCGGTGAGCATCACGGTATCGACGCCGTCACCGCCATCGAACTCCACCTCGACGGGCATCACGAAGCTGTCCGAGAAGTCGAGTTCGAGCGTGTCGTCCGCGGCCGTGCCGGCGACGCGCACGAGGCTCATCTGCTGAACGAGTTGCTGGCCGAGCTGCGTCCCGGAGGAGCGGTCGTAGATCTGGATGGAGGAGGTGAGCTGGTCGTAGCGCAGCGACAGGTCGTCGCCGTAGTCCTCCATGTCGACGAGGAACGGCGCCACGTCGGCCGACAGCAGGTAGCGGGGTTCGAGGCCCTCCACGCGGAAGCCCGTTCCCTGGAGCTTCGTCCGGCGGGCGCGTCGGGGCCGGAAGAGCGATTTCAGGAAGCCCGAACTCGGCGGCTCGTCCTCGGGAGTGGCGGGATGCGGCGTGGCGCCGCCGAAAAAGGCGCGTGCGCTTCCGAACGGGAACGACATGGCTTACTCCCCCTTGGGCTCGGCCCCTGACCCTGCGAGTTCTTCGGAACCCTACCCCGCCGCGCGATTCCCGCAAAGCGTGCGAAAAGGCCCATGCGATCCCGCAAGGCGCAAATCTCCGATCTTCAGGATGCCAAGCTCGCCCCCTGCGCGCTGTCCCCATTTGGGGGCATTCCGCAAGGTAAATCTCCGAACGGAGGCCATGCAGGCCGAGCCCGGCGGGCAGGCGCCTCCAGGAGGCGACGCATCCGAAGCATTGATTTCGATATTCTTTTCGCGCCTTTCTGCACCGCCGAGCGATGCGACTCGCGCGCTGCATGTCCGGGGGCGGCTGTCATGGGCCGGCCGCCCCCCGAACACGCGTCACTCCTTCTCGATGAGCGCCTTCTCCATGCCGCCCACGACCGGGTTCAGGATGTAGTCCGCGAGCGTCTGCTCCCCGGTCTCGATCATGACTTCGGCGGGCATGCCCGGCAGCGTCTGGATATGCGGCAGCTCGGCGAGCGCCTCGGGAGAGACCTTCACGTCCACCTGGAAGTAGGGCTCGCCCGTGACCTGGTCGATCAGGCTGTCGGGGGAGACGTGCACCACTTCGCCCGCCACCGGCGGCGTCGAGCGGAAGCTGTAGGCGGTCATCCGCACCCGGGCCTTGCCGCCGAGCGACACGTCGTCGATGTCGCCGGGCTTCACCTGGGTCTCGACGACGAAGTCCGCGTCCGTCGGCACGATCTCGAGAATGCGCTGGCTCGGATCCACCACCCCGCCGATCGTGTTGATCGCGAGGTTGACCACGCGGCCGGTGCGCGGCGCGCGGATCACGAGGCGCTCCTTCACCTCGCGCGTTGCCTCCAGCCGCTGGCGCAGGTCGAAGATCTCGGCCTGAACATCCTGGCGCTCGTCGTTGATCTCGAGAAGCCGGTTGCGCCGGATCTGGAGGATCCGCTCCTGCATCTCCGTCACCTGCTGGAGCGTGTTGTTCCGGTCGCTGTTCACCGAGCCGAGATCGCCGAGAATCGCCGCTTCGTCCTGCTGGCGATCCACGAGCCGCGCCTTGGTGACGAGCCCCTGCTCGAACAGCGGGTCGAGCCCTTCGATCTCGTCGCGCACCAGCGCGAGCTGGTCTTCCAGCGATTTGCGCCGGGCATCGTGGCCTGCGAGCTCCTCGTTGAGCTGTTCGATCCGCCCGCGCAGGATCTTTACCTGCCCGTCGATCATGTCGCGGTTGGACTCGAAGACGTCCCGCTGTGCCTGGAGCATCTCCTCCAGCGTGGGGTCCTCCTCGATCAGCGCCGCGAGCTCTTCGGGCACCTCGAGACTTTCGGCCTCGCGCTGTTCGGCGGCGAGCCGCGCCTCGCGCGCGAGCGCATTGGCGAGCTGGCTGGTGATGATCGAGAGCTGCGCGGTCGTCCGGGTCTCGTCGAGCCGGGCGATGACCTCGCCCTCCTGCACGAGGCCGCCCTCCTGCACGGCGATCTCGCGGACGATCCCGCCCTCGTAGTGCTGCACGGCGAGGCGGTCGCCAACCACGTGGAACGCGCCGGAGGCGACAATGGCGCTTGTCATCGGCGCGATCGCGGCCCAGGATCCGAGCCCGCCGAAAAGCCCGACGCCGAGCACGAGCATCCAGATCACGAGCTTGCGCACACCCGTCGGCGGCGCCTTGGGCAAGGCGACGTCGGGCATGCGGTCGGCGAAGCCGGAACGGGCCACCGCCTCGCGGGAATCGATCGGTGCAGGGGTCGTCATGCCGGATCTCCCATCGCCTTGGCGCCGCCCTGCTCCTCGCCGCCGCCGCGGCTGCGCAGGAAGGTCACCTTGCCATCTTCGCCCACCGAAGGCTGATTGGCGAGCGTGCTCTCGAGTTCGAGAATGCCCCGCGCCTCGCCGATCTTCTCGAGCCGTCCGCCGCGCATCACCGCCGCATGGGACACCTCGCGCAGAAGGTTCATGCGATGCGTCACCACCACGACGATGGAGCCGCGCGCGGTGGCCGCGGCGATCGCGGCCGCGAGGGCCGCCTCGCCTTCGGGGTCGAGGTTTGCGTTGGGTTCGTCCAGGACGATGAGCTTGCGCTCGCCGAAGAAGGCCCGGGCGAGGCCGATGCGCTGGCGCTGCCCGGCGGAGAGATGGCCGCCGCGGGCGCCCACCTCGTAATTGTAGCCGCCGGGAAGCTGCAGGATGAGGTCGTGCACCTGCGCCATCTTGGCGGCGGCGACGATGTCGGAGGGGCGCGCCTCGCGGTCCATGAGCGCGATGTTCTCGGCCACCGTGCCCTCGAAGAGCTCCACCCGCTGGGGCAGGAAGCCGACGTGCCGGCCGAGCTGCTCCGCCGGCCAGTCGGTGAGCGCCGCGTCGTCGAGCCGGACATGGCCGCGGTTGAGCGGCTGCAGCCCGGCGAGCGCGCGCACGAGCGTGGTCTTGCCTGCGCCCGACGGCCCGATCAGGCCGAGCGACTGGCCCGGGCGCAGATCGAAGCTGACGCCGAAAAGCACCGGATCCTGCCGCCCGGGCAGCACCACGGTGGCGTCCTCGACGGAGAGCCGGCCCTCGGGCTCGGGGAGCTCCATCCGCTGCTCGACCTCCTGCATGTGGGCGAGGATCTCGTTCAGGCGCTGTTTCGCGCCGCGGGCGCGCTGCAGCGCGGTCCAGCCCGAGATCGACTGTTCGACCGGCGAGGCCGCGCGGCCCAGCAGGATCGAGGCGCCGATCATCAGGCCGGGCGAGAGCTGGCCCTGCAGCACGAGCACGACACCGGTGCCCAGCACCGCGATCTGCAGCCCCATGCGCACCATCTTGGCCAGCGAGCCGATCACGGCGACGCGGTCGGCGGCCAGCGTCGAGAACACGATCGCGGCGAAGGACTTGAAGGTCCAGCGCTCCACCATCTTGCGCGAGCCGCCCATGGCGTGGACGACCTCGGCGTTCTGGAGCATCTCCTCGGCCGCGCGGTTGGCCTCCACCTGCGCCTCGTTGGCCGCGGCGTTGGGCTCGCGCCCGAAATACTCGTTGAGGCCGCCGAGAATGAAGAGGATCGTGAGGCCGGCCAGAGCCACCACGCCGAGCAGCGGGTGGAAGGCGAAGATCACCGCGACGAAGAACACCGACCAGGGCGCATCGAGAAGCGCGATCAGCACCGGGCTGTTCACGAAGCTCCTGAGCTCCTGCAGGTCGCGCACCGGCTGGGCGTGGCGCTGTGCGTCGGGGATGTCCCTGTTCATCAGCGCGGTCAGGATCTGCGGGCCGACCCTGGCCTCGAGCCGGGTGCCGAGCCGCACGACCAGGCGCTGGCGGATCGCGTCGAACAGGAAGAAGAAAAAGATCGCGATCGCCGCTCCGATGGTGAGGGCGATCAGGGTGGGAATGCTTCCCGAGGACATGACCCGGGAAAACAGTTGCAGCATGTAGATGGGCGCTGTGAGGATCAGGATGTTGACGAAGGCGCTGGCGACGAAGATCGATGTGATCAGTCCGCGCTGGCCGTCGAACACGCGCTTGGCTTTCATGTCTCATGTCCCCCCGGACACATGGATTTCAAAGCTGGCTCTGCCCCCTCAAGCGGCGCCCTGGCCCAAGTCGTTTTGTGGCCGGGGGACCATTTCCGCGTCTCAAGCCAGGACTGGAAGGAACCCGAGCCCGCCGCCGGCACGCGGCGAACCCGGATTCCCTCGTTCTTTATGCCGTCAGGACGGCATCATGAAGTCAGACCAGCACTCGTTGGTCTCGAAGTAGCCGTGCTCGTCGTTGAAGCCCGCGTCGCTGGTCACGACGTTGATGGCCTCGTAGTAACCCGGGTCACCCGAGGACACGGCGTTGATGCCGGTGCCGCCGGTCGGGATCGCGTCATGGCCGAGCGAGGTGAAGGTCGACGCCTCGTTCTCCAGGCCGAGCCCCAGGATCTTCACCTTCGAGCCGTTGATCTCGATGGTCACGTCCGTGCCGTCGTCAACGACGTTGGCCAGGCCGTTCGGCGTGCCCGTGTTCGACGCGTTGCCGTTCAGTGCCTCGAAGGCCTGCTGCGAGGTCGTGCCGAGACCGTCGCCCGTGTTCGTCACGCGGTAGAGCAGGACGTCCTGATCGTCGTCGATGTCGAAGTCGTGGATCGTGTCGCCCGGCGACTCGCCATCGGCCGACGAGAAGGCAACGCCGTCCCAGGTGAGGTCGATGATGAAGACGTCCTTGCCTTCGCCGCCCCAGAGGTTGTCCTGGCCTGCGCCACCCTTGAGGTAGTCGTTGCCGGCACCGCCGTAGAGGTTGTCGTTGCCGGAACCGCCGTCGAGGAAGTCGGCGCCCTCGTTGCCGTAGAGGTCGTCCCTGCCCTTCTCGCCGTAGAGAAGGTCCATGCCCTCGTTGCCGGACATGGTGTCGTTCTGGTCACCGCCGAGCATGACGTCGTTGCCGGTGCCGCCATACATCTCGTCTTGACCGTGGTTGCCCTCCATGTAGTCGTCGCCGGAGTCGCCCCACATGACGTCGCTGTCGGCGTTGCCGTACATCACGTCGTCGTCTTCGCCGCCATACATGAAGTCGCGTCCGTTGCCGCCGGACATGAGATCGCAGCCGGCATCGCCATGCATGACGTCGTTGCCGTTCTCGCCGTACATCTCGTCGCGGCCGGTGCCACCCTTCATCATGTCACGGCCTTCACCGCCGAACATGAGGTCGTCGCCCTGGCGGCCGAAGAGGCGGTCATCGCCATCGTTGCCGTAGAGGGTGTCATCGCCCCAGTTGCCCACAACAACGTCCTTGCCGTCTCCGCCGGAGATGAAGTCGTCGCCACTGTCGCCGAAAAGCCAGTCGTTTCCGCCTTCGCCGAAGATGGTGTCGTGACCGCCACCGCCACGGATGCGATCCGCACCTTCCTCGCCGCCATCCTTCTCGACTTCGAGCGTCGGGCACTTGAGCTCGAGATGGGCGAAATGCTCACCGCCGAAGTAGTAGGCACCGTTCCCGTCGTTGACGAAGGGGGCCATCTCGCCGAAGCGGGCATGCCAGCCGAAGTAGATGTTATCAGGCGTGTGCGCCATGCCGAGTTCGTCGATGCGCCGCGTGTTCGCGAAGTCGCCGAACAGGATGTCGCCCTGCGCGCCGCCCTCGATGACGTCGTTGTCCGAGCCGCCCTTGATCCGGTCCACCCCGGCATCGCCCTGAAGAACGTCGCGGCCCGCGCCGCCGTCCATCATGTCGCTGCCGCGGCCGCCGAACATCAGGTCCTCGCC